>DASXQY010000170.1:0-16514 GCA_036506915.1 Gaiellaceae bacterium | reverse complement strand
CGGCCGAGCTAGCTCGTCGCTTTCTCCAGCGACTTCGACGCCGTCTCCAGCTGCTGATCAATCGCCGACGTGGCTTGTTCGACAGCGGAGGCGACGGCCTCTGTTTTCGCGTCCTGAAGCTGGTCCAGGTGTCCCTGTGGGCCCGGAGAGGCTCCGGCACCAACGAGATCTCGTATCTCCGTTTCATGTTGCGCTCCGGCTGCCAGGTCACTCACTTGCTCGGCCAGTTGGGGTGGTGTCTCCTGAGCTGCCTCCTGGACGGCTTGCACGGCCGTGGCTTGAACTTTCTCCGCCGCGGCCGTGGCGGCCAATGTCGCGACCTGCTTCGTCCCCGTCGCGAGCTGCTCGGTGACCGCCTGCGCTGTCCTCTTCGTGGCTTCGGCCTCCTGCTCCTTCAGTCGTGCGACGACCCGGGCTTGCATGGCGCTGAGGAACGCACCTCCCGCGGATCCGACGATGAGCGAGAGGGGCACGACCTTGACGATCTGCCATTGCGTCTTGATGACATCCGTGTTTCCCTCCCGAGCTTTCACTTGAATCTCCGGAGTGAAGAAATACGACACTGCCACCGCGGCGACTGCGCCGAGGAACATGCTCCCGACGAATCCGAGATCGTAGAAGTTCGGAACTCCCGCTCGGGTTCCGGGTCGCTCCAATCCACCGGTTTCCTGACCGCGCGCCAAGAGGAGCTCGTACGCGAGCCCGCCGAGGGCTCCGAAGACGGCGGCGACGGCGAAGAGCCAGACGTAGTCGTGAACGCTCTCGAGGTCGACCACGCTCCAGTTCTCCTTGCTCGGACCGGACCGAAAATACGACAAAGGTTTCGGGCGGTCAACTGTTGTCAGCGACTCGTTACCGGGTCGTGTGGCGCGATGAACCGAATTACCGCGCACGAGCGGTAAAGGCCGAAAACTCCTTACGTTTCCCCGCGGGATTCTTCACGGAAGGGTCGGATACTCGTTCGCATGTCCGGTGTGCCCGTGTACCGCGGCCCGTTCGGACAGGCGCAGGCCGAGCGGCTCCTCTGGCGGGCTGGGTTCGGGCCCCGTCCCGGCGAGGCGAAGAGGCTCGCCACACGGGGACTGCGCGCCGCCGTCCTCTCGCTGACGCGGCCGGGGCCGGAGCACCTCAGCGGAAGGCCGCCCACAGACGGGAACGGACGCCCGCTCGCACCGGCCGACGCCTACGGCCACGACCATCTTTGGTGGCTCGACCGCATGGTCCGGACCAGCCGTCCGCTCGTCGAGCGGATGACCCTCGTGTGGCACGACTGGTTCGCGACCTCGAACGCCGGTGTCGGGTCGCAGCGGCTGATGCTCGGGCAGAACTGGCTCTTCAGGCGCTACGCGCTCGGCTCCTTCTCGCAGCTGCTCGTCGGGGTGACGAAGGACCCGGCGATGCTCCTCTGGCTCTCGGGCACTCAGAACACCAGGTGGGCCCCGAACGAGAACTACGCGCGGGAGCTGATGGAGCTCTTCACGCTCGGCCCCGACCGCCCGGGCGGCTACACCGAGATCGACGTCCGCGAGCAGGCGCGGGCGCTCACCGGGTGGCGCAACGACTTCACGAACGGGGCCGGCCCCTACAACTTCCGCTTCGACTCCTCCTTCCACGACTACGGGGTGAAGACGATCTTCGGGCGGAGCGGCGACTTCGACTGGAAGGACTCGTGCTCGCTCTGCGTCCGGCATCCGAACCACGCCTCCTTCTTCGTCCGGAAGCTCTGGAGCTACTTCGTCCCGACCGCGCCCGACCCGGCGACCGAGGAGGCCCTCGAGCGTCTCTACCGCAGCGGGAACTTCGCCGTGCGTCCCATCCTGGAGGCGATCTTCCGCCATCCCGACCTGTACACGGGGCCGCGGATGGTCAAGCCGCCGGTCGTCTACACGGCAGGTCTCCTGCGCCGCCTCGGCCGCCGGATCGACACCGCCGACTGGGTCTGGCTCGACGCGCTGGCCGGGCAGCAGCTCTTCTATCCGCCGAACGTCGCGGGCTGGGACGAGTCGCGGTGGCTCGACACGGCGACCTTCCGCGGCCGCTGGCAGGTTGCCTCGCGTGCGCTCTCGAAGACGGCCCTCGACGAGAGCCGCGCGCGACCCTGGGGCCCGCACGACCCGGACGGGATGCTCGCGTGGGCGCTCACTCTCAACGGCCGGCCGTCGGTCGCGCCCGAGACGCGCGCCGCCCTGCTCGAGCTGTGCCGGCGGGCGCTCGCAGACGCGGGTGAGGACGCCGGCAAGCTCTGGCCCTACGTCGTGATGGCGGTCAACGCCGCCCGGATCCTGCTCGCCGTCGCCCCCGAGCAGCAGACCTGCTGACGATGAGCGAGCGAGCCTGCCACTGTGCCGACTTCTCCCGGGCCAGCGTGCTCCGCCGGGCGGCCGCCCACGCCGGGCGGGGGCTGCCCCCGGTCGAGCCGGGGATGCCTCTCCCCGCGGGAACGGGCCTGAGCAGGCACAGCTTCCTGCTCCGCTCGGCCGGGCTCGCCGTCTCCGTCTACGGGGCGGCCCTCTTCGGCCCGAGGGTCTTCGAGGAGGGGATCGCCCGCGCGGCCGCCTCTTCGAACGGGCCGGTGCTCGTCTCCGTCTTCCTCGACGGCGGCGCCGACTCGCTGTCGCTGCTCTTCCCCGACGGCGACTCCGAGTACCGGCGCCTGCGGCCGACGCTCGCCTTGCCGGCCCAGAGCGGCCTCCCGTTCGCAGAGGACGAGCGGCTCCGCTGGCACGCGGCGCTCGAGCCGCTCGCCCAGCTGCACGGCGAGGGCAAGGTGACGACGCTGCCGGCCGTGGGCTACACGCACGTCGACCAGTCGCACTTCACCTCCCGCCACTACTGGGAGGTCGGCGCGACCAGCACCCAGCTCGCTACAGGGTGGCTGGGCCGCTACCTCGACCACGCCGGCTCGCCGGACAACCCGCTCCAGGGTCTCTCGCTCGACGGCCAGCTCCAGCCCGCGCTCGCCGCCGCGCGGGTTCCGGTCGCCGCGGTCGAGGGTCCGGCGAGCTACACGTTCGAGACTCCGCACGTCCGGGGCGATGTCGAGAGCCGGATGCTCGAGACGCTCGCGGAGCTGGGCGCGCCCCGCGGGGACGACCCGGCGCTCGCAGCGGCCGGCGCGGCGATCGTGCAGTCGGCCAGGCTGCGCGAGCAGCTGCTTCCCTTCGGGGGCTTCACGAGCCCCGTCCCCTATCCGGACGGCGGCGACCAGTTTCCGAAGCGCCTGGCCGGGCTCGCCGCGATGCTCGGCGCCGGGCTCCCGCTGCGCTGCGTCACGGTGCGGGCGCCGGGGATGTACGACACGCACGCGAACCAGCCCGGCGCGCTGGACAGCGGCCTTCGGCTGACCGCCGCGACCTTGATCGCGTTCCAGCGTGACCTCGAGGCCCGCGGCCTCGCCGACCGGGTGCTCGTCCACGTCTGGTCGGAGTTCGGCCGCCGCGCCCAGGAGAACGGCTCCGACGGGACCGACCATGGCGCCGCTGGCACGGGCTTCCTGGTGGGCTCGCGCCTGCGCGGGCGGATGATCGGCGAGTTCCCCGGGCTGACGAGCGGCCTGGACGACCAGGGCAACCTGCGCGCGACCTCCGACTTCCGCGGTCTCTACTGCGCGCTGCTCGAGCAGTGGCTCGGAGTCGACGCGGCCGCGGTCATCCCCGGCTCTGCCGACTTCGCGCGCCCGGAGCTGCTGCGATGAGGCGCAGCCTCCTCTTCGCGGTGCCGCTCGCCGGCGTGCTCGCCATGCCGGCCGCGGCGGCGGCCCCGGCCCGCCTCCAGGTGGTGGCGCGCGAGTTTAGCCTCACCCTCTCGCGCCAGAAGCTCAAGGCCGGGCCGGCGATCGTCGAGCTCGTCAACTTCGGCGACGACGCCCACGACCTGCGCCTCCGCCGCATCGGCGGGACGAGAATCCGCGCGATCGCGACCGTGCTCCCGGGTGGGCATGCGGCCCTCAGGGCCCGGCTCCAGCCCGGCCGCTACGTCCTCTGGTGCTCGATCGCGGATCACCGCGCGCGCGGCATGCACGCGCCGCTCTTGGTCCGCCGCTAGCCCAGCTCGGCCCGCCGCTCGGCGGCGGTAGGCAGCTTCACGAGCTTCGGCGGAGCGAGGCTCCGGCGGAGCAGCTTCCGGGCATAGAGGCGCTCGTCTGCCGCCCGGAAGAGGAGGCGAGGGCTCTCTCCGTCGCGCGGGTAGAGCGCCCAGCCGAAGCTCATGCCCATCCCCTCGGTCGCGAGGGCGGTCGTGAGCCGGTCGCAGAGGGCGCGAACGGCTTCGGTGTTCCTTGCCGAGGTGATGACGGCGAACTCGTCGCCTCCGACGCGCGCCAGCCGGTCGTCCTCGCGGATCGCTCCCAGGAGGACGTCTCCCGCCTGGCGCAGGCAGTCGTTCCCCACCGCGTGCCCCTCCGTGTCGTTGATCTCCTTCAGCTTGTCGAGGTCACCGAGGATCAGCCCGAACGGCTGCCCCGAGTCGACCTTCGCGGCGATGGTCTTGTCGAAGGCCCGCGTGTTGAGGAGGCCGGTGAGGAAGTCCTGCTCGGCCGCGACCCGCAGACGCTCGACCAGGGTGCGGTTGTCCTTGGCGAACCAGCCGACGATGAAGCCGATCGTCGTGTAGGTGAGGAAGCGGATCGTCGTGCCGCCCGTGAGCACGTCCGACGGCGGCAGATGCGGGTTGAGGACGATGCCGAGCGTGTAGAAGCCGGTCGCAGCGAAGCCGGCCGCGGCGCCCCAGGCCGGGCCCATCGCGAGCGCGACCATGGCGATCGGGAAGTAGTAGAAGTGTCCGATCCCGAGCCCGGGCCTCTCCAGCAGCTCGAAACCCGCCAGGATGAGCGGGTAGAAGGCCGCAGAGGCGGCGAGCAGGAACGCTCGGTGATGAGACATCGCCGCAGGCACTCTCGACAGGGAAATCGTCTGTTCCGGGCCTCGGCACCTCCCCCGGGCAAGGGATTTGGCTTTGTTGGCACGGTTTTGGCAGAGAGGCGTTGCACACGCATGACGGTTGTCCGGGTACGGTCGATGCGATGGCGAATGCGGCGACACCGTGGGGTCGAGCGGAGCTCGTGGAGGAGCTGACGCTGGCGCAGCGCGCCGGCGAGAAGCGATTCGCGTCGGTTGTGCAGCTCCTCCAGGTGCCGGGCGGCGAGCGGCTCGTGCGCTTCGCCTACACGACGGGCGGAACGGCTCGCAGAGGCCCGGTCACGCTGCGGCGGCGTGATCTCGAGCGCCTGCGCGCGGGCCTCGCTGAGCGGCCGGGTCTGGCCGAGGCGCTGGGGCTGAAGCCTCCCTAGGCAGCCGTCGCAGCGTCGACGAGCGAGCCGAGGACGAGCCTGCCGTCGCTCGAGCCGAGGAGCGGATCGACCGCGTGCTCGGGGTGGGGCATCAGGCCGAAGACGTTCCCGGCCTCGTTGACGAGCCCCGCGATGTCCGCCAACGAGCCGTTCGGGTTGCTCTCGTAGCGCAGGACGACCTGTCCGCTCGCCTCGAGCTCGGCCAGGAGCTCCTCGTCGGCGAAGTAGCATCCTTCGCCGTGCTTGACGGGGATCGTCAGGCGCCGGGCGCGCTCGGCCCGGGTGGTGAAGGGCGTGTCCGTTCGCTCGACGCGCAGGGGCACGTCACGGCAGACGAAGGAGAGCGACGCATTAGGGCGCAGCACCCCGGGAAGGAGGCCGGCCTCGCAGAGAACCTGAAAACCGTTGCAGATGCCGAGCACGAGCCCGCCCTCGTCGGCGAAGCGCCGGACCGCGGCCATCACGGGCGCGAACCGGGCGATTGCCCCGCAGCGCAGGTAGTCGCCGTGAGAGAACCCGCCCGGGAGGACGACGGCCGCGACCGGGGGCAACTCCCGTTCCGCGTGCCAGACGAGCACAGGGTCCGCACCGAGCTGTTCGAGGGCGAGGGCGGCGTCGCGATCGTCGTTCGATCCCGGGAACACCACGACGGCGATCTTCGGTGAGTCGCTCATTCCGGCGTCACCGAGATCTCGTAAGACTCGATCAACGGGTTGGCGAGGAGCTGCTCGCACATCCGCTCGAGCTCGGCGCGGGCGCGCTCCGGGTCGCCGTTCTCGAGCTCGAGGTCGACCACGCGGCCGACGCGGGCCTCGCCGACCGGAAAGCCGAGCTGGCGCAGCGAGCGCTGCACCGCTTCGCCCTGCGGGTCGAGGATGCCGGGCTTCGGCCTCACGAGCACGGTCGCTCTCAAGCGAGCACCGCGTTCGGGTCGGCGAGATAGTCCTCGAAGGCCACTTCGGTCAGGCGTTCGAAGGCCTCGACGTAGCGCGCTCGAGTGCCGGC
This sequence comes from Gaiellaceae bacterium, assembly GCA_036506915.1. Lineage (GTDB taxonomy): Bacteria > Actinomycetota > Thermoleophilia > Gaiellales > Gaiellaceae > AC-32. The sequence goes on along the minus strand of DASXQY010000170.1, from coordinate 10,222 downwards.
GACGACGTCTTCGGGCAACTCGGGGCCCGGGGCAGTCTTGTCCCATCCGACGCTCTCGCAGTAGTCGCGCACGAACTGCTTGTCGAACGAGGGCTGCGGGCGGCCCGGCCCGTACTCGTCGGCCGGCCAGAAGCGGGAGGAGTCGGGCGTGAACGCCTCGTCGGCGAGGACGAGCCTTCCCTCGCGGTCGAGCCCGAACTCGAACTTGGTGTCCGCGATCAGGATCCCGCGTTCGGCGGCATGCTCCGAGGCGAAGCGGTAGAGCGCAAGCGCAGTCTGCTCGACCTCGGCGAGCCGGTCGGCGCCCACCAGCTCCGCCGCGCGCTCGCGGTCGATGTTCTCGTCGTGTCCTTCGAGCGCCTTCGTCGACGGGGTGAAGATCGGCGCCGGCAGCCGCTCGGACTCCCGCAGACCCTCGGCGAGGACGTGTCCGCAGACGGCGCCGTTCTCGCGGTAGTCCCTCCAGCCCGATCCGGCGAGGTAGCCGCGCACGACGCACTCGAGCGGCAGCATCTCGAGCCGCCGGCATTCGGTCGAGCGGCCGTCGGGACGCAGTGCGAGGAGGTGGTTCGGCACCAGCTGTCGCGTTCGCGTAAACCAGAAGGCGGAGAGCCCGGCGAGGATGCGGCCCTTGTCGGGAATCTCGGTCGGGAGCACGACGTCGAAGGTCGAGATCCGATCGGTCGCCACCAGCAGGAGCCGCTCGGAATCGAGCTCGTACAGCTCGCGCACCTTGCCGCTGCCGACATGCACCACCGCTTCAGACATGAACCGCCTCCCCGTTTCGGGCGAGCGCGTCGAGGCGCTCGAACACCGTGTCGACGTGCCGCGTATACCAGGCCAGGTCGAAGAGCGAGTCGAGATCGACTTGGCTCGCGATCTCGTCGTCGCGGCGGACGAGCTCGCGGAAGTCCTGCTCCTCCTCGTGTGCGCGCAGGGCGTGGCGCTGGACGAGCCGGTAGGCGTCGTCGCGCGCGAGTCCCGACCCGACGAGCGCGAGCAACAGTCGCTGGCTGAAGAAGAGCCCGTGCCCGGCGTCGAGGTTGCGGCGCATCCGCTCGGGAAGGACGACGAGGCCCTCCACGAGCCAGGCGACCCGGTCGAGCATGTAGTCGAGCGCGAGGAACGAGTCGGGAATGACGACGCGCTCGGCCGAGGAGTGGGAGATGTCGCGCTCGTGCCAGAGCGTGACGTTCTCGAGCCCGACGATCGCGTTGGCACGCACGACGCGCGCGAGGCCGCAGATGCGCTCGGCCACGACCGGGTTGCGCTTGTGCGGCATGGCAGACGAGCCCTTCTGGCCCTTCCCGAACGGCTCCGCGACCTCGCCGACCTCGGTGCGGGCGAGGTGGCGGATCTCGGTCGCGAACTTCTCGAGCGAGGCGGCGACCAGGGCGAGGGCGCCGAGGAGCTCGGCGTGCCGGTCGCGCTGGACGATCTGGGTCGAGGCGGGCTCGGGCTCGAGCCCGAGCCGCTCGCAGGCCAGTCGCTCGAGCTCTGGATCGGTGGCTGCGTACGTGCCGACCGCGCCGGAGAGCTTGCCGACCCGCATCCCTTCGAGCGCATGCCCCAGGCGCTCGCGGCCGCGCTCGAGCTCGAATGCCCAGACGGCCAGCTTGAGCCCGAAGGTGGTCGGCTCGGCGTGAATCCCGTGCGTGCGACCGATGCAGACGTCGTCCTTGTGCTCCACCGCCCGAGCGGTGACGGCCTCGATCGCGCACTCCAGACCTCGAAGAAGCAGCTCGCCGGCCTCCCGCACCTGAAGCGCGAGGGCCGTGTCGACCACGTCGGAGGACGTCAGCCCGTAGTGAAGCCAACGTCCCGCCTCTCCGATCTCCTCCGCGACGGCGTCGACGAATGCCGCGAGGTCATGCTGGGTCTCTCGCTCGAGCTCGGCCACCCGCTGGGGGGTCGGCGGCCTTGCCGAGCCGCGGATCTCGGCGACCGCCTCGGGGGGAACCACATCCAGCTCGCCCCAGGCTTCGACCGCGGCGAGCTCGACCTCCAGCCAGCGCGCGAGCCTGCTCTCATCCGACCAAACCGCGGCCATCGCCGGTCGGGAGTAACGCTCGATCACTGCCCGCAGTCTAGAGGCCGCTCAGGAAGACCCGGCTCGGCTGGGCCTTCACGCTTCCAGAATTCGAGCCGCCAGGACAGCCGCGTTCCTCGCGTTGTCGACGCCGACCGCGGCGACCGGCACCCCCGGCGGCATCTGCGTGATGGAGAGCAACGCGTCGAGCCCGTCAAGGACGCTTTTCTCGGACCGGAGCGGCACGCCGATCACCGGCAGGTCGGTATGGGCCGCGACGACGCCGGGAAGAGCAGCCGCCAGGCCTGCACCTGCGATCAGGACGCGGATCCCGCGCTTGCGCGCGCCGCGCGCATACTCGGCGACGGCATCGGGGTCGCGATGCGCCGAGCGAACCTCGAGCTCGTGCGAGATCCCCCGTTCGGCGAGCTCCTCGACCGCCGGCTGCATGCGCTCGCGGTCCGACTCGGACCCGACGAGGATCCCGACCAGCGGCCCGTCAGCTGCCGACACGGCTCTCGACGGCATCGAGCGCGATGTCGCGCCGGAAGCGCATGCCGGCAAAGGAGATTCGCGCCGCGGCGTCATAGGCGGCGGCACGGGCTGCAACGAGGTCGTCGCGGACGGCGGTCACGTCGAGAATCCGGCCGCCGTTCGTGACGAGTTGCTCCCCCCGCCGCGCGGTCCCCGCGTGAAACACGAGCGCGCCGGCCCCTTCGGCCTCCCCGATCCCTTCGATCGGGGTGCCGCTGTCGCCTCGCTCCGGGTACTCGCCCCCGGCGAGGACGACCGTCACGGCCGCACGCCCGCCGGCCCGGATGTCGGCTGCAACCTCTCCGGTGGCGGCGCCCCAGAGAGCCTCGAGCAGGTCGCCCTCGACCCTCGGCAAGATCGATTGCGTCTCGGGATCGCCGAAGCGGCAGTTGAACTCGAGCACGCGAGGCCCGTCTTCGGTCAGCATCAGCCCGGCGTAGAGCAGGCCGGCAAACGGAGTTCCGCGCGCCGCCAGCTCCGCGAGCACCGGTCGGTGCACCGCTTCGACGAGCTCATCGACCTCCGGCTCGCCGATTCCCGGGACCGGGGAGTAGGACCCCATCCCGCCGGTGTTCGGGCCGGTGTCGCCGTCTCCGACCCGCTTGAAGTCCTGGGCCGGGGCCAGCGCGACGGCGCGGCGGCCGTCCGTCAGCGCGAACAACGAGACCTCCTCGCCCTCGAGGAGCTCCTCGATCACGATGTACTCCCCAAGCGCGGAGGCAGCGCGGAGTCCCGTATCGAGCTCGTCCTGCGTCCTGCACACGAACACGCCCTTGCCCGCGGCGAGGCCGTCAGCCTTGACCACGCAAGGGGGGCGCGCAACCGCGAGCCGTCGCGCGGTCGGCACGCCGGCCGCTTCGAGCACCTCTTTGGCGAAGCTTTTGGAGCCCTCGAGCCGGGCCGCCGCCCGGGTCGGCCCGAAAACCGCGACCCCGGCGTGGCGGAGAGTGTCGGCGAGCCCGGCGACGAGCGGTGCCTCGGGCCCGACGACCACGAGGTCGACCGCGAGCTCGCGACACAGCGCAAGCAGGTCCTCGGCGTCCTCGGCCCGCACCGGATGACACTCGCCGAGCTGTGCAATCCCAGGATTGCCGGGCGCAGCGTGCAAGGCGTCGAGGCCGGGATCTTGGCTCAGCCTCCACGCGAGCGCATGCTCGCGGCCGCCCGAGCCGACGACAAGGACCTTCACGCGGCGAGTCTACTGACGTTCCCGGAGCGCATCGCCCCCGCCCGGAGCGCGGCTCCGACGTCACCCAGAGCTTGGCAGGGCCGGTCTCCGGAACGGTCCCCTTGGTTCGGTTCGCCCGGCCTCCTCCCCAAGGCGAGCGTATCGAGGGCGAGCGCGCGTGTCCGTCACGGACCTGCGCCAAAAGTGTGTCGTTTGCGCTTGACGCGCCCTTCCGGGCGTACGTGAATGTGCGGGATGACCTTCGCCGTCTCCGGCGACGCGTACGACCGCTACATGGACAGGTATTCGCGCCTGCTCGCGCCGGCGCTCGCCGACTTCGCTCAGGTTGAGCCCGGCTCGTCGGCGCTCGACGTCGGCTGCGGCCCGGGCGCGCTGACCGCGGAGCTCGCCCGCCGCCTCGGCGCCGAGTCCCTCATCGCCGCCGACCCGGCCGAGTCGCTCGTGGCCGCCTGTGCGCAACGCGTCCCGGGTGCGGACGTGCGCGTCGCGAGCGCCGAGAGCCTGCCCTGGCCCGACGACTCGGTCGACGCCGCGCTCGCGCAGCTCGTCGTGAACTTCCTCGAGGACCCGGCCGCAGGACTGATGGAGATGCGTCGCCTTGTCAGGCCGGGAGGCGTCGTCGCAGCATGCACGTGGGACTACTCCGACGGGATGCGGATGCTGCGGATGTTCTGGGATGCCGCCCTGGAGCTCGATCCTGAGGCGCCGGACGAGGGCCGAACGATGCGCTACCAGGATCCGGACGACCTCGCGGAGCTCTGGCGTGAGACCGGGCTCGAGGAGGTCGAGACGGCGCCGCTCGACGTCGAGGCCGAGTACGGCGACTTCGACGATTTCTGGGAGCCCTTCCTTTCCGGCGCAGCGCCCGGCGGCGCCTACTGCGCCTCGCTCTCACCCGAGCGCCAGGCGGCCTTGCGCGAGGAGTGCCGTCGGCGCCTGGACGATCCCCGCGGGCCATTCACCCTCGGCGCGCGGGCCTGGGCGGTCCGCGGCCGCGTCTAAGGGCGCGCGAGCGCCTCGAGCGGCCCCGGGGCGAGGACGCGTTCACGTTCCGCTCCCGTGCCGATCAGCGAGACGGGCGCCCGGAGCTCGCGCTCGACGAACTCGACGTACCGGCGGGCGTTCGGCGGCAAGGAAGCCAGCTCCGTGACGTCGTCGAGCGGCTCCTCCCACCCGGGCAGCGTCTCGTAGACCGGGCGGCAGTGATGGAAGTCGCTCTGATGCGGCGGGAACTCCTCCGTCTCGGTCCCGTCGCGCAGGCGGTAGCGGACACAGACCGGCAGCTCCGCGAACGCGGACAGGACGTCGAGCTTGGTCAGGGCGAGCGAGGTGATCCCGTTCAGCCGAACCGCGTACCGCAGGGCGACCAGGTCGAGCCAGCCGCAGCGGCGCTCCCGCCCCGTGGTCGTGCCGAACTCGGCGCCGAGCTCGCGGACACGCTCCTGGTGAGGGCCCTCGATCTCGGTGGGGAACGGCCCTTCCCCGACGCGCGTCACGTACGCCTTGGCGACGCCGATGATCGCGTCGATCCGGTTCGGCCCGATCCCGGTCCCCACTGCGGCGGCCCCGGCCACCGTGCCCGAGGAGGTCACGAAGGGGTAGGTGCCGTGGTCGAGGTCGAGCAACGTTCCCTGAGCTCCCTCCAGGAGCACGAAGCGGCCCTCCTGCAGCGCCCTGTCGACGAGGAGCGACGTGTCTGCGACGTACGGGCGCAGGCGCTGGGCGAAGCCCTCGTAGCGCGCCGCCAATTCCTCCAGCTCCAGCGGTTTCGAGCCGTACACCCGCTCGAGCCAGACGTTCTTCTCCGCCAGCGCTACCTCGATCTTCTGGCGCAGGATCTTCGGGTCGAGGAGGTCCTGGACGCGGATCCCGAGCCGGGCTGCCTTGTCCGCGTAGGCCGGCCCGATCCCGCGGCGGGTCGTGCCGATCTGGAGCCTGCCGAGCCGCCGCTCTGTGCCCTGGTCGATCGCGACGTGCCACGGCATGATCAGGTGCGCTTCGCCCGAGAGACGGACGACCTCGGTCGAAAGCCTGCGCGCCTCCAGCTCGTCCAGCTCGCGGACGAACACCTCGGGATCGATCACGCAGCCGGCGCCAAGGACGCATTCCTTGCCGTGCAGGATCCCGGACGGCATGTGGTGGAACTTGAACTTCTCGCCGTCGACGACGATCGTGTGCCCCGCGTTCGGGCCGCCCTGGTAGCGGCAGACGAGGTCCGAGTGCTGGGCGAGCAGGTCGACGATCTTGCCCTTGCCCTCGTCGCCCCACTGCGCGCCTACCACGACAGTTGCGGGCATCAGGCGTTCCCGGGCGCGCATTGGATTTGAACCGAACGCGCGGGCAAAGCCCGCACGTCCTCCAGACGGCGCCCGGCGAGCGGGCGCCTTGGCGCCCCGACGATGACGGTAGCGGGCACGAGCCGGAGTCTGCCCGACGCGCCGGTCGGTTGCTACCAGAGAGGCGTCGTCGCCTCGGCGGTCACGGTGCTGCCGGCGCGGATCACGCGGATGCGGTGGCCGCGCGGGCAGGTCGTCCAGCCGACGTCCTGGCCGAGCCGGAGCGTCCCTTGCGCCGTCAGGCCGACGTACTCGCCGCTCGGCTCGAGCTCGGCACACGCCTGGCACACCACGGTGAAGGCGGTGGCGCGGGCGAGAACGACGATCGTCTGCTCGTAGATGCTCATCCCGCGGGCGCGAGGTCGGCGAACTTCGCGTAGCGCTTCAGGAACGAGAGCCGGACCGTGTCGGTCGGCCCGTTGCGGTGCTTGGCGAGGTGCACCTCGGCGATGCCCTGCTGCTCGGACTCCTCGTTGTAGTACTCGTCGCGGTAGATGAACATGACGAGGTCGGCGTCCTGCTCGATCGAGCCGGACTCGCGCAGGTCGGAGAGGATCGGTCGCTTGTCGTGCCGCTGCTCCACAGCGCGCGACAGCTGCGACATTGCAAGGATCGGCACGTCGAGGTCGCGCGCGAGCACCTTGAGCTGGCGCGAGATCTGCGAGACCTCCTGCACCCGGTTCTCCACGGACGCGCCCGAGGTCATCAGCTGGAGGTAGTCGACCACGATCAGGCCGAGCTCGGGCTCGCGCGACTTCAGGCGCCGCGCCTTGGAGCGGATCTCCATCATCGTGATCGAGCCCGTGTCGTCCACGTAGACGGGCGCCTTCGCGAGCCGGTCGCAGGCCGCCGTCAGCCGCGGCCAGTCGGCCGCATCGAGCTTGCCCGTGCGGAGGCGCTGCGACTCGACCTTCGCCTCGCTGCACATCAGGCGCTGGGTCACCTCCGACTTCGACATCTCGAGGGTGAAGATCGCCACGGGATGCTCGTTGCGGAGGGCGAGGTTGGCGGCCATCCCGAGCCCGAAGGCCGACTTCCCCATGCTCGGGCGGGCGGCGACGATGATCAGGTTCCCGGGCTGGAAGCCGGAGGTGAGGCGATCGAGGTCGCGGAAGCCCGCGGGCGTGCCCGTGACCTCCGCACCTGCCTCGTAGAGGGCGGTGATCCGCTCGAAGCTGTCCTTCAGCAGCTCCTCGATGTGACTGAACTCGCTCGTGACGCGCGCCTGAGAGAGGTCGAAGACGACCTGCTCCGCGCGGTCCACGAGGTCGGTCGCCTCGCCCGGTCGCTCCCAGCCCAGCCTGGAGATCTCGCCGCCCGCCCGAATCAGCCCGCGCAGCGTCGCCATCTCGCGCACGATCCGCGCGTAATGGCCGGCGTTCGCGCTCGCCGGGACGAGCGCGGCCAACTCGTGGATCCGGACGCGGCCTCCGGCGTCCTCGAGCTCGCCGCGCTCTTCGAGCTCGTCGACGAGCGTGATCGCGTCGACGGGCTCGCCCTTGGCGTACAGCGCCAGCGCGGCGCGGTAGACCTTGGCGTGGCTCTCGCGGTAGAAGTCGCTCGCATCCAGCGCTTCGCTGACCGCCCCGATCGCACCGGGGGAGAGCATCATCGCGCCAAGAACAGATTCCTCGGCTTCGAGATTCTGCGGCGGGACCGGGGCGGTCGGCGAGGCCTGGGCGAGCTGGGCCATCGGGCTACGAAAGCACTCTCGGGGCGATCGTGGAAGCCCTTGACGATCCGCCTTTCGACAGGCCCCGTTGGGCCGGGTCCACCCGGTTTGCAGGCATAAGGGAACACATGTTCCCACTACCCCCGGACGACGCCTGTGGGCGGTTTTCCCGCTCGGAGCGGGAAGTTCCGTGAAAATTCCACAGGCCGCCACCGGCCTGTGGAGAAACCTGTGCGCTTTTGTTACACCTCGGGCGGCGGGCGGTCGGCGGACTCGTCCGACCCCGGAGGAAGCTCCGCCTCGGCGGGCGCCTCCTCCGCCTCCGCCTCCTCGGCGGCGGCGAGCGCCTCGATCTCGGCTTCGGCCTCCGCGTGGGCGCTCTCGGCTTCGGCCAGGGCGGCGGCCTCCGCCTCGGCCTCGGCGGCGGCGATCGCGTCGAGCTCCTCCTGCGGCGGCAGCTCGCCGCCCTCGGGCACGACCGCCAGCCTCAGCGTGGCCGTCGCGTCCGCGAACAGCTCGACCGGGACCTCGTAACGCCCGATCCGCTTGATCGAGTCCGGCAGCTCGAGCTTCCTCCGGTCGACCCGCACGCGGTGCGCGCGCCAGAGCTCGTCCGCCACGTCGGTTGCGGTCACCGAGCCGAACAGCGTGCCGGTCTCACCGGCGGGGACGTCGAACCGCAGCTCGGCGGCCTCCAGCTTCTGCGCGATCTCCTGGGCCTGCTCGAAGCTCTGCGCCTCGTGCCGTGCCCGCTTCTCCTCGTGCTTGTGCAGCTCGGCCACCTTGGCCGGCGTCGCCGTCTCGGCGAGCTTCCGCGGCAGCAGGTAGTTGCGGGCGAAGCCGGGGGCGACGTCGACGACCTCGCCGCGCAGCCCGACCTTCTCGACGTCCTGGCGAAGGATCACTTCCATTCGCAGATCAGCCCGTGGAGTAGGGGAGAAGTGCCATCTCCCGCGCGCGCTTGACGGCGAGCGCGACCTGGCGCTGGTGCCGCCTGCAAGCGCCGGTGATCCGGCGGGAGCGGATCTTCCCCTTCTCGGAGACGTAACGCCGGAGCTGGTTCGTGTTCTTGTAGTCGACCTCGGTGATCTTCTCGCGGCAGAAGTAGCAGTTCCGCTTCCGGATCGGGCCGCCGGGGGACGGGCCCCGCTTGCGCTGCTGTCGCTGGTCTCGCTGCGCCATCAGAACGGGATGTCGTCGTCCGAGGCCGAGCCGAAGTCGGCGCTCTCGGCCGGCGCGCCGCTCGGGACGAACTGCGGCTGGGCGCTCTCGCCCTCGGGACGGCCGCCGAGGAACTGGACCGAGTCGGCGATGATCTCGACCGCCTGGCGCTTGGTGCCGTCCTGCGCGTCCCACTCGCGCCAGTCGAGCCGGCCGTCCACCCCGACGGGACGGCCCTTGGAGAGGTACTGCGCGCAGCTCTCGCCCTGGTTGCCCCAGACGGTGACGTCGAAGTAGTTGGGCTTGTCGCCCCACTCGCCGGTGCTCGCGTCCTTCTGGCGGGTGTTGACGGCGAGGCGCAGCTTGCAGACGGCCGTTCCGCTCGGCGTGTGGCGAAGCTCGGGATCCTTGGTCAGGTTGCCGACGAGGACGACGCGGTTGATGTTGGCCATTCCTTTCTCTCCTCTCAGCTCAGGCGGTGGACTCGGTCTCGGAATCCTGACGCGCGGCGGCCGCGGCCGCTACGGGCTCTTCGGGGCTCGGCTCGGGGGGTCGGGTCGAGGCGCCGACGACGCGGCGAACGGCCAGGTGACGCATGACGCCGTCGGTGATCTTGAGCACACGCGAGATCTCGTCGAGGGTCGCCGGCTCGGCGGCGAAGGTCAGGAGGTGGTACGCGCCCTCTCCCTTGTGGTCGATCTCGTAGGCGAGGCGCCGTCGGCCCCACGGCTCGTGGTTGTCCCAACGGCCGCCCTCGCGCTCGATCGCCTCGCGCGCACGGGTGACGATCTCGTTCTGGCGTTCCTCCGGAAGCTCCGGGTCGAGCATGAGCAGGATCTCGTAGTCGTTCACGTCCCCGATCTCCTCCCTTCCTTCGGTCTCAGGCGACCTCGCCGGCAAGCGCCGCTCGGGGGACGGACGGCGCGATGGCGAGGCAGGAAGGCGGGCAGTGTAGCATCGGCCTCGTGAGGGCTCGGCTGGGGTGGCTGGCGGGAGCGGTCGGCGCGGTCGCCGCCTACCGCAGGCTTCGGCGCCGTCCGGTCGACGACGGGGACCCGCGCGCGGCCGAGCTGCGGCGGAAGCTCGACGAGTCGCGGACGCTGGTTGGTGAGCGCGAGGAGTTCGAGGCGGCGGAGACGCCCGTGGACGCGGCCGGGGACGCCGGGCCGGACGCGCGGCGGAAGGCCGTGCACGAGAGCGGGCGGGCGGCGGCCGAAAGGATGCGCGGCACTTCGCCGGACTGAGGCGCTGGCCTGCAGGAGCGCCGTGGATGGATCGTCACGGTTTCGTGGCTCGCGGAC
>DASXQY010000169.1:0-4381 GCA_036506915.1 Gaiellaceae bacterium | reverse complement strand
CCTCGTCGCCGATGAGGTAGGACGCGCAACCGAGATCCTCGTCGACGAACTGGCGGAAAAGCACTTCGTCACGACCCTAACAACGGCTCCCGCTAGCTTTCTTGAAGTGGACAGGAGCGCGCAGCGCGCCTTGCTCGTCATCGGGGCCGTTCTCATCGTCGGGCTCGTCGCAACGGCGCTGGTGCTGACCAGGGCCGGTTCCGGCCACGGCTCGGCGGTCGACACGACCCGCCTGAACGCCGAGTTGACTGGGAGCGTCAAAGAGCCGCCGCCTCCGCCGCGGGGCGCGGTGGTGCTGGCGCGCGAGGCCGGCGCACGGGCGGTCGCGCTTGCGGTCACCCGAGGCGCGAGCGCGCGGCTGACCGCGACGGTGCTCTCGTCGAGCGGCGGCGGCGAGTCCGGGCTGGCGCTCTCGTTTCGCGTCGGGGCCCGTCCGGCTCTCCGCGCGCGGTCGTGCGGGCGCGGCTGCTACACGGCGCACCTGCCGGGCGGCGCTTTCCCCCGGCGGGTCGAGGTGCTGTTCGCCGGCAGGTCGGTCGCCTTCCGCATTCCGGCGGAGGCCAGGCCGGCGGCCGGAATCGTCAGGCGTGCGGCGCGCGTCTTTCGCGGGCTGCGTAGCCTCGTCTTTGTCGAGTCGCTTCGCTCGGGCCCCTCCGGCGGGATCCTCACCACCTGGCGCCTGCGCGCTCCGGACGAGGTCACCTACCGGATCCACGGCGGCGCGTCCGCGGTCGTGATCGGCCGGACGCGCTGGGACCGCGATACCCCCGACGCTCCGTGGCGGCGCTCGTCGCAACTGCCGCCGCTGCAGGTGCCGCAGCCGACCTGGGGCGACGTGGCCATCGATGCGCACGTGATCGGGACGGCGCGCGTGGCCGGTCGCCCGGTCTGGGTCGTCACCTTCGTCAACCCGACCACGCCCGCGTGGTTCACAGCCTGGATCGATCGGCGGAGCTACCGGACACTGCAGCTGCGGATGACCGCGTCGGCGCACTTCATGTTCCACCGGTACGAATCGTTCGACCGGCCGCTTCGAGTTCGCCCGCCGAAGTAGCATCATCGGGGTCGCGATGCGCGACCTTCCTGCGGGCACCGTCACCTTCCTGTTCACCGACATCGAGGGCTCGACCAAGCTGCTCCGCGAGCTCGGCGCCGAGCGCTACGCGGAGTCGCTCGCGGCTCATCGCCGGGCGCTGCGGCAGGCGTTCACCGGTCACGGCGGGGTCGAGGTCGATACCCAGGGGGACGCATTCTTCGTCGCCTTCGCCGACGCGCAGGGCGGGCTCGCGGCCGCGCGGGAGGCGCAGGAGGCCCTGGCGGCGGAGCCGATCCGCGTGCGCATCGGGCTGCACACCGGCGAGCCGCTCCTAACCGATGAGGGCTACGTGGGAGCCGACGTGCACAGGGCCGCCCGCATCTGCGCGGCCGGCCACGGTGGCCAGATTCTCCTCTCCGAGCAGACCAGGTTGGCGGTGGACGACGGCGATCTCCACGCCCTCGGCCTGCACCGCCTGAAGGACCTGACCGCCGCCGAGCCTCTCTACCAGGTGGGCGAGGCGGAGTTCCCGCCGCTGAAGTCGCTGAACCAGTCGAACCTTCCCGAGCAGCCGACTCCGTTCGTCGGGCGGGAGCTGGAGCTCGGCGAGGTGCTGCAGCTGTTGCGGCGCGAGAACGTTCGCCTGCTGACGCTGACCGGGCCCGGCGGCTCCGGCAAGACCCGCCTCGCCGTCCAAGCCGCGGCGGAGGTGGTCGAGGAGCACGAGCACGGCGTCTGGTGGATCGGCCTCCAGGCCGTGCGCGACCCGAAGCTCGTGGTGCCTGCTATCGCCTCGACGGTGGGGGCGAGCGGGGAGCTTGCCGAGCACGTCGCCGACAGGAGGATGCTCTTCCTCCTCGACAACCTCGAGCAGGTGATCGACGCCGCGCCGGAGCTCGGCGCGCTGCTCGGCTCCTGTCCCAACCTCATGCTCCTCGTGACGAGCCGGGAGCCGCTCCTGCTCGCCGCGGAGCAGGAGTACCCGGTGCCGCCGTTCGTCGAGCAGGAGGCGGTCGGCTTCTTCCTCGGCCGCGCCCGCGCGGTGCGCCCCGGCTTCTCGGACTACTCGGCGGCACGCGAGATCTGCCGCCGGTTGGACTACCTCCCGCTGGCGCTCGAGCTCGCGGCGGTACGCGTCAAGGCGCTCTCCCCGGCGCAAATTCTGGAACGGCTCGAGCAGCGGCTTCCCCTGCTCACCGGGGGGCCCCGCGACGCCCCGGAGCGGCAGCGGACCCTGCGGGCGACGATCGCCTGGAGCTACGAGCTCCTCTCCCCCGAAGAGCAGGAGCTCTTCGGGCGGCTCTCCGTCTTCTCCGGCGGCTGCACGCTGGGGGCCGCGGAGGAGATCTGCGGCGCCGACCTCGACTCGCTCCAGTCCCTCGTCGACAAGAGCCTGCTCCGCTTCGACGATGAGCGCTACGCGATGCTCGAGACGATCCGCGAGTACGCGCTCGAGCGGCTCGAGGAGTCGGGCGAGGCAGATGTCGTCCGTCGCCGTCACGCCGACTTCTTCCTCGCGTTCGCCGAGTCCGCCAACATGTCCGCGGAGGGCGACTACGGCCGCCGCTACGACATCCTCCCACCGGAGCAGGACAACCTCAGGGGCGCGATCGACTGGGCCCTGGACGCCGGCGAGATCGAGCTCGGACTGCGGCTGGCGGTGGCGCTCGAGAACTTCTGGGTGATCACCGACCCGTTCGAGGGACTGCGCCGGTTCGAGGCGCTGCTGGCGGAAAGCGACGGTGTCGACCCGATCCTCCGGGCCCGCGCGCTTCGCTGCTACAGCGGCTCAGCGCACATGTCCGGCGATTTCGAGCGGGCCCAAGGGGCAATCGAGGAAAGCCTGGCGCTGTTCCGCGCCGCCGGAGACGACCAGGGGGTGGCGATCCTGCTGCACCGTCTCGGCGTCACCACGCTCTCGCGCGGCGGGACCGGCGCCCGCGAGCTGTTCGAGGAGAGCCTTGAGCTGTTCCGGCGCACCGGCTCGCGGAGGGGCGAGGGCGAGGCGATCGGCTCGCTGGGCTACGTGGCGCGCGGGGAAGGAGATCTTGTTCAGGCTCTCGACCTCTTTCGGCAAAGCGCCGAGATCGTCGCTCCGCTCGGGTTCACGTGGTGGCAGGCGAACATGCTCGCCGCGATCGCCGAATGCGCGCTCGACCTCGGGCGGGTTGCCGAGGCGGTGGACCCGGGACGCGAGGCGCTCGCGCTCGCCAGGGAGATGGGCGACCGGCAGGGAACCGTGTACGGGCTCGCTCTTCTTGCCCGGGCCGCCGCGGAGACTGGTGACCCTGGGCGCGCGGGCCGACTCTGGGGCGCGTTGGAGTCCGAGGAGGAGCGAGGACCGGTAGGGCAGTGGGAGAGCGAGCGCGAGACCTTCGCCGCCCGGGTGCTTGCAGGCGGGGCTCCCGAGCTCGAGCGCGGGCTCGAAGAGGGGCGGCGCCTCTCGCTCGATGCTGCTGTCGCCGAGGCTCTCGGCTAGGAGACTGTCCGGCGGATCGCGTCGATCACGACGACCAGGGCCGCGGCCGCCGCGGTAAGGGCGACGAGCGCGGCGAGGAGCCGGACCCAGACGCTCATCCGCTCGCCTTGTCGAGCAGGGTGACGACGAACGGCTGTGCCCCGGGCGGGGTGACCTCGAACTGGAGCGCCCAGTGCCCGACCATCACGAGCGCGGGCGCGTCCTTCGTGAACACGCCGGGCCGCTCCTCCCGCAGGCGGTAACGCTGCTCGCCCATCTCCATGTCGAGCATGTCGAAGCGGGTCAGCACCTGCGCTCCGCGCACCGGCTTCCCGCCGCGGGTTAGCGCGAGCGAGAACGAGTTCTGGATCGCGGCCCGGTTCGGCGTCACCTGGACGCGGAGCCGGTACGGACCCTTGGCGACGACCTTCGAGACGGGCCCGGGGCCGACCCGCGCGGCGATGTCCTGGACGCGCGCGAGCGCGCTCGACGGGGGCGCGAGGCTGGTCAGGACGACCGCGGCGAAGAGCGCGCCCGCGACGAGGACGATCTCGCCCGAGACAAGCCGGCGGAGCAGCACGGCGGCTCCCGGCCCGAGCGACGGCCGGATCCCCGCGGCCTGGAGCCGCGGCTTCGTCCGCGCGAGGTTGACCGAGGCCAGGAGCATCGCCGCGAACAGGAGGGAGATCTTGGCGATCAATGCCTGTCCGTACGAGGTCTGCCAGAGCGAGGCGAGCGTCGGGAGCTCGAGCAGCGACTGGCCGATCCCGGCCCCGATCAGGGTGAGCACCGAGACGAAGGCGACGTTCGAGAACCGCGGCACGACCAGCCCCAGCGCCGCGACGCGCCCCTCCGCCCGGAGGGAGAGCCAGAAGACGACGAGCCCG
>DASXQY010000168.1:0-23103 GCA_036506915.1 Gaiellaceae bacterium | reverse complement strand
GTCTAGGACACGCGCGCCATGACCCGGTCGAGATCGCCGAGCTGCGCCTCGATCCACGCGGCCACGCCGTGCTCGCGTACGTGGGAACGAATCGCCTCGAGCCGCTCCCGCCGCTCCCCCGCAGGCATCGTCAACGCGCGGTGAATCGCCTCCGCCTGACCCGCGACGTCGAACGGGCTGACGCTCAGCGCCCACTCGCCGAGCTCTTCGTGCGCGCCCGCGTTCTCGGAGAGCACGAGCACACCGTCGCGCTCGTTCACGAGCGGCGCCTCCTTCGAGATCAGGTTCATGCCGTCGAAGATGGCATTCACGAACAGGACGTCGAACTGCTTGTACGCGGCGATCGAGCCGATGAAGTCGTCCTGGATGACGAGGTCGATCGGAGTCCAGCCCTCCTGCTGGAAGCGGTCGTTCACCCGCCTCGCCTCGCGCTGGACCGCGCCAACGTACTCCGAGTACTCGGGGATGTCCTGCCGCGAGGGATCGAGCAGCGCGAGCATCCCGACCCGCGCGTGCATCTCCGGGTGGGCGTCGAGGTAGAGCTCGAACGCACGGAAGCCGCGGACGATGTTCTTCGACGGGTCGGTCCGCTCGACGCGCAGGATGAGCTTCTCGGGCCGGCGCACTGCGAGCTCGCGCTCCGCTGCCAGCACTGCCTCGCTCCCCGCGAGCTCGTCGAACTCCGCCGGGTCGACCGAGATTGGGTGCACGGTCACGAGCGAGCGGCGGCCACCCCACGTCGCGGTGCTCTCGTCGAAGTCCGTGTCGGCGCCGGCGAGATCGCTGGCCGCGCGCAGGAAGTTGAGCCGCCAGCGGTGGGTGTGGAATCCGATCACGTCGTTGGCGAGGAGACCTTCGTGAACGGTCCTGCGGATCGGGTCGGGAAGGACGTGCCAGTAGTCGGTCTGCGGCCACGGGATGTGGACGAAGTGCGCGAGCAGCGCGTCCGGTGCCCGCTCGCGGACGAGCTTCGGCGCCAGGTAGAGGTGGTAGTCGTGGAAGAACACGGCCGCGTCCGGCTCGAGTTCGAGCTCCTCGAGGACGGCCTCCGCGAACGATTCGTTCACGCGGACGTATCCCTCGTCCCACGCATGCCGGAGCGCGACGTCGATCGACGGCGTGTAGGCCAGCTCCCAGAGGTAGTGCTGGAGGAACCACAGCATCGGGTTCGCGACGACGTTGTAGAACCAGTCGTAGGCGGCTTCCTCGTGGGCGACGAGCCGCAGCCGGAACGGCGAGCCGTCGCGGGCCGTCTCCTCGATCGCGCCGCCGCCCGCCTGTTCGACCGTCGCCCGGTCTTCCGGGCCCATCGCGCTCGCGATCCAGGTGACGTCGTGGTGGGAGACGAGGCTTCGCAGCGCCGTGACGAGCCCGCCGCCGCCGCGCCGGGCCACCCGTTCGCCGCTCTCGTCCCGTCCGAACGTCACCGGCCCGCGGTTCGAGACGACGATCAGCTTCCTGCGCCCGTCCCCCACAGGGCCGGACCTTACCCGGGCGCGCGGTTCAGCCGGACGGGGCTATCCTTCGAACGCGCCAGCGCGATGAGGCTCGCGCCCGACCGCGGCTTCGGCCGCTGATGGCCTCTACCCTCGGGATCGCGCTCTCCACGACGAGCCTGGCCGTCGTCTACGCCGTGCTCATTGAGACCGGCCTCAACCGGACTGTGATCGGAAAGCGGCTGATGTCGGCCACGTTCGTGACGGACTTCGGGACTGCCGCGGCTCTCTCGATCCTCTTCATCAAGCCGACGGTGTGGATCGCGCCGTTCGCCGCAGTCTCGCTCGGTCTCGTCTTCGGCCTGCCGAGGCTCTCGCCCCGATTTCGCCCGCGCCGGCGCTCGAACAGGAGGTGACGTAGATGCCGTTCGGGAGGATCCTCGTCGCGATCGACGGCTCGGACGCATCGGACCGCGCCTTCGAGAAGGCGATCGAGCTGGCCGAGGTGACGCGCGCGGAGCTTACGGCGCTGGCAATCGAGGGCCGCTGCCCGCCTACGCCGCGACCGTCGGAGAGGTTGAGGAGGTCAAGCGGGAGAAGGACGTCTTCTTCAGCGCCCTAGCCATCCGTTCACGGGAGCGGGCGGAACAGGCGGGAGTCTCCCTCGAGGTCGAGCTCCGCGCGGGGCATGCGGCCGAGGTGATCGCGACGTTCGCCGCCGAGGGCGGCTACGACCTGGTCGTGCTCGGCCACAAGGGCCATTTCCTGCGGAACCACCTCCTCGGCTCGACCGCCGATCGAGTAGCGGAGAGTGCGCCTTGTCCCGTGATGATCGTGCGCTGACAGCTCGGGGAAGACGGCTACGCGGCCGCGACCGTCGCCACCTCGGCGCCGGCGGTGTCGTTCCCGTCGAGCAGGTTCATCAGCACGAGCCAATCGCGCAGCAGCCGCGGCATCAGGAAGTTGCGCCGCACGAACTCCTTCCCGCGCAGGGCGCGCTGCCGGGCCGCGGCCGGGTCGGCGAGGATCTCGAGGCACGCCTTCGCGCAATCGTCCGGGGAGTCGACGAGCCAGCCGGTCTCGCCGTCCTGGATCTGCGCGACGATCCCGCCGACGCGGCTCGCGACGACCGGCCTCGTCTTCCAGAGGGCCTCCGTCACGGTCAGGCCGAACCCCTCGCGAATCGACTTCTGGATCACGGCCGCCGAGTGCACCTGGAAGGCGTTCACCTCAACGGAGCCGATGTTGTTCAGGTTGGAGAGGATGTAGACGTCCGGGTCGCCCTCCGCGTATTTGACGGTCCGGTTGTAGTAGTCCCAGCCTTCTGGGTCGTCGTGCGCCATCGAGCCGACGAGCGCGAGCTGCACCTCGGGCCGCTCGGCCTTGACCCCGCGGTACGCGTCGATCACTCCGAGCGGGTCCTTCCATGGGTCGAAGCGAGACACCTGCGTCAGGAGCGGGCGCTCGACGTCGATCCCGAACTGGTCGACGATGTAGGCTGCGTCCTCGGCCGAGAGCGCCATGTTCTTGGGTGTGAGCGGATCGATCGCCGGCGGCCAGATGTAGGCCGGAGGGAGGCCGCCGACCCGGGGCACGTACTCCGGCATGTGGAAGATCGCGCCGTCGTAGCGGCGGAGCCACGGGAGCAAGAACCCCAACACCTCCGAGTTGGGCTCCGAGAGGTCGATGTGGCAGCGCCAGATCCAGCGCGCCGAGCTGTTCGCGAAGTGGTCGATCATGCCGACCGGTTGCGGGTCGTGGACGATCACGAAGTCGTAGTCGTCCTCGAGCTCGTCTGCGTTCAGGGCCTGGTAGCGGCGGAAGACCTCCTCCTGCGTCTTGGTCAGGCCCTTCGGATCGCCCTGGAGCGCGTTGTGGATCGTCTTGGTGACGGCGAAGAACTCGTCGCCGCCGGCGATGATCCGCCATTCGACGTCGAGCCCGGCGTCCTTCATCAGCGGCACCAGGGCGTAGTTGATCTCGGCAACGCCGCCGCCGAACGCGGTCGCGGAGAGGTGCGCCACGCGCTTGCCGGCCAGCGGCTCGGCCAGCCTGCGGATCTCGTCCATCAGGCCACGACTGACGATCGTGGCGTAGTCGACGAGCGACTTCTGTCCGACGTTTACGAGCTGGAGCATGGTCTGGGGCGAGAAGTCGCCCGCGCGCGAGAATAACGCCCGCGGCCGACTGCCTAGGGGCTAGTCGGTCAGAAACTTGACGAAGCGAAGGCGGGAGCCGCCGCCGCGGCGCTCGCCGATCTCGACCTCATCGGCCACCGCGCGGATGATGGCGATGCCGAGCCCACCCTCGGCAAGCTCGCTTTCCCCGTTCTCGAATGAGGCGCCGGGCTCGAATCCAGGGCCGTTGTCCCCCACCTCGACCACGAGCCTGTCGGGCTCGAGCTCGTAGCGAATCTCGACCTTGCCCTCACCGCCGTCCTGGTAGGCGTGCCGGACCGAGTTCGTGCACGCCTCCGTCAATGCGAGCTTGAGGTCGTGCAGCGTCTCGTCCGAGAGCGGGCGAAGGCCGGCGATGCCAGTCAGCGCCAACCGCCCGAGGGTGATGTATTCCGGTCGGGCGGGAATGGCCAGGTAGACCCGGCGCCCCTCGTCGCTCATCCACTCCCCCCTTCCCGTCCGCGCCGACCTCGTAACCAGGCGCAGCCGGACGTGAGCACGAGGGACGACATGCTCCGAAGCCTAATCCGAGCTGGTCGGCCGCTCGGCCAGGCGGACACGTACCTCGCGCCGAGCATCGCCGCGGATGATCGTGAAGCGGGCGACCTCGCCGGGCGACAGGGACTCCGTGACGATCCGCACAATGTCCTCGGAGCTGAGGATGGAACGGCCGTTGATCGCGACGATCACGTCTCCGCCGGGAGTGAACTTCGTCCCGAGCACATCACGCTCGCGACCACCTCCGCGCAGCCCCGCTGCCTGGGCAGGACTGTCGGGCTGGATCCCGGTCACGACCGCGCCGCGCCCCACCGAGTAGTGGAAGCGCTTGGCAAGCGCCGGTGTCAGATCCTCCGTCTCTATGCCCACGTATGCGTACGAGACCGTGCCGTCGGCGATCAGCTGCTGCATCGAGCGCTTGGCCGAGTTGATCGGGACCGCAAAGCCGACTCCCGCGGCGTTGCCGGAGCTCGTGTTGATCTGAGCGTTGATCCCGATCACCCGGCCGCGGGCGTCGAACAGCGGGCCGCCCGAGTTGCCGTGGTTGATCAGGGTGTCCGTCTGGATCGCGTCGACGAGGTTGTAGCGAGAGGTGAGCGAGTCGATCGAGCGGTGGGTCGCCGAGACCACGCCGACGGCGAGCGAGTTCTCGTTCCCGAAGGGACTCCCGATCGCGGCCACCGGAGCACCGACCGCGACCGCGGCCGAGTTGCCAAGGGGCACGGGCGTCAGCGTGTGCTCCGACGGGTCGATCTTGATCAGCCCGACGTCGTCGAAGACGTCGAAGCCGACCAGCTTGGCGGTCACCCGGTCGCGGTCTTGAAACTCGACGACGAGGCTGTCGGCCGGCTTGGGCTTGCCCTCGCCCTCGCCGGCCGTGGTGATCACGTGCGAGCTGGTCAGGATGTAGCCGGTCGGCGAGACGACGAAGCCCGAGCCCTGCTGCCCCTGGTCGCCGAAATCGGCCACGATCGTGACGACGCCCGGAGAGCGTCTGGCGTAGATGCGCTGCGGATTGAAGCCGTTCCCGGTGAGCGGCTTCCCGGCCGATCCGACAGCGACCGGCGCGGCGGTGCTGCCCGATGACGCCGGAGCCGAACGGAAAATCGTCGTCGAGCCGTCGAGCCAGCCGGTCGCCTTCCCGAGCGCGAGTGCGACCACTCCACCCAGCAGGGCGCAGGCAACGGCGACGGCGGCGAACGGCGCGCTCCTCACGAGGCTCCAACTGTAGCTAGCCGGCTGGAGAGCGCTAGATGCCACGGACGCAGGTGCCGCAAACCGTTTCCACGGGAAAACGGCTAACCCGCTACTTCGGCCGCGACGCTCTCCGGGGATTCGGCCGCTTCGGCGACGGAGCCGGGGAGTATCAGGCGAAAGCGCGTACGACCAGGCCGCGATTCGATCTCGATCGTGCCGCCCATCAGCTCCGCGAGCTCCCTCGCGATCGCCAACCCCAGGCCGCTGCCGGATGCCCGCGTCCCATCGAGGCGGTAGAAGCGCTCGAACAGCTGCTCCATCTGAGCCTCCGGAATGCCCGGCCCGCCGTCCTCGACCTCCAGCACCGCCCGGCCACCGGGCGTTCGGGCACTGACGCCCACAGCTGTCCCAGGAGGCGTGTGGAGGAGCGCGTTCTCGACCAGAATCCGGCCGATCTGGAGCGTGCGTAGCTCGTCGGCAAGGGCTGTCGCGGGCCCGCGTTCCACCAGATCGAGGTCGTGATCGCTCCGATGCGCGACGGGGCCGAACTCCTCGACCAGATCCTCGGCAAGGGCCGCCAGGTCGACAGGTTCCCGCTCAACGGTCAGCCGGCCCGCATCGAGACGGGAGAGATCGAGCAGGTCCGAGGCCAGCTTGGTCAGGCGCGCCACCTGCTCCCTCATCGAATCGAGAAACTCACGTCTCGTCGTCTCGTCCAGCACCTCGTCGTCGAGGAGCTCGAGGAACCCCGCAAGCGAGAAGAGGGGCGTGCGCAGCTCGTGCGAGGCGTTCGCGACGAACTCCCGCCGGGCGTCGTCGAGCTGCGCCAGCCGCACGCGCATCCGCTCAAACGCCTCGGCCAGCTCGCCGAGCTCGTCTCGGCCGGAGTCGCCGACCGGCTCGTCGAAGCGCCCCCCGGCGATCCGCTCGGCGGCCCGTTCGAGGCGCCGGATCCGACGCGCGAACATCCAGGCCCCGCCGTACCCGAGCAGGAGGGCGATCAGGAGCGCGACGCCCGCGGCCTGCAGCACCCGCCGCTGGACGAGGTTGACGCTGCCCAACTGGCTCTGAAGAGACGTGCGGAGCATCAGAACGTATTGGCCGTTCAGAAACGGAATCGCCGCTTCCGCGTAGTGCTCGTCGCCGCCCCTGATCGTGCCGTGCTCGAGGCGGCCGGTATTCAGGGCACGCGTGGCGATCGGGTCATTTGTGACGTCGTCGGACGATCCGCCCTGTTGCGAGTCGGCGATCGCGCCCCCGACCGTAGGGCTCCCCGACGCGAAGCTCCCCTGGAAGATGACCACTCGGGCCCCCCTCTCGTTGGCAGCCGTCACCGCGAAGTCCTGGAACAGCGGATTTGCCGCGGCGGCGTCCGGCCTGAGATGGGTCGCCGCGTCTTCCAGCTGCGATATGCGGCTGTTCACGAGACGGCTCTTCAGCGACGGAACCACGCCGAAGTAGACGATCCCGAGCGCGACTGCGACGACGAGAAGAAGCGCCAGGCTGAGCCGGGCGCCGACCGTGCGGAAGAATCGCATCAGCCGCTCCGGAAGCGGTAGCCGACGCCGCGGACGGTGAGGATGAACTGCGGCTCGCGCGGGTCGGGCTCGAGCTTCTCTCGCAGGTGGCGGACGTGCACGTCGATTGTGCGCGGCTCGCGGTAGTCCGAGCCGCCCCAGAGAGCCTGGAGCAGCATTTCGCGCGTGTAGACCCGCCCAGGGTGCGAGGCGAGCGTGCGCAGGAGCTCGAACTCCACGTAGGTCAGCTGCACCGGGTTCCCGTGCGCCTCGACGTCGCGCCTGGCGAGATCGATCCGGAGCCCGTCGGCCTCGATCGTCTCCTCGTCGAGCGTGGCGGGCGCCGGGGTCGAGGCACGGCGCAGGAGCGCCCGCACGCGGCTCCTGAACTCACGAATCGAGAACGGCTTCGTGATGTAGTCGTCCGCGCCCAGCTCGAGCCCGAGCACCTTGTCCAGCTCGTCGTCGCGGGCCGTAAGCATGATGATCGGGACGCTGCTGGAGGCCCGGAGCCGCTTGCAGACCTCGAGCCCGTCCAGCTTCGGCAGCATCAGGTCGAGGACGACGAGGTCGATCCGCTCGGCCGCGAACCGTTCGAGGGCCTCCTGGCCGTCACGCGCCTGCACGACCCGGAAGCCGTCCCGCTCGAGCGGAAACGCGAGGAGCTTCTGGACTGCGTCCTCGTCGTCGACGAGCAGGATGGTGGAGGAGTCGGGCATCGGCAGGCGCCTGCCGGCGCATGTCGGTCTTCTCCCTACTATAGCCAGGCATGGCGGCGTCCCCGCCCCGTCCCCCGCGGCGACGCCCGCGCCCCGGGTCGCTCGAGCGCCCGGTGAACGCACGGCTGTATCGCGGCACCTGGCTGCTCGTCGGCATCCCGCTCCTGGTGGCCGCTTTCAGCGTCCGCAAGGCCGAGCCGCTTCCCTCGCCGCAGCCCGCCCTGCCGCCGTCGTTCGACCGCGCCGGAGCGCTCGTGCTCGCGACGGAGCTCGCCCAGCTCTACCCGGACCGGGCGCCGGGAACGGCCGGCGCCGTCGGTGCGGCGGAGTGGCTTCGCTCCCAGCTCACGCCGTACGGGCTGAGAGTGATCGCCGACCGCTTTCGCGCCGATCTGCCCGGTCGGGGACGGAGGACGCTCGTCAACCAGCTCGTGACCGTGCCGGGTCGCTCGCCCGACGAGATCGTGGTGATGGCTCACCGGGACGACGAGGGCACCGGGCCGGGCGCGAATGACAACGCCTCCGGGATCGCAACGTTGATCGAGCTCGCGCGCTCGTACGGAACGCCGGTCGCGGCGCCCCAGGCTCGAGCCGTCAGCCCGTTGCACACGTTGGTCTTCGTGGCAACTGACGGAGGAGCGTTCGGGGCGCTCGGCGCCCGCCGGTTCGGCCAGACACACCGTGGACACGTTCTCGCCGTGATCGACCTGACGGCGCTCGCGGGCCGCGGGCCGCCGCGCCTCGTGTTGAGCGGGACCGAGCCCCGGCTGGCTGCGGCAGGGCTTGTCGAGACCGCGTCGCAGCGGGTGCTAGACCAGGCAGGCAGGCGTCCGGCGCGACCGGGCACGTTGGCCCAGCTGATCGATCTCGCGTTCCCGTTCACGCTCTACGAACAGGGCCCGCTGCTGGCCCGCGGGTTGCCCGCCATCACACTCACGAGCGGCTCCGAGCGGCCGCCGGCGGCGTTCGCCGATCAGCCCAACCGTCTCGATACCGTGCGACTGGCGCAGCTCGGGGGCGCCGCTCAGCAGCTGCTGCGCTGGCTCGACTCGGGCGCGGAGCTCGCTCCGGGGACGAGCAGCTACCTCTACTTCGGGCCCCGGATCCTCCCCGGCTGGGCGATCGAGTTGATCCTGATCGCGGCGCTCGCGCCGTTCCTGGTCGCAGCCGTCGACCTGTACGCGCGCTGCCGGCGGCGCCACATCGCTCTCGGTCCGGCGCTGCGCAGCTACCGGAGCCGCGCCGGCTTCTGGCTCTGGACGGCCGCGGTCTTCCTGCTCTTTGCCCTGATCGGCGTGTGGCCAAAGGCGCCGACGGTGCCGCTGCCCCTGACTGCTTCTCCGGGCACCGACTGGCCCGTGCTCGGGCTCTTCGGCTTTGCGCTCCTGAGCGGGCTCGGCTGGCTCGTGGCGCGTGAGCGCCTGCTACCCAGACAGCCGATCTCCTCCTCGGAGGAGATCGCCGGAACGAGCGCGGCGCTTCTGTCGCTCGCCGTCCTCGCCCTGCTCGTCGTCGCGACAAACCCGTTCGCTCTGCTCTTCCTGCTCCCGTCGCTCCATGCTTGGCTCTGGCTGCCCCAGTTCCGCGGGGGCGAGCTGTGGATTCGCCTTGCGCTCCTGTTCGCAGGCTTCCTCGGGCCCTTGCTCTTGCTCGGCTCGCTTGCGCTGCGCTACGGCCTGGGCCTGGACGCGGTCTGGTACCTCGGCGAGCTGACCGCGACCGGCTACGTGAGGCTGCCCGCCGTCCTGATCGCGGTCGGCTGGCTCGCGGCCGCCGGACAGATGGCCGCGCTCGCGACCGGGCGCTATGCGCCGTACCCCAGCGCCCGGGAGCGGCCGCCGCGCGGCCCCGTGAGGGAGACGGTCCGCCGGATCGCACTTACAGTTAGGGCGAGGAGGCGCGCCGGCGGCGGGGAACGGAGGGTATTGGAGCGGTGACGGTGAAACGCGTCATCAGGATCGTCGGGACGGCGATGGCGGTCGCCGGCGTCGGCTTGCTCGTCTGGGTCGTCGTCGTCTGGCGCTGGCAGGACCCGTTCACGGCCCTCTACACGCACTGGAAGCAGCATCAGCTTGCGCGCAGCTACGACCACCTCTTCAAGGAGTATCGGCCCGCGCGGCTCCCGCAGGGAACCGCATCGCTCGCGGTGACCCGCCGGACGATCGCCCGCGAGGCCCGCCTCTACCGCCGAGAAACCCATCGCGGTCAGGCGATCGGCCGGATCAAGGTGCCCCGGCTGGGCTTGAACATGATCCTCGTGAACGGGACCGACCACGACTCGTTGACGAAGGGCCCCGGTCGCGACCTCCGGACCTGGATGCCCGGCCAGGGGGAGTTGATCTACATCGCCGGCCACCGTACGACCTACCTCGCCCCCCTCGCCCACATCGAGCGGCTGAAGGCGGGCGACTTCGTCATCCTCGAGTTGCCTTACGCAAGCTTCCGCTATCGCATCTTCAAGCACAGGATCGTCAACGCGCACGACCTCTCTGTGCTCTTGACGCACCACCGCGAGATCGTGGAGCTCCAGGCCTGCCATCCTCGCTTCTTCGCGTCCCAGCGGTACATCGCCTACGGGAGGCTCGCCCGGGTCGAGCCCCGAGGCGGGCCGGCGTTCACGCTGCCGACGAACGCGCTCGCCGCTCCGCTCAAACCGCGAGCCTGAGGTAGCGCACCGGCGCGCCGGGCGGGAGCTCGCCGTCGCCGCGCGGAACGAGCACGAGCGCGTCCGCCTCGGCCGCACGGGCGATCATGTGCGACTCCTGGCCCGTGAGCGGCTCGAGCTCGACGGCCTCGCCGTCGCCGAGTCTCGTCCTCGCGCGAACGAGCTGCTCACGGTCCGCGCTCTGCCGAACGGCAGCCGCGAGCCGCCCCGGCTCGAAGCGGGGAAGTGGCTCCGAGTGACCCTGGAGCGCCAGGATCGCCGGTCGCACGAACAGCTCGAATCCGACAAGGGACGAGACGGGGTTCCCCGGCAGGCCGAAGACGAGCGTCGAGTTCCGGACGCCGAATGAGACCGGTTTCCCGGGCTTGACGGCGACGCGCCAGAGCACCTCTTCGACTCCGAGCTCCCGTTCGACCCGGCGAACGAGGTCGTGCGGGCCGACCGAGACGCCGCCGGAGGTGACGAGCACGTCGTGCTCGAGACCTCGCGCGATCGCCTCGTGGTGCGCATCCTCGTCATCCGCCACCGCCGCCAGACGCTCGACGCGAGCGCCCGCCGACGCCAGCTGGGCGGCGAGGATCAGCCCGTTGGCCTCGTACACCTCGCCCGGACCGAGCGGTTCTCCCGGGCGGCGAAGCTCGGTTCCCGTGGCGAGAACGGCGGCCCGCGGCTCCGCGCCGCATGCGACGGTCGCCACCCCTGCGGCCGCGAGGGCCCCCAGGTGAGCAGGCCCAAGCCGCGTTCCCGCTGCGACGACGGCCTCTCCCACGCGAAGATCGCCACCGCGAGAGCGAACGTTGGCGCCGGCCACAGCCGCATCAGGAATCGCAACACTGTTGTCATGCTCGACAACATACTCGATTGGGACGACGGCATCGGCCCCCTCAGGGACGACACCCCCGGTCGCAATCGCCATCGCCTCGCCCGCCCGGAGCGCGCGCGGCGCGGGTCGCCCGGCCGCGATCCGAAAGACGACCGGCAGCTCGCCCGGCGTATCGGCGGCGCGGACGGCAAAACCGTCCATCGCGGAGCTCGGGAACGGGGGCAGGTCAGTGAGGCCGGCCGCTTCCTCCGCCAGCACCCGCCGCGCGGCTTCCTCGAGCGGGACCTGCTCGGCGGAAAGCGGCCGCACCCGCTCGAGTATCAGCCGCTGCGCCTCGTCGATCGTCGGGAGCTCGGCCACGATTGCCGCATACGCTACGCGTGCCGGATAGGCTCAGCCGCCGTGATCTCGGTCGTCGTCCCTGTTCACAACGAGGAGCGGACGCTCGGCCTCCTGTACGAGGAGCTCGAGTCGGCGCTCGAGCCGCAGGGCGAGCCCTGGGAAGTGGTGTTCGTCGATGACGGCTCCACGGACGGATCGTTTGCCGCACTGACCCGCTTGCACAACTCCCGCGCCAACGTGCGGGTCGTCAGGCTGCGGCGCAATTTCGGGAAGGCCACGGCACTCGGGGCCGGGTTCACGCAAGCGCAGGGCGATGTGGTTGTCACCATCGACGCCGACCTCCAGGACGACCCGGCCGAGATCCCGCGTCTGCTCGCGAAGCTCGACGAGGGCTTCGATCTCGTGAGCGGCTGGAAGGCCCATCGCCGCGACCCGCTCAGCAGGCGGGTGCCGTCGCGGATCTTCAACTGGGTCACGGGCCGCGTCTCGGGGCTGCGCCTGCACGATCTCAACTGCGGCCTGAAGGCGTACCGAGCAGAGGTCGTCCGCGGACTGCGGCTCTACGGGGAGCTCCACCGCTTCATCCCGGTGCTCGCCCATTACCGCGGCCATCGAATCGCCGAGCTGCCCGTCAACCACCGCCCTCGGGAGCACGGCGGCTCGCGCTACGGCGTCGAGCGGTACCTGCGCGGCTTCCTCGACCTCCTCACCGTCTCGTTCATCGGCCGTTATCGGTACCGGCCGCTCCACCTTTTCGGCGGCCTCGGCCTGCTGCTCGGGCTGCTCGGTTTCGCGGTACTTCTCTACCTCACCGTGCTGAAGCTCGACGGCCATGCAATCGGACAGAGGCCGCTGCTGATCCTCGGCGTCCTCCTGGTCGTCGTCGGGCTCCAGTTCTTCTCGCTGGGGCTGATCAGCGAGCTGATCACCAGCCAGCATGAGGAGCGGGCCGGCACTCGCGAGCGGGCGGAGCTCCACGTCGACGAGATCCTGCCCTAGAGACGGTCTCTCCGCGGGGAGGCGGCTGGGCGCGCCTTAATCACGCCTGATGCGGATCCTCTACTTCGGGACCTACGAGCGCGACTACCCGCGGAACGCGCAGGTGATCTCGTGCCTGCGCAGGGTTGGAGTCGACGTCGTGGAACGTCACGCAGGCGTCTGGGAGGGACGCCGGGAGAGCTGGCGGGCCGGGCCCGGTACCGCAGCGCGCCTGGCCGTTGCGGAGCTCCGCCTGCTCCGGCGCGGGCAGACCGGCTTCGACGCCCTCATCGTCGGCTATCCGGGCCACCTCGACCTGCCGGCCGCCCGACGAGTCGCCCGAGGGCGGCCCGTCGTCTTCAACCCGCTCGTCTCGCTCTCCGACACATTCGTTGCCGATCGCGGACGTTTCCGCCCCGGATCGCTCCCCGGCCGCGCGCTTGCCGCGATCGACCGCCGGGCACTGCGAGCCGCCGATCTCGTCGTCGCCGACACCAGGGCCAACGCCGATTACCTGGCAGACCTCGCCGGGCTCCCCCCTGACCGGGTCGAGGTCTGCTTGGTCGGCGCCGAGGACAGGCTCTTCCGTCCCGGCTGGTCGCCGCAGGAGCCCTTCACCTGCCTCTTCGTGGGCAAGCTGATCCCACTGCACGGCCTCGAGACGATTCTCGAAGCAGCACGTGCCGCCCCCGACCTGAACCTCCGGATCGTCGGCAGCGGCCAGCTCGCGCCGCTCCTGACCGACCGTCCCGCGAACGTCGAGTGGCTCCCGTGGGTCGAGTACGAGCAGCTTCCGGCCGAGCTCCACCGCGCGGGCTGCGCACTGGGGGTCTTCGGAACGTCCGACAAGGCCAGACGGGTGATTCCGAACAAGGCCTTTCAGGCCCTCGCCTGCGGCACGCCGCTCGTCACCGGCGACACCTCGGCCGCGCGTGAGCTGCTCGTCCACGACGAGAGTGCGCTCCTCGTCCCGCCGGCCGACCCCGAGGCGCTCGTCGCCACGCTGAGGCGGCTCGCAAGCGACCACGAGCTCGCTCGCCGGCTGAGCGAGGGCG
The DNA here is from genome assembly GCA_036506915.1 of Gaiellaceae bacterium. GTDB lineage: Bacteria > Actinomycetota > Thermoleophilia > Gaiellales > Gaiellaceae > AC-32. The sequence goes on along the minus strand of DASXQY010000168.1, from coordinate 9,696 downwards.
GGCTCGCCGCCTACCAAGCCGGCGCGAGCGAGGAGGTGCTCGGGGCACGCTGGCGCTCGCTGCTCGACCGCCTACTGGCACGATCGCGCCCGTCATGATCCTTCAACGCGCCCGGAGCCCCCGCCTGCTGCTCTGGATCGCGGTCGCCGCCTACGCCGTCGGCTTGTCCGCGCTCTCGATCCTCCGCCATCGCGCCTTCCAGACCGGGCGCTTCGATCTCGGCAACATGGTTCAGGCGGTCTGGTCGACGGCGCACGGGAACCCGCTCCAGATCACCGGACTGCGCGGTGACCAGATCTCGCGCCTTGCCGCGCACTTCGATCCGATCCTGATCGCCCTGGCGCCGCTCTGGCTGGTCTGGCCCAGCCCCGACCTCCTCCTCGTGGTGCAGGCGATCGCCATCGCGCTCGGCGCGCTGCCCGTGTTCTGGCTCGGCCGCAAGCACCTCCGTTCCGAGCGGGCCGGCCTCGGGTTTGCGCTCGCGTACCTCCTCTACCCGGCGACGCAGTGGTTGACGCTGAACGAGTTCCATCCCGTCGCGCTCGCCTGCCCGCTGCTGCTCTACGCCCTCTGGTACCTCGACGAAGGACGGCTGCTGCCGTTCGCCGTCTTCGGACTGCTCGCGGCGACAACGAAGGAGGAGATCGCGCTGGTCGTCGCCGGCCTCGGCATCTGGTTCGCGCTCGCGCGCGGCCGCCGGCTCGAGGGCGCAGCGATCGCTGCTGCCGGTACCGCCGTCGCCCTGATCGCGATCGAGGTCGTGATCCCGCACTTCAACCGCGGCGCCAGCTCGAGCTTCTTCTCACGCTACGGCGAGGTCGGCGGCAGCCCCGGCGGGATCCTCCGGACGGCGGTCACCGATCCGTGGAAGATCGTCACGACGGCCGCGACCGGCCGCGGCCTCGGCTACCTGGCGAGGCTGGTCCTGCCGCTCGGCCTCCTCGTCGTCCTCGCCCCCCTGCTGCTGCTCGCCGCGATCCCGGAGCTCGCGATCAACCTGCTCTCCGCGACGACCACCCAGACGTCCATCCGCTTCCACTACACCGCTGGGCTGATCCCGATCCTCGTCGGGGCCGCGGTGCTCGGCGGCGGACGGCTCGTGCGCGGCCGTCCGCACCTCGCGGCACCGCTCGCGACGGGCGCCCTCGTCCTCGCGCTCGCATCCAACTACGCCCTCGGCGCAATCCCCCTCTGGCGGTACTTCCCGGGCGGAGAGCAGCACGACGCCTACGCGGCGCAGGTCACGCGGCACGATCGAATCGCGGCGCGGGCACTCCGTCTGATTCCGGGCCACGCCGTCGTGAGCGCCACGAACACGCTGGGAGCCCACCTTTCGGCGCGCCACCGGCTGCTCAGCTTTCCCTACATCCAGGACGCGACCTGGGTCGCGGCCGACGAGAACCAGCCCGGCTACGCGGACCGGCTCGCTCCCTTGCCGACCGCTGTCCAGCTCTCCTGGCTGCGACGCAATCCGGAGTGGCGGCTCGTCTTCGAGCGCGACGGGATCCTGATCTTCCACCGGGTCGGCTGAGCGCGTGTCAGGGCCCCGGCCAGGACTGCGAACAGGACCACGACGAGCAGGTCGCGCACGAGCAGGAGCCACGTCGGCCAGGCGATCCGGAAGAGTGCGTGGTAATGGAAGAACCACACCTGCGCCAGCACGAGAGAGGCCCCGGTCAGGACGGTCGCGGCCACTCCAGCCACGCCTCCGACCAGCACCACCAGCGGGACGAGCCAGACCAGGTACTGTGGCGAGAAGACCTTCGTGAACGCCAGGAACCCGGCGACCGCCGCGGCGAAGGCGACCGGCAAGAGCGCGCGGGCATCGCGGGCGCGAGCGTACAGCAGCCAGACCGCCGCGACCGCCGCCGCCTCGAGGACGAGCGTCGCGGCGGCGACCGCGTCGGGAAGGGAGCCCGCCAGGTTGCGCCCGGCGACGCCGGTCGTACGGACGACTTCGGCGTCGTAGAGCCCCAACCGGTCGAGCACGAGCAGGAGCGAGGAGCCGAAGCTCTCGACCTGGAGCCCGCGCGACGCCTGCGCGCGGAAGCTGGACGCCACTCCGTCCAGGTCGTAGGCGGCGAAGGGGACGACCACCGCTGCAGCCACGAGCAGAAAGACGCCCAGTGCCAGCGCCGTTCGCCGCGGCCCGGCGCGGCGCCAGACGAACACGCACGCGATCGGCACGAGGACAAGCGGGTAGACCTTCGCGCTCACCGCGAGCCCGAGCGCCCCGAAGGCCCAGACATCCCAGCCGCGCAGGAGCAGGAGGAGCGCGGCCACCGTCAGCAGCGCCGGCCAGGCATCGTAGGTGTTGAGCGAGATGGGCCCCAGCGCCGCAGGCGAGAGCGCGAGCAGCCCCACCGCCGCGTACACCCGCCGACGGGAAACGCCGAGCTCCGCTAGCACGAGGGCGACGAGCACGATCGTCGCCACGCCGCAGAGAGCCATCAACGTCTTGAACGCGGCGTTGTAGTGCGCGGCGCCGAGGGCCGCCGGCGGCAGGAAGACCGCGAAGGCCCCCGGCGGGTACTCGACGAAGACGTCGCGGTAGGGCAGCGCCCCGTGCAAGAGACTCTCCGCGTAGCCCTGGTAGACGTGGACGTCACGGAAGCGGGCCGCGCGGAAGAGCCCGCCGTCGGGGATCGCACAGGCCGCGATGAAGACCGGAATCGCCAGGGCGGCAGCGCCCAGCGCCGCCCGCCGCCCCGCGGGCTCGGAGCGCCTGAGCTCCATCCCGCTACTCCGGGGGTGGAGGAGGCGGCGGCTCCGGCGGCGGCGGCGGAACGGGTGCCGGAGGCGGCGGGGGAGGCGGCGGGGGAGGCGAGGCCTTCTTCGGCGGTGGAACGGTCGTCGTGCCGGCCGGCGGCGGCACGTAGTAGCTCGGCGGCGGAGGGGAAAGGCTCGAGCCGTATTGCCCCTGCGTGAACGGCCTCCAGACGACGGGATCGCGCGGCTCGGGCCACTCGAGCGGCGGAAGCTTCGCAACCGCCCGCTCCATGAAGATGCGCCAGATCTGCGCGGGGAAGGTCCCACCCGCCACCGCGATCCCGTGGACGTTCTCCATCGGGATCTCGCCCTGCGGATAGCCCACCCAGACGGTCGCCTCGAGCTGGGGCACGAAGCCGGAGAACCAGGCGTCCGCATGGTTGTCGGTCGTGCCGGTCTTGCCGGCGGCCGGGCGGCCGAAGTACGCGCCGGCGCCGGTCCCGTCGAGCATGTTCTCCTCGAGGATCTTGGTCACCTCGGAGGCCACCCCGTCGGAGATCGCGCGGCGGCGCTCGGGCTGGCCCCAGCCGACGTCGGTGTCGACCTTGCCGCCCGCGAGGATGACCTTGCGGATCGCCATCGGCCTGGAGTAGATCCCGCCCGCCGCGAGCGTCGCGTATGCAGAGGCTTCCTCCAGCGGCGAGATCGCGTCGGCGCCGAGGCCCATCGCCGGGACGACGTCGAGGGCCGAGACGATCCCGAGCCGATGGGCCATCTCCGCCACCTTCTCCGGGCCCACGTCGAGGGTCAGCTGCGCGTAGACGGTGTTGTCCGAGCGCAGGGTCGCGCTCGTGACCGAGCTCGAGCCCGAGTAGCTGTGGTCGTAGGTCTGTACGTCCCAGGCAGAGGTGTACGGATCGGGCTGGTAGTGGAACGGCGCGGAGACGTAGTAGGTCGAATTCGGGTTCATCCCCTGCTCGATCGCCGCCGTGAGGACGAAGACCTTGAACGTCGAGCCGGGCTGGCGCCGGGCCTGGGCGACGAGGTTGAACTGGTTCCCGGTCCGCCCGGGCGTGACCGCCGTCATCGCGCGGATCGCGCCGTCCGAGGGATCGATCGAGACGACCGCCGCGGCCGGGTCGTTGCGCAGATAGAGCGTGTCCCTGATCGCCTTCGCCGCCGCCAGCTGGAGGCGCGGGTTGATCGTCGTGTAGACACGTAGGCCGCCCGAGCGAACCGTGTTCGAGCCGTACTCGGCGATCAGCTGGTCGCGGACGTAGCTGAAGAAGTACGGCTCGCGGATCCGCGTATAGAGCTTGCCCGGCCGCAGCCCGAGGTTGCGGTCGGAGATCGCCAGGCGGTAGCGCGCGGGAGTGATGTAGGCGTACTGGGCCATCGCTCGCAGGACGGCGTCCCGCCGCGCCAGCGCGGCCACCGGTCGGTGCAGCGGGTCGTAGGTTGAAGGCGCTTGGGGCAGGCCGGCCAGCAGCGCCGCCTGCCTGAGCGTCAGGTCGCGAGCGTGCTCCGAGAAGTAGGTCTGCGCCGCAGCCTCGATCCCGTAGGCGTGGTTTCCGTAGTAGACCTGGTTCATGTACTGCTGGAGGATCCAGTCCTTCGACCGCGCACGACTGAGCTTGATCGCGAGGCACGCCTCCTTCAGCTTCCGCTTGAAGGTCCGCTCCTTCGAGATGTAGAGGTTGCGCACGAGCTGCTGGGTGATCGTCGAGCCGCCCTGGACGACCTCCCCGGCCCGCAGGTCCTTCCAGGCGGCCCGGATGATCCCCTCGTAGTCGACGCCGCCATGCGCGTAGAAGCGGTGATCCTCAATCGCGACGGTCGCCTTCAGCGTCCAGGGGCTGATCCGCCGTAACCCGACCGGCGTCCGGTTTCGCTCAGCCGGAATCGAGCCGAGCAACGCGCCGTTCGCCGCGTAGACGAAGGAGTTCTGGCCGATCTCGACCGGGTGCAGCGCGTTCAGGTCGCAGCTTGTCCGGAAGGCCGCCACGCCGCCGATGCCGGACGCGACGAGCGCGAGCAGGACGAGCAGCACCGCGGCTAGCAGGACGACGGTCCGGCGCTTGCGCCGCTGCTTGCCGAGCTGGCGCCGGCGGCGGGTGCGGCGGAGAACGTGCTCGAGATCGTCGTCGCCGCGCCGGCCGGCGCTCATGCAAACACTCCGGCCTCGCGGAGGCGGTCGTGCGCGCGCAGCCGCAGGTCGGACTCGAGCCGCAGCGCGGCGGGCTCGTCGGGGGCCCAGACGCTCACCGTGAGGCGCGCGTGATCCTCGAGCGCGGTGACCTCGACCTTGGCGCCGTCGTCCTGCGCGGCTTCGCGCAGCAGCCCGCTGACGGACTCGAGATCGCGGTCGAGAGGCACCTGAACGGACACTTGAGCGAGCTTCCTCCTGCTCCGGATGGAGGAGTTGCGGATGGTATCCGAGGCGATCTTCTCGTTCGGGATCACGAGCCGGTCGTCGTCCTCGGTGCGGATGAACGTGTAGGTGAGCCCGATCTCCTCCACACGGCCGGCGGAGCCCTCGAACTCGATCCAGTCGCCGAGGCGGATCGGCTGCGCGAACGCGATCAAGAGGCCCGAGATGAAGTTCCCGATCGTGCGCTGCGCGGCGAACCCGACCACGATCCCGACAACCGCCGAAGAGGCGAGGATCCCGGTCGCGACGGCCCGCACCTGCGGGATCACGAGCAGGGCCGAGAGGAGGCCGACGAAGACGATCAGCGTGAGGACGGTCCGGCGCAGGACGCGGTAGCGAGTGACCGCGCCTGCCGGGAGCTCGCGGCGCGCCATCCGGCGGTCGACGAGGCGCGCGACGAGGATCGTCACGAGCAGGACCGCACCGAACACGATCAGCCGGTGCCAGAGCGGCATGGCGATGTCTTATTCGAGAGGTAGTGGTTTCCTGCCCGCGAAGCCCTCTTCCAGGCCGTGCCAGTAGGCCACCTCGTCCTCGCCGACCTGCCAGCAGAGGAGCACCTCCTCGCCGGTGCGCAGCGCAGGGAAGTCAAGGAGGCCGCGGTCGAGGTCCTTCACCAGGACGCCGAGGCGGTCGAGTTGCTCGACGCACTGCGCCACCGCCTCGCCTTCCTGGACGAGTTGCTCCTGGAGCGCGCGAGGCTCCTGAGGATCGAAGTCGCCCCCGTTGCCGGCGATCCGAGAGGCGAGTCGCGCTCGCCGGGCCGTGGTGACGACGAACGCCCGCCGCCGGGCCACGAGCTCCTCCGCGATCGGCCGCACCTCGGAGAGCAGCTCGTTCGCCTCTTCCGGCGTGAAATGACGGCGCGCCATCCGAGTATCATCGCGCGCCGTGTCCGCCGGTCAACGCGTTCGTGAGCCGCGGACGGCACGCCGCGAGTTGCGGCTGCCCCGCGCGTGGAACCCCGTGCCCGAGATCTTCCTTTGGACCCGGGCGGCGATCTGGGCGGCGGCGCTCTTCTCGCTCTTCGTGTTCGTCCCGAACCGCCATCCGCGCGCGGGCCGCTGGGACGACCCGACCCTCACCCACGACCTGGGCGCCTTCACCGACGTCTGGGCCCGCTGGGACAGCGTCTGGTTCCTGCGAATCGCAGAGCACGGCTACGATGCGGCGAGCGGCGCGGCCTCGGCCTTCTACCCGCTCTATCCGGCGACGGTCGGCGTTCTCGGGCGGGCGTTCTTCGGCCACTACGTGCTGGCGGGAATCGTCGTCTCCCTCGCGGCCGCGTTCGCCTCCTTCCTGCTCCTGCACCGGCTCGCCGAAGAGCGGCTCGGCGCCGACGGGGCCCGCCGGGCGGTGCTCTACCTCGCGGTCTTCCCGTTCGCCCTCTTTCTCCAGGCGGTATACAGCGAGTCGCTCTACCTGCTCCTGACGCTCGCGGCGTTCGTCCTCGCGGAACGGCGCCGGTTCCTCGCCGCAGGCGCGGTCGCCGGTCTGGCACTGCTGACGCGACCGGTCGGCGTCGCGTTGCTGCCCGCGCTCGGGCTGCTCGCCTGGCGCGAGCGGGACCGCCTGCGGTCGCTCGCCTCGCTCGGGGTGGCGCCGCTGCTCTTCGCCGCGTACCCGCTCTACCTCTGGCGCGCCGAGGGCGACCCATGGGCCTTCGTCCACGCGCAGCGCCTCTGGAGCCGGCACCTCTCGCCGGCCGGGCCGCTCGGGGGAATCTGGGACGGGCTCCGCGCGGGATGGGCCGGGATCGAGCAGCTCGCCTCGGGCTCTCACACGCACGTCTACTGGACGGCGGTGCAGGACACCGACCCGATCCGCGCGGCGACGCTCAATCTCGAGAACCTCGCCTTTCTCATCCTCTTCATCGCGCTGACCGTGATCGCCTGGAGACGGTTCGGCGCGCCGTACGGCCTCTTTGCGGCACTGAGCCTGGCGATCCCGCTGAGCGTGCCGAGCGAGCGCTGGCCGCTGCTCTCGCTACCCCGTTTCGGGTTGACGATTTTCCCCTTCTTTCTCGCGCTCGCCGCGCTGGGCGGCCGGCCCCGCGTACACACGGCGATCGTTGCAGTCAGCTCGCTGCTGCTCGGCGTCGCGGTCGTACAGTGGGCGCTGTGGCAATGGGTCGCGTGAGATTGGGCGCCGTCGGCCTCGCGGCCGGCGTCCTGCTCCTCGCCGGTACCGGCTGCGGTGCGCGCGAGGAGCCGACTGGCGCCGTCGTCCGCATCTACCCGGTCACCGTGCAGGGGGCGGCCGAGCAGCCGGCGGTAGTGCGGCGCGCTCCCCGGCGGATCGTGCCTCTCGGCGCAGGGCCGCGCCAGATCCTGCGCGCGCTCGGGTTGAAGGCGCGGACGCATACCGTCAACGACTCGCTCGTTGGGTTGCCGCTCGTCGGCCAGATCCGCAGGGCGCGGCCCGACCTGATCGTCGCCTCAGGCGACTCCGACCCCCTGGATCTCGCGCGGGCGCGCGCCTCGACCGGAGCGGCGATCTACGTCGAGCCGAACACCTCGCTCGAGGACGTCGTCGACGCGATCACCGACATCGGCCTTCTGACCGGGCGGCCACTCCAGGCGCGGAGACTGACGGCGGCGATCGAGCGGGCCCGCCGTACAGTCGCCGCGAAGGTGCGCACGACCCCGCGGATCACGGTCTTCGTCGACACCGGCGACTTCGCCACCGTCCCGTCGCGCAGCCTCTTCGGCGATCTGATCTCCGAGGCCCGTGGGACGAGTGTCGCGGGCCCCAGCCCGGAGCCCGGCCCGTTTCCGCTCCAGCGGCTTCTCCGGCTCGATCCGCAGGTCTATCTGGCGACCTCGGACAGCGACACGACCCTTGCGGCGTTGCGCGGCGACCAGCTCGCGCGTCGGCTGCGAGCGGTGCGGGCCGGCCGCTTCGGAATCGTCTCGGCGAGGGCGATCGCCCCGGGGCCGGGGGTCGGCCGAGCACTGGAGGAGATCGCGCGCATTCTCCATCCCGATGCGTTTCGCTGAGGTCGACGCCGTCACCCTCGACGCGTTCGGAACGCTGGTCGGGCTGGCGGATCCGGTGCCGACGCTGCGCGAGGCCCTCCGCGAGCGAGGAGTCGAGCGGGATCCCGACGCGGTCGCCGAGGCCTTCGCCGCGGAGGGCGCGTACTACCGTCCGCGCTCGCTCGAAGGCCGCGACGAGCATAGTCTCGCCCGGCTCCGGCGGGACTGCGTGGCGGTCTTTCTCGAAGCGCTCGACGCCGAGCTCGCGCCCGAGGCGTTCGTCGACGCGTACATCGCGGCTCTGCGCTTCGAGCTCCTGCCCGGTGTCGCCGCGGCGGTGCGGGAGCTGCGCCGGCGCGGGCTGGCGCTCGCGGTCGTGGGCAACTGGGACATAACGCTGCCGGAGCACCTCGAGAGCCTCGGCCTCGGCAGCGTGCCGGTCTTCACGTCCGCCGCCGTGGGGGCGGCGAAGCCGGAGCCGACGCCCTTCCTTCATGCGCTTCGCGCGCTCGGCGTCGCGCCGGAGCGAACCTTGCACGTCGGCAACGACGAGGTTGACAAGCTCGGCGCATGGGCGGCCGGCCTCCGCTTCGCCTGGGCTCCGCTCGCGGGAGTGCTCGAGGCGGCGGCTTGAGGGCCGGGAAGCTCGCCGGCTGGCTGGGGCTCATCGGCGCCCTCTCGGCCCTCAACTACGCGAGCCGCTTCACGGAGGGCAAGCCGCCCCGGAACGCTCTCTACCAGTACGGCACCGCATTCAGCGGGCTCGTCTTCTACGCGATCATCCTCGCCGTCGTCCTCCTGGTCGCCCGAGGCCTCCCGCGGAGCGAGCTGGGGCTCCGTGCGCCGGCGTCCTGGAAGCGAGCGCTCGGGCTCGCTCTGGTGGTCCTGATCGCGCTCCTGATCGCCGAGGTGATCCTCGAGTCCGTCCTGCATGGCGCGCGAGAGCAGGGTCTCGAGCCGCCGCACTGGGAGCCGGAGCGTGCGGCGCCCTTCGCCTTCAACGCGGCCGTGATCGTCCTCGTCGCCCCACCGATCGAGGAGCTCGCCTTCCGCGGGCTCGGCTTCGCGCTCCTCAGGCCGCTGAGCGTAGTCCTGGCCGTCGTCGCGACCGCGCTCGCCTTCGCCGCGGCGCACGGGCTGGTTTCGGGCTTCCCCGCGCTCTTCCTGTTCGGGCTCGCGGTCGCTTTCCTGCGCGCAAGGACCCGCAGCCTCTACCCAGGAATGGTCCTGCACGCGTGCTTCAACGCCGCAGCGCTGGCGCCGGTGTTCGTCCGGTAGGCCGTTATCCTCACAGTCGTGCGGCGTGCAGCGATCCTCGTGACGGCGTTCACGTTCGCACCCGCAGCCCACGCGGCACCCCCCACCGTCAGCGTCCAGGCAAGCCCAACGACGGGAGCAGCCCCACTCCAGGTGACGCTCACCGCGAGCGGCGACGCGGTCCTCTACCACTGGGATCTCGGCGACGGCACGACCGCGGACGGCGCATCCGTCCAGCACGCCTACCCCGCCGGCCGCTTTACCGCCCGGGTGACGGCCACCTCGGCGACGGGCGAGACGGCCGAGGCCGCAGCGACGATC
>DASXQY010000167.1:0-5358 GCA_036506915.1 Gaiellaceae bacterium | reverse complement strand
TGAGTTTTTGCACCCCACTGGCTCCGGCAGCTTCTTCCCGTACCGGGACCACCGCTCGGGCGTGACCCGTAGGGTTCGCAAACTCTGTCACGCGTCCGATTTCCGCACATTTGCAGCGGGATCGAGTTTATGAACCCTACGGGGTTCACAAACTCGATCGCGCTGCAAATCGGATAGATCCGTGCGTCAGTCCGAATTTGCGAACCCTACGCGCTGAAGCGAGGCCGAACGCGGCTGCTGCCCGGGGCCCCGAGGACCGTGTTCGCAGGATCCCGGGTGGTTACCCTCGCCCGAACAGGCGGCCGAGGCGAGTAAGGGCGGTGACGGCGGACGGTCGGCCCTCTCGACGGGCCTCCTCCTTCGTGGCTGCCCCGGCGCCTGTCGCGGCCTGACGCCGTGCCGCTGCGCGCTCCCGATCGGCGCGAATCGCCGCCCGCATCTCCTCGATCTGGCTCTCCTCTTCCACTCCGAGCAAGAGTAGCGAGGGGTGCGGCGCGGAGTGCGTCTCACCGAGGGTGGTGGGACTTTCAACGACGCTCGAGAGCATTGTGTCCCGCAAGGGTCGGTTTCGGCCGCCGACCTGCCCGGCGAGCCGGCCCGATGCGGGCTCCGGCTACACGGTGCTCGGGCTCCCGGCGAGGCCCGCAAAGGGTGCACCTCGCAGACCATGACCTCGGGGAGGGACTCTCGGGGACGGGCGAGCGTTCGAGCGCCAGTTGATGGGCGTAGTCGTCCGCCAGGTTCTCGTTCGCGAAGATCCCACGTGGGACGCGCTCGCGGTTCCGGCCGGAGGCGGGAACGGCGCACCCGCGCGGAGGCCAGCCGGGTCGAGCTCCCCTCCTGGCGCTCCTCGTCCCCGCCCGCGCTTCCCGCCTGCAAGCTGCCCCGGGCGTTCCATGGCCACCCCAGCCGAACGAGCTCGAGCGCTTCGCCCGCGCGCCACTCTGCCGCCTCGGCCTGGTCCGCCACTTGAGATCCGATCTAGGCACGGACGGCCAAGCGACCCCTGCAGCGCGCCAACGTCGCCGGCCGGGAGGCCGTCGGCCGCTCGATGGCTCCCGTCGGTTCCATCGCCGCGGCCCGGAGCGTGGAGCAGCTCGGCGCGCAGCTCCGAAGTCGGCGGGAGCAGGTACGGCTCCTCGCTGCTCGCCAAGGGTCGTAGGCACTTCGGAGCTCAGTTCCGCCGTTGTGAGGTTTGCCGGCGACGAGATCGACGCGCGTTGAGGGCGGTCGAAGCCGTGAAGTGATCCAAGCCCAGCCCCGCGTTCGCGTCCCGGGCACGTGAATGTAACCCTCGGGTGCCTGTCCGCCGCCCTCGACGGTGCGAGCGAGCCGACCTCTATGCAGGCGGCGAGTACACCCGCTGTGCGTCGTGGACGGGTCCGTCGCTCGAGGCCGCTCCGGCGCGGGACGGCCGTTCGTCGTCGGCGTGACGCGGCTTGCTCGCAGGGGCGGCGTCCACCGCGAGCCCTCTACTTGAACTGGGCGCGGAAGGCGCTCAGCTGGGCCAGGCTATCGCTCGGACCGACGCGTGGTCTCTCGCGACTTCGGGCTGACACCGGCACCGACAAGCCCGCGCGAGCGGGTCGGGCCTGGCCTGCTTGCACAACCGGGCTGACTTTGCGACCGTACGCTGGCGAGGCCCCACCGCCTCGCGCTCGGGACGAAAGGGGAGAGGCATGCACAAGCTCGCACTCATCTCGGCGGCGTCTGTGTTGGCGTTCGCGTTCGTGGCGCCGGCGACTGCCAGCCTGCCGCACCCGCCGGCCGGAACGCCCGCCAACGGATTCGCCACGCACGACGGCGGCTGCCTAGGTGGCCTGCGCAGCGCGATCGCCCGCGGGGAGCTCGGCGGGATCACGCTCAACGGCTTCACGATCCCGTCCGGCTTCAGCGGCGCGTTCAACCCCGGCGATCACTTTGGCACCGTCGCCGAGGCGGCCTTCCTCGAGCAGGTGCTGGGGATCAGCCCCGCCGACCTGAGCGCCTTTTGCGCCCAGTTCGATTAGGCGAGCCCCGGAGGCGCGCGCCGGAGCCGTCCATGGGACGCGAGCCGCCTCGCACCGACGAAGACCGACCGATCGAAGTCGAAGAAGCGTCGACGGCGGCAAACGGGAACGGCACGGCGCGAGACGAGGTGTTCGCTTCGGCTTCGGCGATGGCCGGGCAAAAGGCGACCTCGCGGCGTGCAGATGCTCGAGGCCTTCATCCTTTCGCTCCCATACTGAATGCGGACCTTGGACTGGCGTCGTTCACGGCTGCGACCGCTTTCCAGTGCGCGCGCCTAGACCTCCTCGTCGGCGATCTCGCGATGGCTGAGGAGGAGTTCGGTCGAGCGTACGCAGCCCTCGGGAGCGGCGAGGAGTCATGTGTGCGCCCGCCAATCTCGGAGCCACGTGCCGAGCTGCTCGACGCCGGGGCCCGGGGTGAAACCGGGGAGATCCCTCGGGCAGCCGAAGGCCGCCCGGCCAGCGACGTTGGGGCGCCGCGGGCTCGCCGGCGTCCGTGCGCCGAGCGGGCTCTCGACTGGCGGCAGCAGGCGGACGAAGCAGAGTGGCGCGCGCGCGAGGCCCTCGACCTCGTTCGGATCGGGGCGGCCTTGGCGCGCCTGAGCAGCCGGCAGCCGCGAAGGGCGAGCGGGGAGGGCGAGCGCGGGGCCTCAGCGCGATGCGCGTGGCCTCCGCGCCGACCCATTGTTACCGCGCCCGGCCCCGCCCGCGACGGCGTCCTGCGGGAGATCCTGGCGAACGAGAACCTGCCGGACGGATACGCCCGCGAGCTGGCGCTCGAGATGCTCGACCTCCCCGAAGAGCTGTGGGGTGCCAGGAGCACAATCGACCCCTTGAGCGACCTGATTCGCCGGCCGAACCGGGTTTCCCGGGCTCGCACGCTGGTTGCGAGTGGGGGCTCGCGCGCGCTGGCGATCGGCACTCGGCCATCTGGGATCGGTCATACTCGGTCCGTGGCCGACGACGAGGCTCCGCACGTGGAGGAGGAAGCGAGCAAGCTCGCGCCCCCGCGCGAGGAGGACACCGGCCTCGCCGAGCTTCAGGCACGGGTGCCCGACGCGATTCGCAACGTCTCGTTCCCGACTGCCGGTCGCAGTGGCTACGAGCGCCGGGCGGTCGATTCCTACGTCAATCAGGTCAATCGCCTGATCGCCGAGCTCGAAGTCGGAAGGTCGCCGCAGGCGGCGGTCAGGCACGCGCTCGACCGAGTCGGGGAGCAGACGAAAGCCCTCCTGCGGCAGGCGCGGGAGACGGCGGAGGAGATCACGAGCGGTGCGCGCGAGGACGCGGAAGGGGAGGTCGCGCGCGCGAAGGCCGAGGCGAAGGAGATCTCGGCCAGGGCCGAGGAGATCGCGGCAAGCGCGCGCGAGGAGGCGGAAGCGCAGGTTGCGCGCGCACAGGCCGAGGCGAACGAGATCTCGGCCAGGGCGAGTGCCGCTGGGGACGAGGCGGAGGGGATCGTCGCCGGCGCGAAGTCCGAGGCGGAGGGGATCGTGACCGGTGCGAAGGCGGAGGCGGACAAGACCATGGCCGCTGCGAAGACCGAGGCGGACCAGTTCGTCGCCCGCGCACACGCCGAGGCCGAGGAAGTCCTCTCCCGCTCACGTGCGGAGGCGGCGGAGCGCCTGCGGCGGCTCGAGGACGAGATCGCCTCCGCCCGGCAGCAGGCCGAGACACGGATCCAGGAGCTGCACGCCGAGACCGAGGCCGTCTGGAAGGAGCGTCACGAGCTGCTTGACGAGATCCACGCGATGGGGACGCGGCTCCTGGAGGTCGCGAGTCAAGCGGCGGGTCGGGTCTCGCCCGCCGAGAGATCGGACGAGGCGACGCCGGAGGCCGTGCCAGCACCTGAAGCCGAGTCAGCCCAGGCCTAGGCAACGTCCGCCGTCGGAAGCGACGTGGCCCCGAGGGCGATCGATTCGTGGCCCTCACCACCGTGGTGGGTGTCGTACGTCGGATTTCGGATTGGCCAAGGGTCTGACACCCTTCCGGCAGCCGCCAGCGCTGAGCTCGTTTTGACCGCCGGGCCCGCTAGGGTGAGGCTCGGTGGCAGGGGAGTCCCAGTTGCCTAGCCTCGCGGAGATGGAGCTGCGTTTCGCGCGCTCGCGCCGGCGTGCCGAGGCGCGGCGACGAGAGCCGTCGAGGCGAAGCCCGATCGCGTGGCGAAGCGTCCGCGCCGGCCTGCTGGCACTCGTCCTGCTCGCGCTCGTCGCCGAGTCGACCCGGGTCGAGACCTCCCGAGCCCGGCCGCCGCAGCGGCGCGCCGCACGGGCGACCCTCACCCGCCCCTGCCCGGTCCCCGCGGCCTTCCGGGGCGCGTTCGCACGCGCGGCCGCAAGGACCGGCGTGCCGTTGCAGCTGCTCGTCGCCACCGCCTACCAGGAGTCGCGCATGAACCCGCAGGCGCAGTCCGGCGTCGGCGCCCGAGGGCTGCTCCAGCTGATGCCGGCGACCGCGCGCGAGCTTCGCCTTGCCGGCGACGACCCGCGCGCCAACGTCCTCGCCGGCGCGCGCTACCTGCGGCAGATGCTTGACCGCTTCGGCAGCGTCGACCTCGCGCTCGCGGCCTACAACGCGGGCCCGGGCGCCGTCAAGCGCGCCGGCGCCGCACCGACGCTGGAGACGCTGCGTTACGTGAAGAACGTCGAGGCGCGCGCCGGGCAGCCGCTCGCCTGCCGGTAACAGTGCGTCGCGACGCTCCGCCAGGGTGAGGGGTTCAAAATGCCAGTTTGGTGCACGGCGCCAGCGGTCGCGCTGGTTTGAGAGGTTCAGGCGCGCGCGCGAATACCAGATCGCGCTGGATCTCGCAACTCATCATTGAAGGTCCGTAGGACCGACGTCTTGCTCTTCCTGCGCTCAGTAGCGGGCGATGGGAGCATCGGGTGCATGCTCCTTTCGTTCGCTTATCTCGCCTTCTCGGCCATGCTCCGGCTGCTGGTCAGCGGCCGGAGCAGCGAGTTCGCCAAGGACGTCGAGTTGCTCGTCTTGCGGCATCAGCTGGTCGTGCTCGCGCGGCAACAGCGGCGCCCGTCGCTGCGCCCCTGAAGGGTGTCAAAACTCGGATTCAGCACCAGAACAGAGTTTTGACACCCTTCAGGCTGGCGCTCGCGGCACGCTTCTCGGAGCGATCGACGACGCCGCTGCATGTTTCGCCGCAGCCGCGAGTCTTACTGAGAGGCGATAGCTATCGGCCCGACAGCGGGGTGGCGGCCCTCGTGCCCGCCACCCCGCCGGTGCCGGCAGTGAGCGCCGCTACGGCGTCACATCACCGTAGATATTCGAGTCGAGCCCGCCTGCGTACGGGCACGTATCGGGCCCGAAGCTCCCGTCCGGATTCTGGGCACGACAC
>DASXQY010000166.1:0-2047 GCA_036506915.1 Gaiellaceae bacterium | reverse complement strand
TCGGACGAGCAGCGTGGCCGAGCGGGGGGCCGCGCTGCGGCGCGACCTCCTGGCTGCCTCCACGAAGCCGGGCAATACCGTGGAGACGCTCGTCGTCGGGGGCCGCCCCTTCGCGGGACGGTACGTCTACGTGAATGTCTTCCTCGGGCCACAGGTCGCGTCGGCGGCGTACTCGCTCAGCCTCGCGCCCGCTCGACCGTAGCGGCCGAGAACTCGGCCGGGGCGCCCAGCCGGACCTGGGGCTTGCGCACGCGCACGCGGACGCGCTCCAGCGGAAAGCGTTCCATCAGCGCGTCCGCGACGGCGGCGGCCATCGTCTCGAGCAGGTGGAACTGCCGGCTCTCGGACACCTCGCGGACGAGCCCGACGGCGGCGCGGTAGTCGACGGTGTCCTCGATCCGGTCGGCCGCGGGCTCGGCCAGCTCGAGCCGCAGGTCGTAGAGGAACGGCTGCTCGTTCTCGCGCTCCCAGGCCTCGACCCCGTGGCGGCCGGGGATCTCGAGCCCCGCGAGCTCGACCACGGCGGTCACGTAAGCGCGGCCCGGGCCGCGGCCAGGGCCTCGACGTGCTCGCGGACGTCGTGAACGCGCAGGATCGTCGCGCCGCGCTCGTAGGCGGCCACGGCCACGCCCACGCTGGCGGCGGTCGAGCCGGTGGTGGCGCTCGGGTCGCCGAGCAGCTTCCCGAGCGAGCTCTTGCGCGAGAAGCCGATCACGATCGGCCGGCCGAGCGCCGTGAGCTCGCCGAGGCGGCGCACCAGCTCGAAGTTGTGCTCGACCGTCTTGCCGAAGCCGATCCCGGGGTCGAGGCAGACGAGCTCCTCGCGGATCCCGGCGTCGACCGCGAACGCGAGCCGCTCCTCGAGGAACGTGGCGACTTCGGCAACGACGTCGTCATAGACCGGGTCTCGCTGCATCGTGCGCGGCTCGCCCAGCATGTGCATCAGGCAGAGGTAGGCGCCGGAGTCGGCGACGACGCCGGCGAGGTCGGGATCGGCGCGAAGGGCGGTCACGTCATTCACGAGCTCGGCGCCGAGCTCGAGCGCGCGCCGGGCGACGGGAGCCTTCGAGGTGTCGATCGAAAAGGGCGCTTCCCCGGCAAGTCCCTCCAGCACGGGCGTGACGCGCCGTAGCTCCTCGTCGGCGCTGACGCCCTCGGAACCGGGCCGGGTCGACTCGCCGCCGACGTCGACGATCGCGGCCCCCTCCGCGATCATGCGCCGCGCCGAGGAGATCGCCGTTTCGGGCTCGAGGTTGACTCCTCCGTCGGAGAAAGAGTCCGGGGTCACGTTCACGACGCCCATCACCGACGGGCGAGGAAAGCGCTGCTCGATCGGCGGCCGCGAGAACACGTCGGCCGGGAGTGTCTAGCCTTTCGCGCCTTCCGGAGGCGGCTGCATGGTCGCGCCCGGGAACGGGCGGGGGATCGGCTTCGGCTGCGGGCGCTGCTTCGGCTCCTCGGCCGGCTTCTCCTCCGGCGCGGCAGGAGCCTCCTCCGGGAAGACCGACTCCTCGGCCTCGCCGGCGAGCAGCCGCTCGAACTGGTCCTTGTCGATCGTCTCGCGCTCGATCAGGATCCCCGAGATCCGGTGCAGCTCGGCCATGTGCTCCTTGAGCACCCTCACGGCCAGATCGTGCGACTCCTCGATCACGCGCCGGATCTCGTCGTCGATCTCCCGTGCGATCTCCTCGGAGTAGTCGGGCTCGGCGCCCATCTCGCGACCGAGGAACGGCATGTCGTGGTTGCGTCCGAGCACGCGCGGGCCCAGCTTCTCGCTCATGCCGAAGCGCATGATCATCTGCTTGGCGATCGACGTCACCTTCTCGAGGTCGTTCGCGGCTCCCGTGGTCACCTCGTGAAAGACGAGCTCCTCCGCGGCGCGCCCGCCGAGCGTCATCGCGAGCTGCTCCATCAGCGCGGTCTTGGTCGTCAGGTAGCGGTCTTCGCGCGGGAGCGAGATCGTGTAGCCGAGCGCCTGGCCGCGGCTGATCACCGAGATCTTGTGCACGTCGTCGGTGTGCTCGAGGTAGTGGCCGACGATCGCGTG
>DASXQY010000165.1:0-4119 GCA_036506915.1 Gaiellaceae bacterium | reverse complement strand
TCTCACGGAACTGAAGGAGCGCGGCGCGCTCACGAGCTAGCGACACCGTGAGAGCCCGCCCCGCCGAAGTGGAATGCATCGGCGAGGCGGGTGAACCCATGGCCGGAGCGGAAATAGGCTTGGGCCTTCCGAAGCGGGGTTGGCGGGCGGGTCGTTCCATGCCGAGGCGAGTCCAAAGGACGTGCTTGACGTAAGCCGGCGCTACCGCGCGCACGCGCGCGAGGCGCGGTCGAACGAGACGAGCGCATCCGGTCGGCCGCCAAGCTGATGCTGGCGCACACGAGGTGTGCGCCAGCATCATGTAATCATCAGGCGCTAGGCCGCGAGCGCCTGGGATAAGGCGCTAGGTGTAGGACCCGAGGACGTTGTTCCGGGTGAGTGCGTGTAGGCGCTCGATCGGGGCTTGGCGGCCGAGGCTGCGGTGTGGTCGTCGTTGATTGTAGAAGTCGAGCCAGCCTGCGAGGGCGTCGCGGCGTTCGTCGCTTGTGCGGTAGATCGCGCCGTAGGCCCAGCCGCCGAGCATGGTGCGGATGAAGCGCTCCGCTTTGCCGTTGGTGCGCGGCCGGTAGGGGCGGGTGCGGAGGTGTTTGATCGCGAGTGCTTTGCAGGCGAGCGCGTGGATCGCGGAGCGGTAGGCGTTGCCGTTGTCGGTCATCAGCCGTTCGACGCGGATCCCGAAGGCGGCGAAGTGCGCGATCGCGCGGCGCAGGAAGCCGACCGCTGTCGCGGCCTTCTCGTCTGCGAGCACCTCGACGTAGGCGAGGCGGGTCGCGTCGTCGATCGCGACGTGGACGTACTCCCAGCCGATCCCGCGGCTGCGGGTACGGCGGTCGCCGTTGACGCGATGGCCCGGCCGTCCGATCCGGCCGAGCTTCTTGACGTCGACGTGGACGAGCTCGCCCGGCCGCTGCTTCTCGTAGCGGTTCGGCGGCTCGAGCGGCTCCAGCCGCCAGAGCTTGCCGAGCCCGATCCGGGTCAAGATCCCCGAGACGGTCGAGAGCGGCATCCCCAGCGTCTCGGCGATCTCCGCACCGCTCATCCGCAGCCGCCGTAGCCGGGCGATCACCGCGACGCGATCCTCACCCGTGCGCGAGGGCACCGACCCAGGCGCCGAGCACCGATCCAGCAAACCCTGCTCGCCCTCGTCGCGGTACCGGCGCCGCCACTTCGAGACCGTGCGCACGCTCACGCCGGCGGCTTCGGCCGCCGCCGCCAGTGTCCAACCCTCACGCTCAACCCGATCGACCGCCAAACGGCGGCTGTGCGGACAGGTCCTCGCGTTAGCGTGCAACTTCATCCGGATCTCCTCCTTGGAGCTGGTGGCTTGGCAGCTCCAGCCTCCAAGGAGGCCCGGATGGAACAACGCTCTCAGGAACTACACCTAGACCGCGTGCGCTGGTTCGATTCCGGCCGGGGGCATCTTCAGTGGGCGGGTGGCGGTTCGATTCGCACCCGGACGTAGCCCTCCTCGACGAGCGCCGCGGTCTCAGGCAACAGCGCGTCCTGGGTTGCGGCCAGGATCGGATCGTCACGCCAGGACGTCGGCGTGTCGCGGCGAGTCCAGATCTGCTCCTTCGGCAACGCCGACGGCTTAGGCAGTCGGATCGTCTCGGGATCGACGAGCACCGGCCCGATCCGGAAGGAAGGCGCGATCCGCGCCAGCGCGGCGCTCGTCCAGTCGCGGAGGAGCGCGATCGACTTTCGCGGCACGAAGCCGGCCGTTACGTGCACCTTGCCCGCCGGGTCGAGCAGGAGTGTCAGACGAAGAGTCTGGCCGGGCCGGACCAAAACGGTGGGGTCTGGCTCGACGTACGGATGGCGGATGGGCTGGGCGGGGAGCTCGGCGTGTATGGCACTCGCCTCTTCCGGCGTGCCGAGAAAGCCGGTCCGCGGCCCCGACGGCAGCGCGTCGAGGGGGATCTGGGCGTGAACCGGGCAGAAGCGCGAGTAGTCGTCATCGACGAAGTAGCCGAGCAGGCCGTCCTCGAAGCGGGTCAGCGCGCCGAGCCGCACCTCGAGGGCACGGTCGGAGAGGGCGCGGAAGGCCTCAGCCCGCTCGGCGCGCGCGGTCTCGTCGAGCTGCGGATAGTCTTCCGCGTCGCTCCGCACCTCGAGCCGAAGCTCGGCTCGCACGAGCGCGATCGGCCGGCCGACCAGGAGCGACACGTGCTCGTGGCCCGCGTGTCCGAACGGGTCGACCGTCCAGAGGGTGGTGTCGACGACGCGCAGTAGCGCCGAGAGCGGGCTCTCGTCCCGAGACGCGCCCGCTGCCCGGTCGGCGGCATCACGCTGCACCAGCGCGACCGCAAACGCGGCCGCATGGCGGTTGAGGTCGGCCGGAGGCGGGCTGCCCACGGGCTCCGGCCGACCGGGCGCGCCCTCCCAGACAACGCCCCCGCCGAGCGACTCGTGCCGTAGCTGTCCGCGCGGATCCCCCGCCGCGTCGAAGACCTCCAACGCGCCGTCGACATGATCCGGGAGCAGCCACGCCGCGACGGGACTGCGGGTTGCGTCGGCGGTCTCCTGGTCGAGGCTCGCCTCGGCCGTGTCGTCCTCGGCGTCGAGGAGACGGAGGAGGAGTCGGCTCGGCGCCGTCACCCGGGGAGGAAGCAGCAGCTCCGGGAGCGCGCCCTCGCTCGCTGCGGCGGGCGGGGTCCCCAGGCTCTCCGAGACGACCAATGTCGCGAGCTGCTCCTCGGTGGGCTCGACAAAGCGGCCGAACGCATCGACGACGCGCAGCCGCGTCAAGCGGCCGGTCCCGCCGCGCAAGAGCAGTGGCGATCTCGACGGCGCCGGAGGAGGCAGGTCGGCGCCCTCCTCGGCGCTGCCGAAATCGGTGTCGAACCCGAGCAGGTGCTCGCGCAGGTTCTCGAACATCGCGCCGAGCACGTCCATCCATTGGGCCTCACGCGCCGTGGCGCGCAGGAGCGAGGCCGTCTCGTCATCGATCCGGCCTTTGCCGCTCAGGTCGAGCCGCCGCTCTTCGTCCAGAAAGGCGCCGACCTGCTCGGCGAACGCCTTGGCGCCGGACGACGTCAGCAGCGAGCGGCCGCTCACGCGCGTGGCCGTCGAGGCTGCCGCCCGCTCGACCGGCTCGAGGTCGAGCTCGCCGAGGCGCCAGCGTTCGAGCGAGGAATCGACCGCCAGCTCGAGCTCCCAGTCGACGTATAACGGAACCCAGGCCTGCGCGTAGGGAGTGACGGCGACGGGCGAGGCGAAGACGCCGCGCTTGAGCGACGCCGCGGTCAGCCGCACCGCGTCCGACTCCGGCTCCCACGTGCGGAGCAGCAGCCTGCTCTCCGCCTCGACGCGCGCGCGCACCGCTCTCTCCGGGAGGCCCGAGCGCTCGGCGCCGACCACGGCGATCTCGTCGGTTGCGAACGGGTCCTCGACGACCGCTTCGCGCAGCAGCTCCTGTGCCTCGCTCGGGACGCCGCCGTGCCGGATGCCGGTCTCCAGCAGATCGTCGCCCTCGAGGAGGCCGTCGTAGCCCGAGACCGGATCACCGGAGATGCGGCAGGCGAGCGTCTCGTCCGGCTCGAACCTGCCGTCGAAGCCGTGGCGCAGGCTGCGATTCAGGCCCTGGAGGCTCAGCACCGGATCCTGCGGAAAGTAGAAGCGAGGCAGGGCACGGCGCACGGTCACGAAGTGGAGCGGATCGGGCGGCGGGACGACCCGCTCGGGCCGTGTCTGGCGGACGAACTGCTCCAGCACGTCCGCATACCGCCGGGCCCGGAACTCGAACCTCACCTCTGCCGCGGTGGCTATCTCGGCCGCTTCGGAAGCGAGGACGTCGCGGCGCGGGTCACGCACCGGCTCACCGCTCCCGCGCAGCTCGGCGAGGGCGTCGCCCGCCCGTACGCGCTCGTCGCGGAAGCCTCCGGGCTCCGAGCCGAAGGCGCGCCGGTGGAGCTCCTCCTCGAGTCGGGGGAGCGCATCGACCTCGTCGAAGGCATCGACGATGCCGTAGCCGAAGGCGGTCTGGAGCCGCTCGGCGACTTCCGGGTCGCCCGGCAGCCCGGGGGCGACGAGGGCGGCGAGGCTCTCGGTGCCGGTGCCGCCGACGGCGATCCGAACCGCCGCCCCGTCCGGCTTGGGATCGCTCCTGGCCGCCGGGTC
>DASXQY010000164.1:0-1615 GCA_036506915.1 Gaiellaceae bacterium | reverse complement strand
GAGCCGCCGCGCGTTCACGTCGACGAGGCCGCCCGGCGCACCGTGGTCGCACTTGACGCAGCCTCCGGGATCGTCGAAGTCGCCGATCGTTAGCCCCCGACGGATTCGAGCGCTCAGCGATCGAGATCGCCGGGGCCTTCTTAGAGCTCGAACCGAAATGAAGGGACCCGCTCGCGGCTGACGAAGGCCGTCGGCATCCGTTGTCAGGCTGGGAGGGGTGCCGATGGCCGTTGCGCCGTGGATCGTGGTCGACGCCTTGTGGGCGAAGGTCGAGCCGTTGCTGCCGAGGAGGGAGCGGCGCTTCCGCTATCCGGGTCGGAAGCGGTTGGACGATCGAGCCGCGTTGCAGGGGATCCTGTTGGTGTTGCACACCGGGATCGCGTGGCGGCACTTGCCGCTCGAGCTCGGCTTCGGGTCGGGCTCGACCTGTTACCGGCGGATGGTCGAGTGGCAGGAGGCGGGCGTGTGGGAGCGGCTGCACGCGCTGCTGCTCGCCGAGCTGCGCGCCGCCGGCGAGATCGAGTGGACGCGGGCGGTCGCGGACGCGAGTCACGTGCAGGCGAAAAAGGGGGCTCCGCGACGGGGCCGAGCCCGGTTGATCGAGCCAGAACCGGCTCCAAGCACCACCTTCTGGTCGACGCGACCGGGATCCCGCTCGCCTGGACGGTCACGGGCGGCAACCGCAACGACGTAACCCAGCTGCTCCCGCTCGTCGACCGAGTGCCGCCGGTGCGCGGCCGCGTCGGCCGCCCGCGCAGGCGGCCGGAGCGAGTCACCGCCGACCGTGGCTACGACCACGACAGCTACCGGCGCGAGCTGCGTCGACGCGGCATCGGCTCGGAGATCGCGCGCCGGAAGACCGAGCACGGCTCCGGCCTCGGCCGCGCCCGCTGGGTCGTCGAGCGCACCTTCGCCTGGCTGCACCACTTCAAGCGGCTGCTCGTCCGCTACGACCGCCGACACGAGATCCACGAAGCCTTCCTCGCCCTCGGCTGCTGCCTCGTCTGCTTCCGGAGACTCCAGAACTCATTCTGATTCGAGTTCTAAGGCGTACTGCGCCGAAATACTCCCTTCGGTCAATAGGCACAAGGGGACGGGGCGACTAGCGTCGAGGCCATGTACGACGCGCTCCGGGCCTCCATCCCAAGCATCACGGAGCGGCAACTCCAGGTCATCGAGTTGATCGCCGCCGGCTGCTCGAACGAGGAGGTTGGCGAGCGTCTCGGGATCTCTCCGCGCACGGCGAAGGCGCATTCGGATGTCCTCCGCCAGAAGCTCGGGGTGACCAGACGCCGCCAGATCCCGGTTGCCTACCGGGCCCTCACCGGGGACGATCCGCTCTCCAAAAGCCTGCGGTCGGCTGCGGCCGATAGCGGGGGCTGACGGCACCGTGCCTGCGGGCCTTCGGGTTCGCAGGCACGGGCGGCCTGAAAGGCCACTTCCGCACAGGGCGCGGCGCGGGTAAGGTTCCGCCGGGCAGCCTGGGGTCGCCCGAGGGGGGAGCGGTGAGCCAGGCCACAAGTGCAGGCAACGCGACGAGCAGTCGCCGAATCATCGAGCGACCTCGGTTGACGCGTCTCCTCGATGAGACCGACGCCCGAATCCTGCTGCTAGT
>DASXQY010000163.1:0-1550 GCA_036506915.1 Gaiellaceae bacterium | reverse complement strand
ACCTCGAGCACGAGCTCGTTGAGGCCGGTGACCGGGAGCCCGCTCAGGTCTGTGAGGCGGGCAGCTCGACCGCGGCCGGCTGCTCGACCTCCTCGCGCCGGACGAGGAAGATGGCGGCGAGCAGCCCCGCAGCCCAGATCCCGACCGCCACCCAGAAGCCCCAGACGAAGCCCTGGGTCAACGCCTCGTTCGGCGGGGTCCGCTCCTCGAGGAGCGTCCTCGAGTGCGTGACGAAGACGGTCGAGAGCACTGCCGTCCCGATCGCACCGCCGACCTGCTGCGACGTGTTGATCAGGCCGGAAGCGAGCCCCGCCTTCTCGTGGCTAACTCCGGCGAGCGCCGCGATCGTGATCGGGATGAACGAGAACGGAATCCCGATGCCGACCGCGAGGAAGCCCGGAAGCAAATCCATCTGGTACGAGCCGTCGGCGTCGATCTGCGTGTACCAGAGACACCCAGCGACGAGCAGGCTCATGCCGGCGATGAGCACCGGCTTCGCGCCGAAACGGGTCGTCAGCGCCTGCGCGGGGCCGGCCATCAGAACGGCGGTGCCGGCCGTGGCCAGGAACGCGACTCCCGTCTGGAGCACTGACATGTGCAACACCTGCTGCATGTAGAGCGTGAGCATGAGGAACGTGCCGTACAACCCGCCGGCGAGCAGGAACCCGCCGAGGTTGGCCGCGGCGACGAGGCGGATCCGGAAGATCGACAGCGGCATCAACGGTTCCTTCTCGCGCGCCTCCCACCACAGGAAGAACGCGAGCAGCAAACCCGAGACCACGAGCAGGCCGATCGTCCGGAACGTCCCCCATCCGACCTGCGGCGCCTCCGAGATCGCGTAGACGAGCACGATCAAGCCCGAGGTCACGCTGATCGCTCCGGGTAGGTCGTATTCGTGGACGACCTCCTCGCGCCGGCTCTCTCGCACGTAGATCGGCGTGAGGATCAGGACGATCACGGCGACCGGCACGTTGACCCAGAAGATCCACTCCCAGCCCAGATACTTCGTGAGGACGCCACCCATCAGCACCCCGGCGGCGGCGCCGCTGCCGCCGACCGCGCCCCAGGCTCCGAGTGCCTTGTTCCGCTCGCTGCCCTCGGTGAAGGTCACAGAGATGATGGAGAGCGCCGCCGGGGTGACGATCGCCGCGCCGAAGCCCTGCACGCCCCGCGCTCCGATCAGCATCCCCGAGGATGACGAGAGCCCGCAGACGAGCGAGGCAGCCCCGAAGATCGCGAGCCCGGTCATGAAGACGATGCGGCGCCCGATCAGGTCGGCCGCGCGCCCGCCGAGCAGGAGGAAGCCGCCGTACGTGAGCCCGTAGGCGGTGATCACCCACTGGAGGTTTCGCTCCGCGAAGTGCAGGTCGTCCTGGATCGTCGGCAGCGCGACGTTGACGATCGCGATATCGAGCACCACGACGAAGATCGCGGTGCAGATCAGGATGAGCGCCTTCCAGCGGCGAGGATCCGGTGCGACTGCGTTCATCGCCCCTCGACCCTACACTCACGCACCATGGCAACGCTTCCCGGAGGCACCGTCACGTTTC
>DASXQY010000162.1:0-7297 GCA_036506915.1 Gaiellaceae bacterium | reverse complement strand
AACTGCGTTTCCACCTCCTCCTCGAGCACCTCGCGGATCTGACGCTCGACGTTGGCGCGCAGCTCGTCGAGCGTCTCGAACTCGCTCGCGGCGCGCGCCAGGTCGTCGTCCAGCGGAGGCAGCACCTTCTCCTTCAGCTCCCTGAGCGTCACCTCGGCGGTGCTGGTCGTGCCGTCGGCGAGCTCGAACTCGACCTGCTTCGTCTCGCCGGGCGACGCGCCGGTGAGCGCGCGCTCGATCTCCTCGACCAGGCGGCCGGAGCCGAGCTCGACCACGAGGTCGCGCTGCCCGTCGCCGGACTCGTCGAGCGCGTCGATCACGACGACGTCGCCGGTCTGCGCCGGCCGGCCCTCGACCGGGGCGAGCTCCGCGACGGAGGCCCGCAGCTCCTCCAGCTCCTGGTCGACGAGCTCGGCGGGAACCTCCGGCTCGGCGTGGGGCACCTCGAGCTCCGTCCAGTCGGCGGGCTCGGGCTTGGGCTGCACCGAGACGGTGGCGGTGAACTGGAACTCCTCGTCCTCGGACCCCGGCAGGTCGTAGGCGTACTCGGGCGCGGCGACCGGGCGGATGCGCGTGCTCGCGGCCGCGTTCAGAAACCAGCCGCCAATGTGGCTCTCGACAGCCTCGCCGAAGACGCGCTCGCGGCCGAGCCGGGCCAGCAGCACCCGCGGCGGCACCTTGCCCTTGCGGAAGCCCGGCACCTTGACCGAGCCCGCCAGGTCGGAGGTCGCGTGCTCGACGGCGTGCTTGAGATCCGCCTGCGGCACCTCGACGGTCAGCCGGACGCGGTTGTCCGCGAGCTCCTCGACCTGGGTCTCCACCCGGCCCATTCAAGCAAACAGGCCCCGGCCGCCGGAGTCGCCTCGAGTCAGGCTCCGAGGCTGTACAGCTCGAGGGCGTTCTCGCGCAGGATGCGCCGGCCGGCCTCCTCGGCCTCCCGTGGCCCGAGCGTCTCCGGGAGCACTTCGGCGAGCGCGTCCCGCCACCACTTTGCCGCGAGGAAGTACAGCTCCGGCGTCCGCGACGCATCGGAGGCGTAGAGGAGCTTCGAGACGGGTGCCAGCTCGAGCGCCTCGCGCACGGCCTCGGCCGGGCGGGAGACGAACGGGATCGTCAGCGAGAGGTCGATGAAGACGTTCCCGTAGACGTGCGCGAGCCAGCCGGCCTCCCGGACGAACGGGTAGCAGTGCAGCAGCACGAACGGCGTCTCGGGGAACCGCTCGATCAGCGGTTGTAGGTAGCTCGGGTCGGCGCGAGGGAGGAAGAGATCCGCGTCGCCGAAGCCCGCGTGCACCTGTACCGGCAACGGCTCCCCGGTGCGCTCGTTCTCCTCGAGCGCGGCGAGCACGGTCTCGCTGACGCGGTCGAGCCCGCCGCGGTAGGCGGCGATCGTCTTCAAGGCGGCGAAGCGGTTGGCCCGCGCGGCGGCCACCTCCGCTCGGAGGGCGTCGACGTCGGGCAGCTCCTCGCCGAGCCGCTCGATCCGGAGCACCGGGCGTGCCTCGCAGCCCGCCAGCTCGCCCAGCTCGTCCCAGCCGGCGCTCTTGCTCGGCGGGGGGAAGCCGTCGTCGACGAGGAGCCAGTCGGTCCCGGTCGCTTTCAGCAGCCGCGCCGCATAGTCGGCGGGGTCGGACGCCGCGCGGTAGCGGTAGACCGCATCCTCTTCCGCCGGGAGCCCGAAGAGCTCGGCCAGCTCACGGATCGCGCGCCGGTAGGTGACGCTCGTCGCGACGTGCGGCCACTGGCGCGGGTCGGCGCTCTCCGAGAAGAGAGCCCGGAAGCGATCGAGGGTCGCCGGCGCCTCGCGCAGGATCCCGTGGGCGTGGTGGTCGACGAGCCCGACGCCGTTCAGCGATTCGAGGAGCGGATCCAGGCGTCCTCGCGAGGCGATGCCGGACTTCGCCACCGTCAGTACGGGAGCGTGCCGATGTTGTCTGCCGCATCGAACTTCCGCTCGGCCAGGCGTGCGAGGTTGTCCCCTGCTCGCTCGTACTTCGCCGCTGCGCGATGCCGCCCGCGCGCCGCTCCGTAGGAGAGCAGATACTGCCTCGCCGCCGCGGCGTCAGCGCGGAACGCGGCCGTTGCAATCTGCTTGAGCCGCCTTCCCTTCTCTGTGTCGGGCCGGGCCGCCGCGACTGACCTGACGGCGCGGAGGTCGTCGGCGCGAATCCTCCGCTCGCCACGCACGCTGCTCTCGGGAAGGAAGTCGATCGACGCCACCTGGGTCTCCCAGTAGAAGTACGTGCTGAGGAGCCGCGCGTCGCCCGTAGGCGTCGAGGGCGGCGCGACGGGCGCCGCCGGGGTGCCGCCGGTCCCGGCCGGCCGCCAGGCCGGGTAGAGGTCGAACCCGTGCTGGGGCGCTGTGATCCGGACGATCCGGCCGCCGGGACTGCCGAGCGCGATCCCAAGTCTGCGTCCGCAGTTCCTCTCGAACGCGAGCGTCGGCGCGTCCGGTGCCCCATCGGTTTCTTCGCACGAGCCTCCTGTCAGTTGTTGCTCGTCGCCGCCGCTTGCGTTCATGAGAAACAGGTGCGTGTAGTCGCCCCTGTAGCTGCTGAAGACGATTCTGGTGCCGTCCGGCGACCAGGCGGGATACCAGTCGTCATCCCCGGACGCGCTCAACCGGCGCGGTTGCGTCCCGTCGAAGTTCATGACGTACGTCGATGAGATGCCCGCCCCCCACGATCGATAGCGATCGAAGGCGATCTTCGTCCCGTCGGGCGAGATCGCCGGGTCGTCGTCGTTCCAAGACGTCCCCGCCAGCCTGTGCAGGCCGGTGCCGTCGGCGTTGATGACGTAGACGTGAAACTTGCCGTCAGCATTGCTCGCGAACGCGATCTTGCTGCCGTCGGGTGACCACGACGGACGGTCGACGTATTCCCACCTCTGCGGCCAGCCGCTCGTCGTCAGACGGCCCCGCCCAGTGCCGTCGGCATTCATCACGCAAAGCTCGAAGTTGCCGCAGACGTAGGCGATCTTGCTCCCGTCCGGGGAGTAGGCCGGCTGCCCCTGGAAGGCAAGCTGGCGCGGCGTCAGTGACCGCCGGTCGCTGCCGTCGGCGTTCATCGCAGAGATTGCCGAGAGGCCGTTGCGATACGTCGCGAACACGAGCGCGGAGCCTGCCGCTTCCTTTGGTGAACGTGCCACAGACCGTGCGCTCGACGCCGGCGCCGCGGCGATAGTCCCGACCGCAACGAGCGCCAACGCTGTCCCGAGCGAGATCTCTGGTCGCGCCATCTCGTCCACCTCCCCTACGCGGTTGCCTCTCGAGCGACGCTAGCGCGAAAGGGTCGCGGTGTCAGTACTTCAAGAAGTGGCCCTGCTGCTCGAATGCCTCGTCACCTGCGGAGTAGGCCGCCCACTCGGAACGGCGGACGGCGAGGTACGACCGCGCGAGCGGCTCCCCGAGCGCGTCGGTCAGGACGGTGTCCGCCTCGAGCGCGTCGAGGGCCTCATCCTGTGTGGCCGGCAGCGGCTCGATGCCGAGGCGGGCCCGCTCCTCCTCGGCGATCGTCGCGGGATCGACCTCGACCGGCTCGGGCGGCTCGAGCCCACACTCGAGCCCGTCCAGGCCCGCCGCGATGAGGCCGCCGACGGCGAGGTAGGGGTTGCAGCTGGCGTCGGCCGCCTTCAGCTCGACGTTCGTCGACGCCTCCTCCATTCCGCGGAAGACCGACGGCACCCGCAGCGGGGCCTCGCGGTTGTCGTGGCCCCAGCACGTGAACGCGCCGGCCCAGTACTGCGGGACGATCCGGCGATACGAGTTGAAGCTCGGCGCTGTGAGACCGCACAGGCCGGGCAGGTGCTCGAGCACGCCCGCGACGAACGACCGAGCCTCGTCGGAGAGGTTGTCGGAGCGCGACGGGTCGTGGAAGCGGTTGCGTCCGTCGGCCCAGAGCGAGAAATGGACGTGCCCGCCGTTGCCGGCTCCCTCCGGCCACGGCTTCGGCGCCAACGACGCGACGAGTCCGTGCTGCGCGGCGACGCCGCGGATCGTCTCGCGCGCGAGCACCTGCTCGTCGGCGGCCTGCACGGCCGGCGCGTGGGCCGTCGAGATTTCCTGCTGGCCGTGCCCGAGCTCCGCGTAGTACTGCTCGAGCCCGATCCCCTGCTGCTCGAGCGCGTCGACGAGCGCGTCGACGTACTCTTGCGAAGCCGTCATCCCGATCGTCGAGAAGCACAGGCTCGAGTCGACCGGCACGAAGCCTCCGTCGGAGGGAACCGCGAGCGAGAACTCGTTCTCGAACGAGACCTCGAGCACCGAGCCGCGCTCGACGAGCCGGGCGGCCATCCGCTTCAGGAACGAGCGCGGGCACTGCGGCGCGGGTTCGCCGTCGAGCCCGACGAGGTCGACGAGGACCGCACCGGTGCGCGGCGCGTAGGGAAGGATGCGAAAGGTCTCCAGGTCGGGCACGAGGCGGACCTCTCCCACGGGCCCCATCCCCTCGACCGGCTGGAGCTGGTCGAGGCCGTTCATCGCCTGCATCGCGACGGTCAGGCCGATGCCGCTTTGCAGCCGCCCCTCGAGACCCCGGATCGCGCTCGCCTTCCCGCGGACGGTTCCGTCGTTCCCGCACCAGAGGAACCGCACCAGGCGGAGGCCGGCCTCGTCCGCTCGCTGCACGACCTCTCGCGCCTCCACTAGAAGTCGTCCGGCTCGCCGTCCTCGTAGGGGAGGTGCTCGAGCCGCGTCATCAGCCCCACGCCGCGGAAGTAGGTCTTGTTCGAGCGCGGGTAGTAGCAGATGTCGTTCGGCTCGCGCGTCCCGTACGCGAGGTAGGTGATCCCGTCGGCGCCGGCCTTGATCGAGTGGGCGATCCGCGTTCCCGCCGGCCGGGCGATCACGTGCCCGGGCCGGATCTCGTGGGACTCGAGCGTCGCGCCTCGCGCAGCGGTGACAGGTGTCGGCCACAGCTCGACCGTCCCGCTGCCGTCGAGCACGACGAACACCTCCGACTCGAGCGAGTGACAGTGCGGGACCGAGCCGCGGCGCCCGGCCTTCCGGCGAATCCAATTGAGGCCGGACTGCACCGAGCCGGCTGCGTCGGCGAGCACTTTGTCCCCGTCCTCGTCGAAGGGAACTTCGTCGAAGGCGACGACGTTCGGCGGCCGCTCGCCGGGCTCGGCAAACTCGAGCTCCCCGACCTCTGCCTCGACCTCCCAGGGGTCGTCCTCCCGCGCCTCGGTCCAGACGTAGCCGAAGCGAAGCGCGCGGGAGCGAGGCAGCCAGCCGTATTCGCCCGGGTGCCGCGTGCCGAAGACGAGGCAGTCCAACCCGTCCGGGCCGCCGCGCAGCGTGTGCTCCTCGCGGTCGGCGAGGTGGACGATCGTGTCGCCCGTGCCCACCTCGCAGACGGCGCCGTCCTGCCACGAGAACCCGGCGCCGCCCAGCACGAAGAAGATCTCCTCCGAGCGGCCGTGCGAGTGCGGCGGGGTCGACAACCGTCCGGGATCGATCCGAACGCGATTGACGCCGATCCCCTTCGCACCGGCGGCGTCGCCGAGCCGCTGCCAGGTACCGGCCATCGGCCCCTTCTCACGGCGGACGCCTTCGACGTCGTCCCAGTGGGAGATCACAACGCGAGTATCCGCGGCTCGCGGGCGTCCTTGCAACGCTCAAGTGCAGGCAGTTAGGAGAGGGGCAGGAATTCGTTCGCGCCGCTGACGAAGAGCCCGGGCTGCGGGCCGCCCGCCACCGCGTACACTCGGCCGGCCAGGGAAACGACTCCGAGCCCGTGTCGAGGCGTCGGCAGGTCGGGCAGGCGTTGCCAGCGCCGGGTGCGAACGGTGTACGCGTAGACCTCCTCCTCCGTGCCCTCGGGAGCCTCGCCGCCCACCGAGACGATCCGCCCGGCGATCGCGGTAGCCGCGGTCCCGCCGCGCGGATCGGGCACCTTCGGCAGATCGACCCATCGCCGCCGCGCCGGCTCGTACGCCTGAAAGTAGTCGAAGTTGTTTCCGCTCTCGCGTCCGGCGACGGCATATACGCGCCCGCCGAGCGCGGTCGCGCCCAGGTGCTCGCGCGGGGTCGGCCCGGGAATCCGCGCCCAGCGCCGCCGGACGAAGTCGAAGGCGAGTGCCCTCTCCGCGAGGGACCCGTTCCCCACGCCGCCGACGACGTAGAGCGTGCGCCCCACGATCGCGGCGCCCGCGGCCGCCCTCGGCGCGGGCAACGAAGGCAGCGGCCGCCAGCGCCCACGGTCGTAGACGAACGCCCGCCGTGGGGCGCCGTACCCACCGACGACGTACAGCCGCCCGTGCGACGAGGCCGCCATCGCGTGATTGACAGCGACAGGCAGGTCGGGGAGGCGCCGCCAGCGGTTGCGAGCGGGCGAGTACGCGTCGACCCGCGCCGAGCTCCGGCCGTCGGCGAGGAAGCCGCCGATCACGACCAGCTCCCCGGCGAGCGCGGCCGCGGCGACCTCGGTCCTCGGGAGCGGGAGCGGAGCCGCCTTCCGCCATCCGCCGGCCTCGCGCGCCGCCGCCCCGCCGACCGCCCCGGCGAAGACGAGCGCTGCGACGACGGCTACGACGGCACGCTGCATCCAGTGCGGGCGAGAGGACTCGAACCTCTAAAGGGCGTTGCGCCCCAACGGGACCTAAACCCGCCGCGTCTACCAATTCCGCCACGCCCGCGGTCTACGAAGGATAGGAGCGCGAGCGCCTCGCCGGTCGGGTCGACGATCCACCGCCTACCGAAGAGGAAAACGAGGACGACTAACTAATTCCTTCGGCGTCAGTCTCAAGCGTCGTGATGAACGCAGTGGTCGTCCAACTTCCAACCGTCGAGGCCCTCAGCGACGAGGTTCGCGGCCTGGTCTACGAGCGCCAGACCATGCGCTCGGTCGGCGCAGGCCCTGACGAACTCGAGCGCAACCGGCGCGAGCTCGTGCGCGCGCAGCAGGAGCTCGTCGACGCCCTGATCCGGCGTCACCTCCCGGCGGATCGAAGCGCCGCCTAAGCGGCCCGAAGACTCGAGGGGTGGCGGAGGGGACTCGAACCCCCGACCACCGGGACCACAACCCGGGGCTCTACCAACTGAGCTACCGCCACCGCGAGCGAAGACAGGATAGCCTCGAAGAGGGTCTGGCACACTGACTCGGAGGCCCCGTAGCTCAGCGGAAGAGCGGCGGACTTCGAATCCGCGTGCGGAGGTTCGACTCCTCCCGGGGCCATTCGTTGTTGCGAGTCCGCTCCTCGGTCGCGGCGGCGGGAGCTCGAGTTAGTAGCCGCTGCTGGTGTTCGTGTTGCCGGTTTGCGAGTTGCTGCCTCCGCCGCCTCCGTTGTTGCTCCCGCA
>DASXQY010000161.1:0-13155 GCA_036506915.1 Gaiellaceae bacterium | reverse complement strand
CGTTCTTCGCGCACGTCGGGCGCACGGGCTCGATCATGAACGCCCTCTACAAGGCCGTGCTCGTCGCGACGGTCCTCTCGGCGCTCGGATTCATCCCAGTCACCCTCGCGTACGATTCGAGCCGGTTCAGCTTCTGGGACCTCTACATCTCGGCGCTCGTCGGGCTGGTCGTCACTTTCCTGCTCGTCGCGATCACCGAGTACTACACCGGCACGCGGTGGCGGCCCGTGAAGATGATCTCCAGCGCCTCCCGCACCGGCCATGCGACGAACATCATCGAGGGCCTCGCCGTCGGGATGCAGGCCACCGCGGCGCCGGTGATCGTGATCGCAGCCGGGATCCTCGTGGCACACCACTTCGCCGGGCTCTTCGGGATCGGCGTCGCCGTGATGGCGCAGCTCTCGATGACCGGCCTGATCGTCGCCCTCGACGCGTACGGTCCGGTCACCGACAACGCGGGCGGGATCGCCGAGATGGCCGACCTGGACGAGTCCGTGCGGGCGGTGACGGATCCGCTCGACGCCGTGGGAAACACGACCAAGGCGGTGACGAAGGGCTACGCGATCGGCTCGGCCGCGCTCGCCGCGCTCGTCCTGTTCGACAGCTACACGACCGGGCTCTCGGACGAGGGGCTGACGACGACGTTCAACCTGAGCGACGCGTGGGTGATCGCGGGGCTCTTCATCGGGGGCCTGATGCCGTTCCTGTTCGCGTCACTGGCGATGGAGGCGGTCGGCCGTGTCGGCGGCCAGGTCGTGACCGAGGTCCGGCGCCAGTTCCGCGAGATCCCCGGGATCATGGAGGGCACGGCTCGGCCGGAGTACGGGCGAGCGATCGACATCGTCACCGGCTCGGCGATCAAGAGCATGCTGCTCCCGGCCCTGATTCCGATCGCCTTTCCAATCATCGCCGGGCTGATCAACGCGCGGCTGCTCGGCGGTCTCCTGATCGGGACGATCGTGACCGGGCTCTTCCTCGCGATCGCGATGACCTCGGGCGGCGGTGCGTGGGACAACGCGAAGAAGCTGATCGAGGACGGCGCGTTCGGCGGCAAGGGCTCCGAGGCCCACGCGGCCGCCGTCACGGGCGACACGGTGGGCGATCCCTACAAGGACACCGCCGGGCCCGCGATCAACCCGATGATCAAGATCACGAACATCGTCGCCATCCTGATCATCCCGCTGGTCGTCTCGATCCACGGATGACCGTTTTGGCCACGTCCGGGGACTGTCCCCGGTCATGGCCGCAACGGACATGACCGTGCGCGCCGAACCTCGCACTAAAGTGCGCTGAATGTCGCGTCGCCGGCGGCAGCAGCGGCTCGAGCGGGTGCTCGGCACGCCGGCGCTGTTCGCGACCGCCTACGGGAACGTCGGGTCGTCGATCTACTACGCGCTCGGCGTCACGGCGGTCTTCGCGCTCGGCCTGACGCCCGTCGTCTTCGTGATCGCGGGGATCTTCTTCAGCGCGACCGCGCTTACCTACGCGGAGGGAACCGTCCGCTACCCGGAGGCGGGTGGCTCGGCGAGCTTCGCCCGGCACGCGTTCAACGAGCTCGCCTCGTTCGGGGCCGCCTGGGCGCAGATGCTCAACTACATCATCACGATCGCCATCTCGGCGTTCTTCGTCCCGCACTACCTCTCGATCTTCTGGGCGCCGCTGAAGCAGAACCCGTGGGACATCATCGGCGGGTCGGCGGTGATCGTCGTGCTGGTGCTCCTGAACATCGTCGGGATCCAGGAGTCGGCGCGGTTGAACATCTTCCTCGCGCTGATCGACTTCGCGACGCAGCTCCTGCTCGTCCTGCTCGGGTTCGCGCTCATCTTCAGCCCGTCGACGCTCGTCGACAACGTGCACCTCGGCACCGCGCCGACGTGGTCGCAGTTCTTCATCGCGATCCCGGTCGGGATGATCGCCTACACGGGAATCGAGACCGTCTCGAACCTGGCCGAGGAGACGCGCGACCCGGTGAAGAGCATCCCGCGCTCGATCGGCTGGGTAGCGGTTGCGGTGTTCGCGATCTACTTCACCCTGCCGCTTGTCGCACTCTCGGCGTTGCCGGTGCACAACATCGGCGGAGACCTGACGACGCTGCTCGCGGTCAAGCCGGAGGACGGCGGTTTCCAGAACGACCCGGTGCTCGGCGTGGTCGAGAACTTCGGCATCGGCGGTGCGCTGCTGAGCGTGCTCAAGGTCTACGTCGGGATCCTCGCCGCGACGATCCTCTTCATCGCGACAAACGCGGGGATCATCGGGGCCTCGCGGATCACCTATTCCATGGCCACGTACCGGCAGTTGCCCGAGGTCTTCCGCCGGCTGCACCCGCGCTTCAAGACGCCGTGGCTCTCGTTGCTTGTGTTCGGCGGGTTCGTCTCGATCCTCGTCCTCCTGCCCGGGCAGACGAAGTTCCTCGGGACGATGTACTCGTTCGGCGCGATGCTCTCGTTCACGGTCGCGCATGCGGCCGTGATCCAGCTTCGGCGCCGGTTCCCGGACGAGGAGCTCGCGTTCCGGGCACGGCCGAACCTGCGCTTCCGCGGCGTCGACTGGCCGCTCTTCGCAGTCTTCGGCGGAACGGCGACGGGGCTCGCGTGGCTGGTGGTCGTCGTCCAGAGCCCGGGCACGCGCTATGCCGGGCTCGGTTGGCTCATCGTGGGCTTCGTCACGTACATGGTCTACCGCAGGCGCTTCGTGCACGAGCCGCTCACCGAGACGGTGCGGGCGCCGATCCCGATGGGCCCCGCGCTCGCGCTCGAGTACCGGAACGTGCTGGTGCCGGTCGTCTGGAGGTCCGAGTCGGAGGAGGCGGTCGACCTGGCCTGCCGGCTCGCGACCGAGCGCGGCGCGTCGATCGTCGCGCTCACGGTGATCGAGGTGCCCCTACAGCTGCCGCTCGACGCGCCGCAGCGTCCCGAGGCGGAGGAGCGGGCGCATGACCTGCTCGACGAGGCGCGGGCGATCGGGGACGCCTACGGTGTGGACGTGATCGGCCGGATCGTTCGTGCGCGGCGCCCGGGGCGGGCGATCGTCGACGAGGCGGAGCGCCGCAACAGCGAGATCATCGTCATGGGCGCCCCTCGGCGGGACCTGCGGCGGCGGAGCGGCCGCATCTTCGGTGACACCGTCGACTTCGTGCTCAAGAACGCGCCGTGCCGGGTGATGGTGGCGGCGGCGCCGCGGGCCGCATGAGCGTCGCTCGCCTCCGGCTCGCTCCCACGGGGGAAACCATGTTTCCCCCGTGTGCCCCCTTCTTACAGTCCGACGTGGGGGAACCTCCCGGTTCCCCCACACCCCCTCCACACGCTCATAGGCCAAGGATCGGCCTATGAGCTCCTATCGCGCCCTCGTGACGATCTTCGGCGTGCTCGCCATCGGGCTCGGCGTGGCGATCGTCGTCGAGACGGCGATCTACGGCGGCGGCGTCGGCTACGTGCTCGGCCTCCTCTTCGTCGCCCTCGGCGCGGGCCGGCTGTACCTCCTCCACCGCCGCCGCTGACGCGGCCGTCGGTCGGAGTAACCTCCGCTCGTGGCCCGCAAGATCATAGGGCTCCAGCGGGTCCTCGACGCCCCGGCGCTCTTCTCGGTCGCCTACGGCGAGATCGCCTCCTCGATCTACGTCGCCCTCGGGATCATCGCCCTGCACGCGCTCGGCCTCACGCCGGAGGTGCTCGCGCTCGTGGGCGCGCTCTTCCTCGTCGTCTCGCTCTCCTACGCCGAGGGGACGGCGGCCATCCCCGAGACCGGCGGCGCAGCGACCTTCGTGCGCCGGGCGTTCAACGACCTCGGCGGCTTCCTGACCGGCTGGGCGCTCTTCCTCGACTACCTGATCGTGATCGCGCTCTCCGCGCTCTTCCTGCCCCACTACCTCGCGGCCGCGCTGAAGCTCGAGTCGCTCGACCACAACCCGTGGGACGTGGTGGTCGGCGTCGGGGTGATCACGGGAGTCGCGTGCATCCGGCTCGTGCGGCGGTCGGCCTTCTACCGCTACGGGATCGTCGTCGCCGTGCTCGACCTGGTGACCCAGCTCGGCCTGGTGGCGCTCGGGTTCGCGTTCCTCTTCTCGGGCGACGCGCTCACAAAGGGCGTCTCGCTCGGCACCTCGCCGACCTGGCACCAGATCGCGTTCGCCCTGCCGCTGGCGATGCTCGCCTACACCGGGCTCGAGACCGTCGCCAACCTCGCAGAGGAGGCGCGCGAGCCGGGTCGCGACCTGCCCCGGAGCCTCTTTTCCGGGATCGGGGTCGTCGTCGTCATCTATGTCGCGATCGCGCTCGTTGCCCTCTCCGCCTTTCCGGCCGACAACGGGACGACCCAGCTCGGGACGACCTGGCTCGGCTCGCCCATCATGGGAATCGTCGCCGCCCTCGGCGGTCCGCTCCCGGACATGCTGGCGACCGTGCTTCGCGTCTACGTGGGGCTCACCGGCGCGGTGATCCTGCTCGTCGCCGTGACGACCTCGATGTCCGGCTTCACCCGCCTGGCGCACTCGCTCGGAGAGCACGGACAGCTGCCGCGCGCATTCGGCCGCCTGAACCGGCGCACGCTCGTCTCGCCCGAGGCGATCCTGGCCGCGGCGCTGATCTCGATCGCGCTGATGGTGGGCACCTCGTTCCTGCACGACGACGTGGCCTTCCTCGCGAGCCTCTTCAGCTTCGGCGTCCTCGGCGCCTTCACGGCCGCCCAGCTCGCGGTGATCAAGCTCCGCTTCAGCGAGCCCGAGCTTCCGCGGCCCTACCGCGCACCCGGAGGGGTGCGCATCCGCGGCGTCGAGGTGCCACTCCCTGCCCTCGTCGGCTCCACCGCCACGTTCACGATCTGGATCGACGCTCTCGCGACCCACTCCGGAGCCCGCTACGGCGGCCCCGCCTGGCTTGCCGCGGGCCTCGTCGTCTACGGCGTCGTTCGCCGCGGGCGGGGCGAGGGCCTGCTCGAGCACGTCGAGGCCCCGTCCGAGCACCTGCCGGAGACGGAGTTCTCGAGCATCCTCGTGCCGATGAAGCTGGGGCTGATCGGCGAGGAGATGATCGCGACCGCCGTCAAGCTGGCCCAGGAGTCGGGCGCCGAGGTGGAGGCCCTGCACGTGATCCGCGTCCCGCTCGACCGCGCGCTGGACGCCGAGCTGGAGGACGAGGAGGAACGCGCGGTCGCCTCGCTCGCCGAGGCCCAGCTGCTCGGCTCCGACCACGGCGTCCAGGTGCGGGGCGAGACGGTCCGTGCCCGCTCGATCGGCGACGCAATCATCGGCGAGGCGAAGCGACGCGGCGTCGATCTGATCGTCCTCGGCTCGGCGCCCAGGTGGCGACGGCAGTCGCGATTCTTCTCTCCCACAGTCGAATACGTCCTCCGCAAGGCGCCCTGCGAGGTGCTCGTCGTCGCCTTCCCGGAGGGAGTGATGGAGGAGGACGGCACGGCGCCAGAGTGAGCTAAGGTGAGTCGATGAAAGCACTTGTAATTGGATGCGGCCGGGTCGGCTCCAACGTCGCGCTTCAGCTCGACCGTGAAGGTTGGGAGGTCACGGCCGTCGACGAGAAGGAGGAGGCGCTCGCGCGGCTCGGTGACCACTGGGCCGGCGGGTTCGTCGTCGGCCACGGGATGGACATCGAGGTCCTGCACGAAGCGGGCATCGAGGACGCGGACGCGGTCGTCGTCGCCACAGACGGGGACAACACCAACATCGTGATCGGCCAGGTGGCCCAGCAGCGGTTCGACAACCAGTGCGTGGTCGTGCGCGTGCTCGATCCGGCCCGCGCCGAGTTCTACCGCCAGCGCGGCCTGCGGACGATCTGCCCGACCTCCGTCGCGATCGAGGTGCTCCTCGACGCGGTGCGCGCCTGCGAGGTCCGGCCCGCGCCGGCCACGACCTCCTAGATGTACCTCCTGATCGCAGGCGGCGGGAAGGTCGGCGCCAACCTTGCGCGCACGCTCGTCCGGCAGGGCAAGCACGAGGTGACGCTGATCGAGCAGCGGCGGGATCGCTTCGAGCGGCTGGAGCACGAGTTCGAGCACCAGGTCATCCTCGGCGACGCGACCGAGATCTTCGTGCTCGAGAAGGCCGGAATCGCGCGGCCGCCGGACGTGGTCGCGGCGCTGACCGGCGACGACGAGGACAACCTGATCATCAGCCAGCTCGCGCGGGAGAAGTACGGCGCGCCCAAGGTGATCGCGCGCGTCAACGACCCTCGCAACCAGGCCCATTTCGACCTTCTCGGGATCTCGCCGACGGTCTCGGCGACCCGGGGGCTGATGGCGCTGATCGAGCACGAGGTCCCCGAGCACGACCTCGTCCACCTGCTCGAGCTGCGCCGGGAGAACCTCGAGATCGTCGAGGTGCAGATCGACGAGCACGCGCCGGCGGCGGGACAGCGGGTTGAGAAGCTCGAGCTCCCGGAGGGGTCGCGTCTGATCTCGATCATGCGCAACGGCCGCTCTGAGATCGCGGTCGGCTCGACCGAGCTCCGGCCGGGCGACCAGGTGCTGGCGATCCTTCAGCCGGGCAAGGAAGACGAGCTGCGGCGGGTTCTGCTCAAGACCTGATGCGCCGGCTCGGGGTCGTCCTCGTCGCGATCGCGGCCACGCTGCCGAGCGCGGCGGGCGGTGGGCGGCAACAGGTGCAGCTGAACCTGCGGCTCGTGGCCTCCGGCTTCGACGATCCGGTGTTCGTCGGCGCCCCGCGGAGCGAGCCCGGCCACCTCTTCGTCGTCGAGAAGCCCGGGGTCATCCGGGTGCTCGTCAACGGGCACCTGCGCGCGCAGCCGTTTCTCGACATCCACGACCTCGTCGGCAGCGAGGGCTCCGAGCAGGGGCTCCTGTCAGTCGCGTTCCACCCGAAATACGCTGCGAATCACCGCTTCTACGTCGACTACACCGACCGGAACGGCGACACCCGCGTGGTCGAGTATCGCTCCGACGGGACCGTCGGCCAGCCGGGCACGGCTCGTCAGCTTCTCTTCGTCGACCAGCCCTATGCGAACCACAACGGCGGCCAGGTCCAGTTCGGGCCTGACGGGCGGCTCTATGTCGGCATGGGTGACGGCGGCTCCGGCGGCGATCCCGGCAACCGCGCGCAGAACCTCGGCGTCCGGCTCGGCAAGCTGCTTCGCCTGAACGTGGACAGGGCGGGCGCACGCTGGCAGATCGCGGGCTACGGGCTGCGGAACCCGTGGCGCTTCTCGTGGGACCGGCGCACCGGCGACCTCTACATCGGCGACGTCGGCCAGGGCGACTGGGAGGAGGTCGACGTCCGCACTCCGCGACAGCAGCGCGTCCTCAACAACTACGGCTGGCGGGTCTGGGAGGGGAGGACGCGCTACACGCAGGGCCAGCGGGTCAATCCCCGCGGGCAGCTGGTGTTCCCGATCGCGATCTACAGCCACAACGCCGGCTGCTCGATCACCGGCGGCTACGTCTACCGTGGCACGGCCGTCCCGACCGCGCGCGGCCGCTACTTCTACGGCGACTACTGCGAGGGGAGGATCTGGAGCCTGCGCGCCGTGAACGCCAGGCGGGTGGGACTGCGGCGCGAGCCGTTCCGCGTTCCGTCCTTGTCGTCCTTCGGGGAGGGCGCTACGGGCGAGCTGTACGCGGTCTCACTCGAAGGCGCGATCTATCGTCTAAGCCGTTAGCGATGCGCGCATCCGGCCCGCTCCTCGTCGCGGCTTCTCTCACGCTCGGCGTTGCCGGCGCGTGCGCCGGCTCGAACGCCTCGCCCGAGCGGCGCACCGTGCGCGCGGGCGGCGACTGGACGCCCTTCGGCTACGACGCGGCGCGCCGCAACTCAGGCCCGGCATCAACGGGGATCACGGCCGCGAACGTGGGCAGGCTCAGCCGGCAACAGGTGCGGCTCCCGGGAACGGTCGACTCGTCACCGATCTACCTGCGCGGCGCGCGCGTGCGGGGTGCCGGTCACGACGTCTTCCTGGTGACGACCTCGTACGGGAAGACGCTTGCGATCGACGCGGGCTCGGGCTCGATTCTCTGGACGTTCACGCCGTCGGGCTACGGATCCTGGGCCGGCTCGGAGCGGATCACGAATGCGACGCCGGTCGCCGACCCCGGCCGGCGCTTCGTTTACGCGGCCGCCCCGGACGGCCGGATCCACAAGCTTCGAGTCGCGACCGGGGCGGAGGTCCGCTCCGGCGGCTGGCCGGCCAGGATCAGCCGCTTGCCCACGCGCGAGAAGATCGCGCCGGCGCTCAACTACTCCCGCGGCCTGGTCCTGGCGGCGACGGGCGGATACATCGGGGACGCGCCTCCGTACCAGGGCCACGTCGTCGCGATCTCGGCGGCTTCCGGGCGGATCGCCCATGTCTGGAACGCGCTCTGCAGCGACCGCCGAAGCGTGATCTCGCCGCGCACGTGCCCCGAGAGCGGGTCGGCGATCTGGGCCCGCTCCGGCGTCGTGGTCGACCCGGCCACACACCGCCTGCTCGTCGCGACCGGGAACGGACGTTTCGACGGGAAGCGGTACTGGGGCGACAGCGTCCTTCTTCTCTCGCCCGATGCGGGGCGGCTGTTGCGGAACTGGACGCCCCGGAACCAGGCCGAGCTCGAGAGCGGCGACGTCGATCTCGGCTCGACGGCGCCGGCGATCCTCAGCTCGACGCTCGCCGCGCAGTCCGGCAAGGACGGCAGGCTCCGCCTCCTGCGCCTGCGGACCCTTGGTGGCGGGAT
This sequence comes from Gaiellaceae bacterium, assembly GCA_036506915.1. GTDB lineage: Bacteria > Actinomycetota > Thermoleophilia > Gaiellales > Gaiellaceae > AC-32. Next base: position 4,485 of record DASXQY010000161.1, on the reverse strand, counting down.
CGGCCGCGTCGGCGGCGAGCTCCAGACGATCTCGGCGCCCGGCGGGGAGGGTGTCTTCTCGGCGATGGCTGTCTGGCGCAGGAGCGGGGTGGTACGCCTGTTCGTGACCACCTTTTCCGCGACGTGGGCCTACGTCCTCAGGAGCGGACGGCTCCGCGTCGCCTGGCGGCGATCCGAAGCAGGCACGAGCCCCGTCCTCGCGGGCGGCCTGCTCTACGTCTACGACCCCGGCGGCGGCCTGAACGTCCTCCGGCCCGCGACCGGCGCGCTCGTCGCCCGGCTCCCGGCCGGCTCCGGGCACTGGAACAGCCCGATCGTCACCGACGGCAGGATCGCGCTTCCCGAGGGCGACGCCAACGACCACCGCACCTCCGGCGTGCTCGACATCTTCCGCTCATCGTGAAGCTCGCCGCTCTGCTCATGGCGCTCGGCGCGGTCGGGGTGCCGCTCGCGGCCGCGAAGTCGGACCGGACGGAGCTCCGCTTCGAGCCGTTCGCGTCCGGCGTGCGCGGTGCCTGGTTCATCACGGCGCCGCGGAGCGAGCCGAACAGGCTCTACGTCGTGCAGAAGGGCGGCCGGATCAGGGTGCTCGTCGACGGGCGCTTGCAGAAGCGGCCGTTCCTCGACATCTACGACCTCGTCGGCAGCGGCGGCCCCGAGCAGGGGCTCTTCTCGATGGCGTTCCATCCCGGGTACGCGCGGAATCACCGCTTCTACGTCGCCTACAGCGACAACGGCGGCGACATCCGGGTGGCCGAGTACCGATCGAACGGCTTCCGCGCGGTGCGGCGTCTGCGCGAGCTGCTGTTCGTGCGCCAGCCGTCCGCGCGAAACGGCGGCGGCCAGCTCCAGTTCGGGCCTGACGGGTTGCTCTACGTCAGCCTCGGCGACGGCGGCCCGGTCGGACGTCCCGGCAACCGCAGCCAGAGCTTCGCGACGAAGCTCGGCAAGCTGCTCCGGATCGACGTCGACCGGCCCGGCGCCCGCTGGCGGATCGTCGGCTACGGCCTGCGTTACCCGTGGCGGTTCTCGTTCGACCGGGCCACCGGGCGGCTCTATCTCGCCGACCGCGGGGAACAGTGGGAAGAGGTGGACGTGCGGCCACGAGTGCAACTCGGCGAGCTTGCGAACTACGGCTGGCCGCGCTACGAGGGCCTCGCAGACCACAACTCGACGCCGCTCAACCCGCGCGGAGACGTCGTCTTCCCGATCGCCGTCCACCGGCATCGCGAGGGAGATCCACGCGAGGCCTGCCTGATCACCGGCGGCTACGTCTACCGCGGGTCCGCGGTCCCGGGGCTTCGCGGCCGGTACGTCTACGGCGACCAGTACACGAGCGAGATCTGGAGCCTGCGCCTCTCGCACGGCAAGGCGACCGACCTGCGCCGCGAGCCGGCCAAGATCGCGGCGGTCGCGACCTTCGGCGAGGACGCCCGCGGTGAGCTCTACGCGGCCGCACCGCGCCAGGGGCGGATCTACAAGCTCGCGAGCGCCGGCTAGCCTGTGCGGCGGCGGCGGACCTGCGGGCCCTGCTGGCCGAGGGCCGCGTAGGCGAGCGCCTGGAGCGACTCGTTCAGCGAGCGGAGCTCGTGCGCAACCGCGATGAAGCCTTCGGTGTGGTCGAGCCGGCGGTTCAGCGTCTGGAGCTCGGTCCGGAGCGCGTCCAGCCGCTCGAGGATCGCGTCCAGCTGCCTGTCGTCGAAGCTCTTACGTTCGGGCACGACACCGATTTTACGGAGCGGCGGCCATCAGCTCGAGGCTCGAGCGGACGATCCGCGCCTGCGGGCCGAGCTCCGCGAGCAGCCGGTCGAGGGCGCCGCCGCCGGACTCGACGGCGTCGACCCGCCGCGCCGCGCCGAGCTGCGCCAGGGCAACGCGCGCCAGCGGCGCCGGCGCGTCCGTGAACACGCCGACGCGGACCTCGCTCTCCTGGAGCCGCCGCAGCGCCGCGCTGACGCGCGCGTCGGGGCGGAGGTAGACGGGAGCGCGATCCTCGGCGAAGCGCTCGAGCAGGTCGCGCCAGTTGGGCAGCGCCGAGTCGAGGGCCGCCGCGGCCGCGGCCCTATCCGCCGGGAGCTCCGCCTCCAACCGCGCTCGCCGGGAGACGTCCTCGACCCAGTCGTGCCAGAGCGGCCGGGTGTCCCCGAGCGCGCCGTCTAGGTCGATCGCGACGGCGTCCAAGACCTGGAGGCGTGGAACACGAGCAGTCCGAGCGCGAGGCCGGCCGCGTCGACCGCGACGTCGACCGGGGAGCCATGGCGGCCGCGGACGAAAAGCTGGTGCAGCTCGTCGGTGGCCGCGTAGCCGAGCCCGATCAGGAACGCGGGGACATCGCGGCCGAGCGCGCGCAGAAGCAGGAGCGCGAGGATCGCGTACTCGCTCATGTGGGCGCCCTTGCGCAGGATCGTGTCCCAGACGCCGAGGCCGGTGCCGAGGCTCGGGATCGAGGAGAGCGCGAAGATCACCGCCGCCCAGAGGACGACCGGCGCCCAGGTAGAGAATCGCCGCGGGAGAGCCATCGCGGGGGCCATGATAGGCTCGCGCCGGATAGGCGAGCGGTACGGGAACCCGGTGCGAGTCCGGGACGGTCCCGCCGCTGTGAGGGGAGACGCTCCCGCGCCGAGATGCCACTGGCCCGCGGGCCGGGAAGGCGGCGAGGGAGGGAGCCCCGAGTCAGAAGACCTGCCGCCCGCCGCGCACTCGAACCCCTCGCGGAAGGAGGATTCGTGTCCAGGCGTCTCTCGACATCTCTCGTCGTCGGCGTGGCGGCGCTCCTGCTCGTCCCGGCAGCGCTGGCCGTGCGCGTGCACGTCCGGGTGGAGGGCAAGACTCGGACGATCTTCGGCTCGACCGAGCCGACGCTCACGGTAAAGGCGAACGCGCTCGATGCGCTCGACTCCGCCAGTCTCGCCGGCGAGTTCTACTACCACGTGACGCTCTCGTCCTTCGGGCCGTACGTCGACCAGGTCGGCCGCTACGCCGGTTCCGGCTCGAGCGGCTGGGTCTTCAAGGTGAACGGCGTCTCCCCGCCGGTCGGCGCGGACACGGTCACGCTGAAGGACGGCGACCGCGTGCTCTGGTACTGGGCCACCTTCGGCACGACCGGCGGGCCGCCGACGCTCGTGTTGCAGACGACCAAGCGTGGCTGCTACCGCGTGCTCGCCCAGGACGACAACGGCAAGACGAGCCCCGCCCGCGGCGCCCTCCTGCACGCGGGTCGCCGCGCCGTTCGTGCGCGAACCGGCTCGGCGTGCATCGGCCGCCACAGCGGGCTCGTCACGGCGACGCTGAAGGGCGCCGTCCGTTCGAACGCGTTGCGGTGAGGCGGCTCGCCCTAGCGGCTCTCGGCGCGGTCGCCCTGGCCGGATGCGGCTCGGCGACGAGCGGCTCCGGCCGCGCGACCGTGTGGGTGACGCGCGACCGCGGGGCGATCGTGTTGCACGTCGCGAAGGTCCCGGCCGGGCTGACGGCGATGCAGGGCCTCGAGCGGGTTGCGAAGGTCGGGACGCGCTACGGCGGGCGCTACGTCCACTCGGTCGACGGTGTCGACGAACACGGCCGCCGCGCCTGGTTCTACTACGTCAACGGCTACCTGGCCGACCGGAGCTCGGCCGAGTACCGGCTCCGTACCGGGGACGTCGAGTGGTGGGACTTCCGCCCGTGGCGCGACCCGGCCCAAGACCCCGTCGTGGTCGGCTCGTTCCCGGAGCCGTTCCTGCACGGCTATGACGGGAAGCGAAGGCCGGCGGTGGTAGCGGCGCTCGATCCGAGCAACCTGCTCGTTCGGAAGATCGCCAGGCGGCTGCACGCGCGCGCCGTCGTCGCGACGGCGAAGATCCCGGACGACGCGAACGTGCTCTTCGTCGCGGGGGCGTTGAGGGGCGTCACGCGATTAGAGGCGAGGCTCGAGAGGACAGGCGCCCCGCCGGGATCGCCGGTGCGAATGCTCTTCTTCGGTGACATGCGGCGGCTCGCCAAGGTGCGCTGGCCGTTCCGCTTTCGCTACGGGGTGAGGCAGTGAGCCCCGCACCGGCGGCCGCGCTTCTTGCCGGCCTGGTCGCGGCCGCGTTGCTGGCGAACCGCACCGAGTCAGTTGCCGCGATCGCGGTACTCCTGCTGGTCGTCTGCCTGCGCGCCCCGGCCCAGAGGCGTCGGCTCTACCTGGCCGGCGCGCTCTCCACGGGACTCGCCGTGGCGGTGCTGACGCCCTTCGTCGCGACGGTCGGCTCGCATCCGCTCTGGACCGGTCCCACGGTGCCGGTGCTCGGGACGCTCGACGTGACGAGCGAGGAGCTGCGGAATGGGCTCTTCCAGGGGTTACGGCTGACGGCGGTGGCGCTCGCATTCGCCGCCTACGCGCTCCTGCTCGACCACGACCGGCTGGTCCAGTCGGCGGGCTTCGCCCGGCGCTCGGTGCTGGCGATCGCGCTCGGGACCCGGCTCGTGCCCACGCTCGAGCGCGACGCTGCCGGGCTCGTCGAGGCG
>DASXQY010000160.1:0-5766 GCA_036506915.1 Gaiellaceae bacterium | reverse complement strand
GCGGCCTGGCGGGCGCGGCGGCGGCCGGAGCGGCTCGTTCTCGTCGGGTTGGCCTGGTTCGCAATCTCGATCGCGCCGCTCCTGAACCTGGCCGTCGACCTGAACAACACGAACGGCGAGCGGCTGATGCTGCTGGCGTCGGTCGGCCTCGCGCTGGCGCTGGCGGGCCTGCTCCCGCCGGCCGGAGTCTCCCGGGTGGTGGCCGCCGGCGCGCTCGCGCTCGGGGTTGCCCTCTCGCTCTACAGCTCCTTCGACTGGATCCACGCCGGCCGGATCTCGGCGCGAGTCGTGCGGCAGGCCGAACGGCTCGCTCCGCCGGGCGGGGAGCTGATCCTCCTGGGCGCCCCGGAGAACTACCGCACAGCCCACGTCTTCACCGGCGGCGACCTCAGCGAGGCCTTCTCCGACCGGAGCCCCGACTTCACGACCGCGATCTGCACGCACGTCGTAGTCCGTGAGCAGCGTCCCGGCGCCGTCCGCTTCGCACCGAACGGGTCCGCCTACCGGGGCACCGCCACCTGGGACGCGCCGTTCGACTTCCCCGCGCTCCGGCCCGTGAGCTCCCTGACGGGCGACTGCTCGTACTCGAGGCCGCCTGGGAAGCGGCGAATCGGGCTCGGACTCCTTGTCGACGCGACACCGATGCCGTCGCGCTCGCCGTCCGCGCTCGTCTATTACGACGGTCGTGACCTGCGGCGGTGTTGCTAGCAGGATCGGGCCTGTACGCGGCGAATCGGACGATCCCCGTGGAGCACACGCTCTCCAGCACCCGGAATCATCCCTGGCGCACGATCGCGGTCGTCGCCGGAGGAATCGCGGCGCTCGAGCTGCTCGGGCTCGTGATCGTCGGCGCGGTCTTTCTCGCAAGGCCGATGATCCATCACGCCCGCGCCGAGGCCGCGACGAAGCAGAAGGCGAGCAAATCCCCGAGCGCACCGGCCAGGCCGCTCCTCCCGCGCGGCGCGACCTCGGTCACGATTCTGAACGGCAACGGGATCAGCGGCGCTGCGGCATCCGAGGCCTCGCGCGTGCGCGCGCGCGGGTACCTGATCGGCGAGGTCGGGAACGCGCCGCGCTCGGGCTACGGCCGCACCGTCGTCATGTACCGCGCCGGCCGCCGCCCGGAAGCCCTGCGCCTCGCCCGCGACCTTCGCGTCGGCCTCGTCTCGCCGCTCGACGGTCTGCGCCCGCGCGACCTCCTGGGCGCCCAGCTCGCCGTGGTCGTCGGCGGCTAGCGCAACCTCCGTCACGGCGTCTGACACCGAAGACGCACCCTATGATCCCGTCGTGACGGGCGAAGGTGGGCGCAAGCAAGCCGAGATCGACTACCCGCGCGCCGCCGGCGAGGAGGGCCGCGCCTGGATCCGCTCCAAGCCGTTCGGGCACGACCCGCGCGAGACCGCCCGGCTCCTGATCGACTTCGGCTACGTCCTCCAGCTCCTCGACCTCCACGCCGGCACGACCCTCTGCGAGCTGGGCTGCGGCTCCGGCTGGATGACCCGCTTCGCCGCCCGCCACGGCGTCCAGGCCGAGGGCTACGACATCTCGCCCGAGATGATCGAGATTGCGCGCGAGCAGGCCGAGGCGGAGAACCTCGACGTCCGCTTCGAGGCGGCAGACATGGAGCTGCTCGACCTCGGCCGCCGCTTCGACACGTGCCTCCTCTACGACGCCCTCCACCACAGCCCCCGCGCCGACCTCGTCCTCGCGACCGCCCACCGCGCGCTCAAGCCCGGTGGACGCATCCTCCTCGCCGAGCCGAACTGGAAGCACAGGTTCCAGGGGCGCGACGCCGCCGGCGAATACGGCGTGACCGAGCTCGGCTACAGCCCTCGCACCCTCAAGAAGCTCATGCGCGAAGCGGGCTTCACCGACGTCCGCCGCTTCCACAACAACCGCAAGCGGCTCTTCTCGAACACCCCGCGCGAGACGGCGGCTCATCTCGTCGAGCCGGTCGTCTACCGCCTGCTCGGCCCGTTCTGGACGCAGATCTGGCTCCGCGCCCGCGCGTCCTAAGGCGGTCGCTTGCGACGCCGACCATAAGAGGCCGCCCCGGCTTTGCCGGGGCGGCCGTTCTAGCCGACCTGAGCCTGCGCCTCCTTCAACAACTCGGGAGCGAGCGAGCCCTGCGGGTCGAGCTCGAGCGCGCGCCTCAACGGCGGGATCGCCTCCTCGTACTGCTGTTGCTCGAACTGGAAGAGGCCGAGCCGGTACCACGGCCACCAGTTCAAGGGCTGGAGCTTGACCGCGCGAACGTAGAGCGCCCCCGCGGCCTCCAGGTCACCGAGCTGCACCTCGGCCGCGGCCTGCGTGAGCAACGGATCCAGAGAGAGCGGATTGAGCGAGCGGGCGTCCCGCGCGTCCCGCACCGCCTGAACCGGCCGCCCGTCGTCGATGGCCGCGATCGCCGCCCTGGTCGCGCGCTCGGCGAACCACGGCGTCAGGAGCGAGAGCGCGACCACGACCGCCAGGGCAGCCGGCAACGGCGCGAGGAACGCCCGCCGCTCGGCCACCGGCACCGTTCCGGCTCCGAGCAGGACGCCGACGGTCAAAAAGGACGGCCCGCTCACCGCGACGAAGTCCCAGTCGAAGTCGAGGATCGAGTGAAGCAGGTACGCAACAGCGAGCACCCCCAGCGCGATCGCCGCGACCCGGTCCGGGCCATCCAGTCCGCGAACCAACCCAACCACCCCTAACCCCGCCGCCGCCACCGACCCGAGCGCGAGCAGGAAGCCGACGATCCCGGTCTCGCTCAGGAACTGAAGCGGAACGTTGTGCGGCTCGGTCACGACGATCGAGTTCGAGCGCAGCAGCCGGTGCGTCAGCTCGAACGTCCCAGCCCCGGTCCCGCGCAGCGGCTGCTCTTCGAACGCGTGCCAGGCCTCCTTCCACCACTGCCAGCGGCTCGTCGAGCTGATGTTCGCGAGGCGACCCGGCCCGACCGTCTGGCTCGGGTTCGTCGGCTGCTGCGTGAAGTCGCGGAACCAGCCCTGCGGCTTCGACTCGACGACGAGCGCGATCACCGCGACCGACGCGCCCAAAGCGAGCACCGCCAGCGCCGCCCGGCCGACGAGCTGCCGTCGCCCCGCGGTCAGCGGCCGCCGCTCCTCCACGAGCGACCCCGCGTACGCGACGGCGCTGACGGCGACCGCGGCCAGCGAGAAGACGAGCGCGAACCAGGCGCCGTCGTGAACCCGCACCGCATGAGCCTGGAGGTCCTCGGAGAGGCCCGGACGCGAGAATGCCCACACCGCCACGCCGAGCCCAGCCCCGCCCCCGAGCAGCAACGCGGCCGCGCTCTCGACCCGCGGCCGCCCGAGCACGAGCCACAAAGCGACCGCGACCGCCGCGACGACCACGCCCCCGCGCGAGTACGTCAGGAGCAGCCCGACCACGAGCGCGTAGACGTAGACCACCCCCGCGGCCCGCAGCCAGTGCGGGTGCTCGCGGCGCGCAGCGAGCCACAAACCGAGCGGCAACGCCATGTCGAAGAGCAGCGCGAGCGCGTTCCAGTACCCGATCGGCGAGCTCAGGCGCGCGATCCGGCCCGACTCCGAGCCGAGCGCCGGCACCGCCTTCCCGAGCAGCGCCCAACCGAGGGCGAGCGCGAACGCGACGCAGAGGACGAACGCCCAGACCCGCGGAGCCCGCGGCACGTAGGCCCCCAGCGCCAGCCCGACCAGCGCGAAAGCGAGGTAGACGAGGCCGCGGTTGAAGTAGTCCCAGGAGCGGTCCGCCTCGATCGACCAGAGCACCGAGATGCCGTTCCAGCAGACGAACGCCGCGAAAAGCCCGAGCGCGACGAGCGCCGCGCGACCCGGCGCCGGCCGCGGCAGCCCCGCGAGCACGCCCGCGCCGAGCGTCCCCGCCAGCGCCAGCGCGGCCAGCCCGAACCAGATCAGCCGGTTGTCGGAAGACCCCTCCGAGAAGAGCGCAGAAGCCGCGACGAGACAGCCTCCCGCGCCGAGCAGCAGCGGCGCCGCCCAGCGTGCGAAGGGCTCCGGCATCAGCCGCGGAAACTAACACCCGGATGGACCGCGCCCCTGTTTACAAAACGCTTACATGGAAATCACCATCGGCTCACCGCCCTCAGGCACACTCGGGCGACGGCTCGTTTGCCCGAGCTACCGCATGCGCCTACGTCTAGCCGCCATCCTGCCCGTCCTCGCCGCCACCCTCGCCGTCGGCCTGCTCGGGCTCGCGCTTCCCGGCACGGCCGCCGCGAAGTCGTGCGCGCGCCAGGTGATCGACGACTGGTCGCAGCACGGAGAGCTCACCCGCACCTATCCCATCAGCTGCCTGCGCGCGGCGCTCGACCAGGTCCCGGAGGACCTGCGCGACTACTCGAACATCACCGACGACATCCAGGCCGCCCTCCAGGCCCAGCTCGACCGGCGCGCGAACCTCGACCGCGCCAAGCGGTTCGGCATCCCCGACTCGTCGAACGCCGGCCCGAACCGCTCGCTCCAGGTGCACCCGCCGCCCTCGCTCTACCGCCGTGCGATCGACAACCTCGGCACGACGAGCGCCGACTCGATCCCGATCCCGCTGCTCGTGCTCGCCTCGCTCGGCGGCCTGCTTCTCCTGAGCGCCGCCGGGATGACGGCGACGAGGCGAATCCGGGCCGTCCGAGCAAGGCGGTCGACCCCACCCTCGCCGTAGAGATCTCCACAGGCCGCGTCTCTCCACAGCGCGTCGGTGGAAAGTTCGGCCGCACGTTGCGCAACTTTTCTAACGCTTTCCACATGCGATTGACACGTTTGGGAGCGACTCTTTAAGTCATGAGCGTTGTGGGAATCGAGCACCGGGTCGAGGAGCTGCGGGACCGGATCTCCGAGCTCGTCGCCCAGCGACAGCAGCTGCGGAGCTTCGGCGCGAGCGGCCCGCTGCTCGAGCAGAACCGCCTCGAGCTCGCCAGCAGCCAGCAGGAGCTCTGCCGCGCGCTCATCGAGCGACATCTGCCGGCCCACGCGGCCTGAGATTCCGTCCGACCCCGGCTCTAGATTGGCTGGTCCGCTCGACCCGCGCACCGCGCGCCGGGCCAGGCGCAAGACATACGATTCAGTCTAGGTCCAGGAGGTCGAGGCATGGCGTCAGCAAAGGAGTTGGAGACCGTCGAGATCGCAGCGGAGCGACTCGAGAACGCAGTCACGGACGAGGCTGCGAGCCTCGGCGTGCGCCGGTTCTTCACGATCGCGGATCGCGATCCGTTCGCGGAGATCGACTGGGAGACGCGTGACGCCCTGATCCCCGGCAAGGACTCCGCCGTCTTCGAGCAGAAGGGCGTCGAGTTCCCGAAGTTCTGGTCGCAGACCGCGACGAACATCGTCGCGCAGAAGTACTTCCGCGGCCGCATGTCCTCGCCCGAGCGCGAGCAGAGCGTCAAGCAGATGATCGGCCGCGTCGTCTCGACCGTGGGCGCCTGGGGCCGCGAGGGCGGCTACTTCGCGAGCGAGGAGGAGGCCGAGACTTTCGAGGCCGAGCTGAAGGCGATCCTGGTCAACCAGTACGCCGCCTTCAACTCGCCGGTCTGGTTCAACGTCGGCTTCGAAGAGAAGCCGCAGTGCTCGGCGTGCTTCATCCTCTCGATCGACGACTCGATGGAGTCGATCCTCGACTGGATCCGGCGCGAGGGGATCATCTTCCGCGGCGGCTCGGGCTCGGGGGTCAACCTTTCGAAGCTGCGCTCCTCGAAGGAGCAGCTCTCGAAGGGCGGCTACGCGAGCGGCCCGGTGAGCTTCATGCGCGGCGCCGACGCGAGCGCCG
>DASXQY010000159.1:0-8895 GCA_036506915.1 Gaiellaceae bacterium | reverse complement strand
TCCGGGTCGCGGACGAAGCAGAGGCGCGAGCCGCCCTCGCGCACGGTGTACGGCGGGCGCTCCGGCTCGATGCCCTGCTCCGCGAGGCGGTCGAGCGCGCCGTCGAGATCCTCGACGGTCAGCGCGATGTGCCCGTAGCCGGTGCCGAGCTCGTATGATTTCACCCCGAAGTTGTAGGTCAGCTCGAGCCGGTCGCCGTCACCGGGGAGGCCCATGAAGATGTTGACCGCCTCGTCCCGGATCGGGAGCTCGCGGCGCTTCTCGAAGCCGAGCGCCTCGTAGAAGGCGACCGACCGCTCCGGGTCGGTGATGCGATAGCAGGTATGGACGAGCTCCACGCGTCGCATCCTACGCGCGCTTTCGGTCCGGCCGGCTTCCGGAGCGGTAGCGGGAAGACCGAGGCCAGGGCGCTGCGAGCGCCCGGGTTCGAGCCCGGGCGCTCGCAGACCTAAGCCGGCGCGAGCTCAGCCGCTCGCCGCGTAGATGTTCTGGTCCAGCCCTCCCTGCGACAGACACGGGTCGCTGATGAGGGGAGACGAGTAGGACAGAGCGTTGATGTCGTTCGGCACGTAGGTGCACGACGGCTGGTAGACGTCGAAGCCGTCGTGGTCGTCGTCGGCGCCCGTCTCACGCGGGTCGCTCCCGGGAACGAGATCGCGGGAGTCCGTCCAGGTGGCGACGACGGTGCTCCCGGCCGCCGAGACGTAGATGTAGTCGCCCCAGAACGGGTCGCGCCGGGACCCGTGGGTCTCCCAGTTGAAGTTGCTGCCGTGCGTCGAGATCTCGTTCTCGCTCCAGCCCACTCCGCCGTTGGTCGACTTGGCCACGAACGTGTTCACCACGTCGCCGGAGTTCGTACCGCCCGAGGTGTCGCCCGGCGGGAGGGTCGGCGAGTAGGACCCGTCGTCGCGGGAGTCGTAGAAGACGACCGTGATCACTCCATTGGCAGACGCGATGTCCGGCGTCCACTGGTGGCCGGCCGCGACGGTGTCGAGGGCCTTCGCCGCGGTTGGCCACGTCACGCCGTTCGGTGAGTTGCGGACGAAGACCTTCGACTGCCCGCTCGCGAGCTCACCGTTCCAGACCACGTGCACCCCGGTTGCATCCGCAGCGACCGCAGGCGCGCTCGAAAAGCGGGAGAACGTGAGTCCGCTCGGGCAGGCGAAAGGCCCGTCGCCGCAGTCAACGGCACCGTTCCCACTGAACTCGCTCGAGTCGAAAATGGCGATCGTCGCCACGTGCGCCGGCGAGCCGAAGGAGACTCCGCCGTTCGTCGACTTCAGGAGCCAGATGTCGGTGGTCGGCCTGGAGGGCGTGGCGTACGTGATGTAGGTGAGGTAGACGGCGCCGTCGGGCCCCACGGCGAGGTCGGTGAAGGACGCGCCCCGCTCCACGGGTGTGACGCGGAGCGGCGGCGAGTAGGTGAGGCCGTGGTCGGTGGAGCGGGAGAAGAGGACGGCGTTGTTTGACGCGAACCCGTTGTACTGCGACCACGCCACGTAGACGTTGCCGGAGTACGGACCCGCGGTCTGGTCGGTGGTCAGGTTGATCTTGTCCTGGAAGAGCCCGGCGAAGAACTGGCCGGACGGCGATCCGCGCTTGATCAGCACGGTTCGGTCGTAGGCGCTCCCGTCACTCGTGTAGCGAGCCACGTAGACGCTGCCGTTGATCGGCTTCGTGCGGTTGAAGCAGATGAAGGCGTAGAAGAGCCGTCCGTCCGCGTCGAAGGCTTGCGACGGATCGCCGGCGGCGGCGCAGCTGCCGTGGGCCGGAGAGGCCAGGCCGGCCGCAGACGAGTCGGCCGGGTACCCGGGGACGAGGCTGTCCTGCCAGGTGGAGCCGCCGTCGGTGGAGCGGTAGTAGCCCGCCCAGGTGTCGCCGTTGACGATTGCGGCGCAGTAGTCGTTCGACCCGGCCGTGACGACCTGGCTGTTGTGCGGGTCGACCGCGACCGTCGGCTCGTTCTGCGAGCGCCTCCCCGTGCTGCACGCCGTGGTCGTTGCGTCGCTCGACCCGTCGTAGCGGAGGTAGCTCGCGGAGGTGTCGTCGCGGGTGACCTTGACGTTGCCGCTGAGGCCGAAGGCCACACCGCTGAAGGCAACGACAAGCGCCGTAGTTATCGGAACAAGAAGCCAGCGAGATCCCATGAGACCCTCCTCAGCCGGCCGCCGGTAGCTGGTCCCCCCGATGGGCAGGCGACCCGGCTGGGGAAGGCTCGCAAACAGATGCGACAGCGTCAACCGACAACCAGGCCAGGGACCTAGCCGATCAGGTCGCTCAGGCGGATCCCTCCCTCGATCAGCCGGTCGATCGGCGCCGCCCGGATGACCCGGCGCAGGACGGACGCGACGTACTCCGGGACGTCTCCGCGACGCTCGGCCTCGTCCACCGAATGGAGCAGGCCCGCCCGCAGCGCGATCTCGATCGTCCGCTGGTCCCAGCGCCGCCGGAACCCGGTTCCTCGCCCGAGCGAGAGGACGAGCTCCTCGCGGCTAGTGTGCAGACGGCAGGCCGCTCCGTCGAGCCCGTCGAGGACGATTCGCTGAATCGTCGCGTCGAGCCCTCCGGCGGTCTGCACCTCCCGCGGGCGGCACGGGCTCGCCAGGGCCGGCGCGGGCTCGCTCAGGGCGCCCTTTGCGAGCTCGACCGCGACGAACACGAGCGCGGCGGCGAGGAGCGTGGCGAGGACGGTCTCGGCCCGTCGACGGGTCACGAGACGACCCCGCGGCGGAAGAGGAGGACCACCAGGACGGCGAGCGCCGCGAACGCGGCGGACACGAAGAACGCTGGCCGGAAGGCTCGCGTGAGCGTCGTCTCGATCGTGCCGACGAGGTCGTCGCGGGTCGCGGCGAGGGCGGAATCGTGCCGGGCGCCGTGCGCGTCGAACGGCTGGGCCAGGTCGGGGGTCTCCCCGGCTCGAGCCTCGGCGAAGGCGCCTCGGAGGTCGAGCGCGACCGGGACCTTCTTGTCGAGCCCGACGGGCGAGTCGAGCAGAACGGCCGTCGCCTTCAGGAGCGCCCGATCGCCGGCACGCGGCAGCTCCGAGGCGAGGATGGGCGCGATCGACGCGAGCGCGAGCACGAGGCCAAGGTGGCGGATGCCGACCGTGAGCGTGCCGCTGCGCGCCAGCCCGGGCCCCGGCACGAGCGCAGCGTCGGAGAGGAGGGGGACCGCGAGGCCGAGCCCTGCGCCGCAGAGGGCGAGGGCGCTCAGCGCGAAGCCGACGCTCGCCGAAGGGAGCAGCGCCAGGCCGGCGAGCCCTCCCGCGAGCATGGCGGCCCCGCCCCAGACGGCGGTCAGGCTGGGAAGGCGGCGCGCGAGGGGCTGGGCGGCAAGCGCCGCCGCCGGAAGGACGCTGACGATGAGCGCGCCGCCGATCGGCGAGTAGCTCCAGACGCTGATCACGAGCAGGACGGCGAGGAACAGCGCGCCGACGAGCGCTCCGAAGACGAGCCCGAGACAGATGTTCGCCGGCAGCGTGCGAGCGAGCGACGGTCGCCAGCCTTCGTCCAGCACCGGCCCGGGCCGTATACGCACGGCGACGAGGAGCGCGAGGGCCGCCACCGGCGCCTGGGCGGCGAAGATCGCGCGCCAGTCGAAGGCCTGCGTGAGCACCCCGCCGAGCGCCGGCCCGAGCGCCGCTCCGAATGTCCCGGCAAGCGTCCACACGCTGCCGCCGGCCGCCGTCGAGCCCGTCAGCGCAGCGAGTACCGGGAGCGAGCCGGCGAGGAGGAGCGCGGCGCCGAGGCCCTGCACGCTCCTCGCCGCAACGAGGAACGTGAGATCGCCGGCGAGCGCGCACGCGACCGAGGCGGCGAGGAACAACACCAGTCCCACCGCGAGCACGCGGCCCGCGTCGAGGCGATGAACGAAGAGCACGAGCACGAGCGCCGCAAGGGCGACCGCCGCGTTGTACGCGGTCACGACCCAGGCGACTCCGGTGATCGACGTGTCGAACTCGCCGTAGAGCTGCGGCAAGGCGAGCACGACGATCGAGGAATCTGCGAACGCGATCGCGACGGCGGCCGCGACAAGCACGGTCAAGCCGGCGAAGGCCGGGCGGAGCTTGAGACTCAACGCTGGAGTTCTACGCGTCCGGGCCGACCCAAGCGACGGCAGCGCCCTTTTGCCTTGCAAAAGTCCTGTCCTAGACTCGGTTGGTGGCGATCTGCTCCAGCTGCGGCAAGGAGAACCCCGAGGGGGCGAAGTTCTGCAACGAGTGCGCCGCACCGCTGGCCGAACTTGCGCCGCGAGCGACTCTCGAGGAGCGCAAGATCGTCTCCGTCCTCTTCTGCGACCTGGTCGGCTTCACCGCCGACTCCGAGCAGCAGGACCCCGAGGACGTGCGCGCCCGCATTCGGCCCTACCACGCCCGCCTGCGCCAGGAGATCGAGCGCTACGACGGCACGGTCGAGAAGTTCGTCGGCGACGCCGTGATGGCCGCCTTCGGCGCCCCGGTCGCCCACGAGGACGACGCCGAGCGGGCGGTGCGGGCGGGGCTGAGGATCCTGGAGGCGATCGCCGACCTGAACAAGGCCGATCCGGGACTCGACCTGCGGGTGCGGATCGGGATCAACACCGGCGAGGCTGTGGTCGCCGTCGGCGCCCGACCCGAGCAGGGAGAGGGGATCGTCACCGGCGATGTCGTCAACACGGCCGCCCGGATCGAGAGCGCGGCGCCGATCAACGGCGTCGCGGTGAGCGAGCAGACCTACCGGGCGACGAGCCGGCTCTTCGACTACGAGCCGCTGCCGCCGGTGGCGGCCAAGGGGAAGGCCGAGCCGCTCCGGCTCTGCCGCGCGCAGGCGGCGCGCTCCCGCTTCGGCAGCGACGTCAGCGACGGCTTCAGGACGCCCTTCGTCGGCCGCGAGCTGGAGAAGCCGCTCCTGATCGGGATCTTCGAGCGGGCGGCCCAGCAGCGCGCGGTGCAGCTTGTGACGGTGGTCGGCGAGCCGGGTGTCGGCAAGACGCGGCTGATCGCCGAGCTGAGCTCCTACACCGACGCGAAGCCGGGGCTGTTCCGCTGGCGGCAGGGCCGCTGCCTCCCCTACGGCGAGGGAATCACCTTCTGGGCCCTCGGCGAGATCGTCAAGGCGGAGTCCGGCATCCTCGAGTCCGACTCGGCAGAAGCCGCTGTGGCCAAGCTGGACGCCGCTGTCTCTCCCGACGAGCCCGAGCGGCAGTGGCTGCTGCAGCGACTGTCGCCGCTCGTTGGCGCCGAAGCCGCCACGCCGGCCGAGCGCCAAGAGCTCTTCACGGCCTGGCGCCGCTTCCTCGAAGGCATCGCCTCGGATCGTGCAACTGTGCTCGTGTTCGAGGATGTGCACTGGGCCGACGCGGCCCTGCTCGACTTCCTCGAGCACCTAGCCGAGTGGTCCCAGGGCGTGCCGCTGCTGGTGGTGTGCGCTGCACGGCCCGAGCTCTACGAGCGCCGGCCCGGTTGGGGTGCCGGCCTCAGGAACGCGACCACGATCAACCTCTCGCCGCTTACCGATCAGGAGACCGCCGAGCTCGTCTCCCATCTCGTCACCAGTGCGATCCTCAGCCCCGAATTCGAAACGGCAATTCTGGAGCGGGCAGGCGGCAATCCGCTGTATGCGGAGGAGTTCGTGCGCCTGCTCCAAGACCGGCGCGTCGCGCTCGACGAGACGGCGCTGCCCGAGAGCGTGCAGGCGCTGATCGCTGCCCGCCTGGACACGCTCTCGCCCGAGCGGAAGAGCCTGCTCCAGGACGCGGCCGTCGTCGGGAAGGTGTTCTGGGCAGGCGCGGTCGCGGAGATCGGCAGCCGCGACCTAGCCGAGGTCGAGCTGGCGATGCACGAGTTGGCGCTGAAGGAGCTCGTCCGTCCCGCCCGGCGCAGCTCGATGGAGGGCGAGAGCGAATATTCGTTCTGGCACCTGCTCGTGCGCGACGTCGCCTACAGCCAGATCCCGCGTGCTGAGCGCGCGCGCCGGCACCGGGCCGCCGCCGCCTGGATCGAGCGGAAGGGCGGCGAGCGCGTCGAGGACCTGGCCGAGGTCCTGGCGCACCACTATCTGCAGGCGCTCGAACTCGCGGCGGCGGCCGGCGACACGGCGCAGGCAGACGAGCTGGCGCTGCCCGCACGCCGGTTCCTCGTCCTCGCGGGCGAGCGGGCGCTCGGACTCGATACCGCCCAGGCCGAGGCGCGGCTCGCTCGAGCGCTCGAGCTCACGCCGCCCGAGGACCCCGCTCGACCGGAATTCTTCCTTCGTTGGGCGGACGCTGTCTTCCAGGCCGGCCGCCCGCGCGAGGCGGCCGAAGCGCTTGACGAGGCGCTCGCCTCTCTCCGCGGTCACGGCACCAAAGAGGCCGCCGCGCGGGCGCTCCAGCTCCGCTCGCGGATCGCCCTCGGCCGAGGCGAAGGAAGGCACGTCGCGCTTGCAGCCGAGGCTGTTGCACTGCTCGAACAGGAAGCGCCTGGGCCTGCGCTGGTCGACGCCTACGCGCAGCTCGCGAACGCACAGGTAATCGATGGCGCCTACGAGGAAGCGATCGCCGCCGCTCAGCGAGCGGCGACGCTCGCTGAGTCGCTTGGCCTGCCCGAGCCGGCGCGCGCGCTCGGCTACCGCGGCTTCGCGCGTTTCTATGTCGGCGACGCAGGCGGCCTTGACGAGATGGAGCGGGCACTCGCCCTTGTCCTCGAACAGGGAGCAGGCCGAGACGCCGCGATCCTGCAGAACAACCTTGCCCTCGTCCGCTACCCGCTCCAGGGCCCAGCCAGCTCTCTCGCCGCCTTCGAGCAGGCGATCGCTTTCTGCGAGCAGCGCGGCTTGGCGGAGGCGGCGGCACTGGTCGAGGCCAACTGCCCCGGTCTACTAGCTCAGCTCGGCCGACCCGAGGAGGCACTCGAACGCGGCGCCCGCCTCGCCGGTGTACTCGAGGCGCGCGGTGCAGTGCACCCGCTCACCGAGGTGCGCGCCGTCGAGCTTGCGAGCCGACTCGCCCGCGGCGAACAAGAGGCGCTCGCAGAGGCCGACTGGCTTGTCGAGACGGCACGGGAAGTCGGTGCCGCCGATGTAGTTGCACTCGCACTCGCGCCTGCAGCTGCAGCCCAGCTCATTGCAAGGGCTCCCGAACGTGCGTCGGCCTTCCTTAGCGAACTGGAGCAAACAACCGGTGCCCGCGAGTCGACCTACTACGCGAGACAACTGGCGGAAATGGTACGAACGGCCCTAACGTCCGGCGATGCGGCGCTCGCGAAGCGCCTTGCCGACGGGCTCAAGCCGCGCTACCCGCTCGACGAGCATGCCCTTTCCGCAGCGAACGCCCAGCTTCGCGAAGCCGCCGGCGAGCACGCTGTCGCGGCAACTCTCTACGCCGAAGCTGCCGGACAGTGGCAGGAGTTCGGGAACCTTCCCGAGCGCGCGTACGCCCTCCTCGGCCAGGGCCGCTGTCTTCTCGCGATCAGC
This sequence comes from Gaiellaceae bacterium, assembly GCA_036506915.1. Taxonomy (GTDB): domain Bacteria; phylum Actinomycetota; class Thermoleophilia; order Gaiellales; family Gaiellaceae; genus AC-32. Next base: position 1,465 of record DASXQY010000159.1, on the reverse strand, counting down.
GAACCGGGAGCAGAAGAGCCCCTTCGCGAGGCGCGTGAGCTGTTCTCGTCGATGGGCTACAAGCCGGCGCTCGCCGAAACCGAGGCACTGCTCGAGCAGACTGCCGCTGCGCCGCTGTCGTAGCTCAGCGACCCCAGCCGGGCGACGGGTCACGCCGGCCGGGCTCGAGGTGCCAGTAGTCGCGCGCCTCGGCCACGAGACCATCCTCGTCGAACCGGAGCACGGAGCAGCCGGCGAGCGTCTGCTCGTAGCCGTCGGGCATGACGAGGGTCGCCCACCACTCGACGGTAGCGCGGTCGCCTTCCTCGACCGGCTCGCCGAAGTGGACGTCCCCGGCCGTCGCCTCCGGGAAGACGCGACGCGTGTAGTCGATCGGCGGCTCCGGCTCCCGAAACGGCGCGGAGCGGAACACGCAGTCCTCGCGGTACAGAGCAGCCGCAGCGTCGGGATCTCCCGCCTCCCAGGCGAGCCGGTAGCCGTCGGCCCAGCGGCGCGCAAAGCTCACGTGCCGAGTTAACCAACTCCGGCTAAGAATCGTGTCCCGATTCGTTTAGGCTCCCGCGGTTCGGCAAAGGAGAGTGCCGGTGAAGGTTCGCGAGCTCGTCGGGAGATGGCCGGTCCTCCGGCAGCTCCAAGAGGGCGATCCCCTCGGCCTGGGACGCGCCGTCCAGTCCGAGCGCTCCCGCGCCCTGACGCCCCGGATCGATCAGGCCGACCACGTCGTCCAGTCGATCTGCCCCTACTGCGCCGTCGGGTGCGGTCAGCTCGTCCACGTGAAAGACGGCGAGGTCTCCCATATCGAGGGCGACCCGGCGAGCCCGATCTCACGCGGCCGCCTCTGCCCCAAGGGCCAGGCCTCGAAGTCGTACGTCCAGAGCCCGCTGCGCGAGTACAGGGTCAGGTACCGGCGGCCGCATGGGACGCGCTGGGAAGAGCTCCCGCTCGACGAGGCGATGGAGATGATCGCCGACCGGATCGTCGACACCCGGGCGGCCAACTGGGAGGAGACGGCGCAGGACGGGAGCCCGGCGAACCGGACGATGGCGATCGGCAACCTCGGCGGCGCCACCCTCGACAACGAGGAGAACTACCTGATCAAGAAGCTGTGCGTCGCCCTCGGGATCGTCCAGGTCGAGAACCAGGCCCGCATATGACACAGCTCCACGGTCCCCGGTCTGGGGACCTCGTTCGGACGAGGCGGGGCAACGGGGTTCCAGCAGGATCTCCAGAACTCCGACTGCATCGTGATCATGGGCTCGAACATGGCCGAGAACCACCCGGTCGGGTTCCAGTGGGTGATGGAGGCCAGGGAACGGGGTGCGAAGGTGATCCACGTCGACCCGCGCTTCACGCGCACGAGCGCGATGGCGACGAAGTGGGTCGGCATCCGCGCCGGGTCCGACATCGCCTTCCTCGGCGGGATCGTCAACTACATCCTCGAGAACGAGCTCTGGTTCGACGAGTA
>DASXQY010000158.1:0-2294 GCA_036506915.1 Gaiellaceae bacterium | reverse complement strand
GGTGGGAATCGACGACGCCGAGCGGATCTGGGAGCTCGCGTGCGGCCTGCTCGACCGCGCCCTCGCCGACCGTCCCGGCGCCCTACGGCTCGTCGGCGTCGCCGTCTCGGGTCTCGAGGCCCACCGCCAGCTCGCGCTTGTCTAGCAGGTAGTGCGCGCCGGCGCCCTGCTCCGCGGCCTCGTCCGCCGGGTTCAGGAGCTCGCAGGCGTCGATCGAGAGGCAGCCGCAGCCGATGCAGGTCGTCAGCCGGCCGCGGAGCGCCTGAAGGGTGGCGATCTGGCGGTCGAGGTCGTCGCGCCAGCCGCGAGAGAGTTGCTCCCAGTCCCGGCGCGTGGGAGTGCGGCGGGTAGGAAGGCCGTCGAGCGCGGCTCGGATCCGCTTGAGGCGGATCCCGGCCGCCCGGCCGGCCTGGATCAACGCGACCCGCCGAAGGACGGAGCGGTCGTAGCGACGCTGGTTGCCGCTCGTACGGCGCGCGGCGATCAGCCCCTGAGCCTCGTAGAACCTCAGCGCGGAGGGCGCGACGCCGCTGCGGGCGGAGAGCTCGCCGATGGTCAAGTCGTCGGGCACTTGACTTCAATATTACTTGAGGTTCTAGCCTGACGGGCGTCGAGCCAAGGAGGAGCGCCATGACCGCCGTTGTCCCCGGACGTCTCGCCCGCGCCGCATCGCTCTCCGAGCTGCGCGCGGCAGGGCGCCTCGCCGTCAACCTCGACCGGCACACCCTGTGCTTATTCGCCGAGGGCGACGAGGTGTACGCGGTCGACAACCGGTGCCCGCACATGGGCTTTCCGCTTCACCGCGGCACGGTGTGCGACGGGATTCTCACCTGCCACTGGCACCACGCTCGCTTTGACCTCGGCACGGGGGGCACGTTCGACCAGTGGGCCGACGAGCTGCGGCGGTTCGCGGTCGAGCTCGACGGCGACGACGTCCTGGTCGACCTCAGCCCGCCCGAGGACCCGGCCGCGCACCAGCGCAAGCGGCTCGGCGACGGGCTGGAGCGGGACATTCCGCTCGTGCTAGCGAAGGCGACGATCGCGCTCCTGGAGGCGGACCCGACCGGCGTAGACGTCTTCCGCGCCGGGCTCGACTTCGGCGTGGCCCGCCGCGGGGGCGGCTGGTTCCGCGGCCTGACGACGCTCACGTGCTTCATGAATCTGACGCCCCGGCTCGATCCCGGCGAGCGGGGTGCGGCCCTCTACCATGGGCTCGCGGACGTCGCCGGCGACTCGGCGATGGACCCGCCGCGCTTCCCGCTCGACCCGCTCCCGGGCCGCGCGCCGGGCCCGGACCGCCTTGCGCTCTGGTTCCGCGGCTTCGTCGAGGTGCGCGACGCCGAGGGCGCGGAACGGGCACTCGTCTCCGCCGTCCGGGGCGGGGCCTCACCGCGGGCGCTCGCGGACATGCTGTTCGCCGCCGCCACCGACCACCGCTACCTCGACGGCAGCCACACGCTCGACTTCGTCAACAAGGCGCTCGAGGCGCTTGACGTGGCCGGCTGGGACCGGGCCGAGCCGGTGCTCGCGTCCTTGCCCACCCAGCTCGCGGGCGCCGAGCGGATGGAGGAAGCGAACGCCTGGCGCAACCCGGTCGACCTCGTCACGCTGCTCGAGCGCGCGTTCGAGCAGCTTCCGGAGGCGCTCGCGGCCGGGGTCGAACGGCGTGGAGCCTGGGACGGCCGCGCCGGCCTGGTCGAGGTGATTCTCGGCGGTGAGCCGGCCGAGCTACTCGGAGCGCTCGTCCAAGCCCTGCGCGACGGCGCCACCGAGGTCGAGCTCGCCTCGGCAGTGTCGCTCGCCGCCGCCACCCGGATCGCCCGCTTCCCGACCAGCAACGAGTTCGGCGACTGGGACACCGCCCTGCACACGTTCACGTTCGCGAACGCCGTCGAGCAGGGGCTCCGCCGCTCGCCGTCGCCGGAGCTGCTGCGAGGCGTGCTCGACGCGGCCGCCAGCGTCCACCTCGACCGGTTCCTGAACGTGCCGGCCACGAGGCTGCCGAAGCCCGAGCCGGGCGCCGACCCGGACGCCCTCCTGGACGAGCTTCCGCGCTTACTCGACCGGCAGCAACAGGTGAACGAGGCCGGGCAGCTCGCAGCCTCCTTCCTGGACGCCGGAGGGAGCCCGGCCGAGCTAGTAGCCGCGCTCGGCGCCGCGCTCGTCCGCGAGAACCGCAACTTCCACACCATCCAGTGCGTCGAGGCTTCGATTCGCCAGCACGAGCTGCTCGCAGGTACGGACGAGGCTGAGCTGCCGCTGCTCGCTGCGGCTCGCTATCTGGCTGCTCACGC
>DASXQY010000157.1:0-2993 GCA_036506915.1 Gaiellaceae bacterium | reverse complement strand
ACGCACAACGTACGCGAATTCTCCCGCGTACCAAATCTGCGGCTCGAAGACTGGCGCTGAGGCTGGGATAGCAATTTAGCTCGGGATCCTTCGTCGCGGAGCCTGCCCTGAGCGGAGTCGAAGGGCTCATCAGGATGACAGCGCGCTTCGCGCCCAGAGTCACTCCTCGCCCATCACCCTTCCGCGCCCTGCCTTGACACGCGCCCGTCGGACCTTCTCGCCGAGGCGCCGCTCGCGCGCGGCCTGTGTCGGCTTCGTCTTACTCCGCTTCTTCGGTTTCGCCGCCGCTCGCCGCACCAGCTCCACGAGCCGCTCCCTCGCCGCTGCGCGGTTCTGCGCCTGGGTGCGATGCTCCCGGCCGTCGATCAGCAGTACGCCGTCGGACGTCATCCTCTTGCCGGCCAGAGCGATCAATCGGGCCTTGACGTCCGCATCCAGCGACGACGCGCCGACGTCGAACCGCAGCTCCACCGCCGTCGCCACCTTGTTGACGTTCTGGCCGCCCGGGCCCGACGCGCGCACGAACCGTTCGGAAAGCTCCCTTTCGCGAATGGTGATGGTCGGCGTCACGTGGAGCATCTCTCGATCAGTGTACGGCTCCCGCTATAACCTGATACCCAGTAAGTAGCGTGATCATGAGCCGACGTGCCTGGGTGATCTGCGTCCTCCTGGCGCTTCCCCCATTTGTTGGGCAAGCCCAGTTCGACGAAGACATGCTCGTCAAGGAATATGCAAGACCCTGGCGAAGGACCGGGACGCGAAAGACCGCGCGAAGGCGGCGCACTGGCTCGGGGGACGAAAGCATCCCGAGGCCGTGGCGGCGCTGGCGAAGGCGTTGTCGGATCCGGAGCCATCCGTTCGCCAGGCCGCCGCTTCGGCGCTCTGGGACACCGGCAAGGACGCGCTCTCGGCGAAGCCGGAGCTTCAGAAGGCGCTCGGCGATCGCGAAGCCGCCGTGGTGGCGTTCTGCGAATCGGCCATCGCAGCAAGGTCTAAGGTGACGGCCCCTCTGGGCCTCACCGAGCCAGGCGGCGGAGGTCCTCGGAGGCCGCCCGGCTCGCGACGATCACGGTCCCGTCCTTGAGAGTGATCGCGAGGCGGCGGTCGTCGTGGGGGCGGAGGTGCTGGACGGCGTCGAGGTTGACGATGTGGGAGCGGTGGACCTGCCGGAACCGCGCCTGGTCGAGGCGCGCCGCGAGCTCGGCGAGCGTCACGTTCACGAGGAACTCGCCCTCGGCCGCGTGCACTTCGGCATAGTCGCCGCGAGCCTGGATGCGGCGGATTCCCTCGATCGCGATCGGAACGATGCGGTCTCCCTGGCGGGCGAAGAGACGCGTCAGGGGACCCGGCGCTAGAGAGCTCCGTGCGCGCTCGCTCGCCTGGACCGAAGGCTCGCCGAGCCGTCGTCGCACCCGGTCGATCGCGGCGGCCAGGCGCGCCCGCCCGAACGGCTTGACTAAGTAGTCCAGGGCTCCGATCTCGAAAGCCGCCACCGCATACCGGTCGTAAGCGGTCGTGAAGACGAGCTCGGCCGGATGCCGGATCCGCCGCGCCACCTCGAGCCCGGAGAGCTCCGGCAGGCGAACGTCGAGGAACACCAGGTCGGGCCGCTTCTCCTCGGCCAGCGCGAGAGCGGACCGTCCGTCGACCGCGACGCCGACGACCTCGATCCCGGGCTCTTCCGCGAGCCATGCGACGAGGTTCTCCCTGGCCGGCGCCTCGTCTTCGGCGATGAGCGCCCGCAGGCGTCGCGCGCTCAAGCGGGCTCCGGAGCGGCGTCTTCCGGCAGATCGAGACGAACCCGAAAGCCGCCGCTCGCCGGAGACTCGAAGGAGAGATGCGCGCGGCCCGCGTACAGAGCCGTGAGACGCTCCTGGAGAAGCCGAAGGCCCATGCGGGGACTCGCCGCGATTTCCGCCTCCGAGCCGCCGGGGCCGTCATCGCTCACCGCAAGGCGCAGGCGCCCTCCGGATCGCCGGATCGAGACGTCCACGCGCCCCCCGGATGCCCGCGGGGCCACGCCGTGGATGATCGCGTTCTCGACGAGCGGCTGGAGCGCGAACGGCGGCACGGGCACCTCGAGAGCCGACTCGTCCGCTTCGAGCGAAACGCGCAGCCGATCGCCGAGGCGGACGCGCTCGAGCTCGAGATAGCTGCGAACGAAGTCCCACTCGCGCGACAGCGGGACCCAGTCGCTCCCGGACTGATGTACCCACTGCCCGAAGCGCAGCAGCTCTCCGAGCCTCTCGAGCGCGCTTTCGGCGAGCGCCGGATCCCGCCGGACGAGCCCCAGCAGGGCGTGGAGCATGTTGTTCACAAAATGCGGCTGGAGCTGCGATCGCAGGAGCTGCGACTCGGCACTGGCTCTCAGGACCTCCGCGCGGGCCGCGAGGTCGCGCGCGTCCCGCAGAGCCGCGGCCGTGTGCCACGCGTAGCCGATCCCCGTCAACGCCACGTGGATGAGCCCGTTCATTACGAGCTGAAAGAGGATGATGGGCAGAGCGGGCATCCGGACGGTTCCGAGCGTGATCCAGCTGTCCAGAGAGATGAGGAGTAGCCACCCTGCCGTCGCGGCCGCGGTTAGGCCGAGGACGGCGGGGACGAGGCGGGCGGCGAGGGTCCCGCGTCCCGACGGAGTCCAGGGCCAGCGCCGGGCGAGCCCGAGCGACAGGATCCCGAGGAGGGCGCTGGGCAGGACGACGGCGGCCGCGCCCCGCAGCGCCATCCCAACCGGCACGGCGCCCGCGGCGAACGCCGCCGCATAGACCGACGCGAGGAGCACCCAGCCGCCGGCGTAGGCCGCGAGCACCGCTCCCCGCAGCAGGCCGGACTTCGAAGCAGGAGTCGCCATGTCTTTTGGAGCTACGGTCTTGCCGACGCTTCGTTCTTTCGAAAGCGGCCGCGCCCCCCGGGTTACTTCGTCGGTTCGGGCATGGCCTCGATCTGCGGCAACAGGATGTCACGAACGTAGTGCCACTCGGGCGCCGCGATCA
>DASXQY010000156.1:0-8025 GCA_036506915.1 Gaiellaceae bacterium | reverse complement strand
GCGCCTGACGGGTCGCCGCCGCCGTCGGGACTCATGATCTCCCAGAAGAAGCTGTGGTTCGCGTGCCCGCCGACGTTGTTGCGGGCGGCGGTCTGCTTGTCCGCGGGAAGGACGTCGAGGTTGGTGAGGATCTGCTCCACCGACTCGTCCGCGAGCTGGGTTCCGTCGAGCGCCGCGTTCGCGTTGTCGACGTAGGCCTGGTGATGCTTGTCGTGGTGCAGCCGCATCGTCTGCTCGTCGATGTGCGGCTCGAGAGCCCCGTAGTCGTAGGGAAGAGGTGGGACTTCGAAGGGCATGTGCGCTCCTTTCCTCGCTCCCGTTGAGGCTAACGGGTTCGGACCACCTACGGGTCGTTATGCTCAGCCGTCCCCGCCGCTCGAAAGGAGGCCACCTTGGCCACGCTCGCGTTCAACCGGGAGGAGATCACGCCGCGGCAGCTGAAGCCCGCGCTGCTCGAGCTCGACGGCATCTCCCGCGTGACGGTCGAGGCGCATTACAAGCTCTACGAGGGCTACGTCAACAAGCGGAACGAGATCATGGAGAAGCTCGCCGAGATCGATCTCGCGAGCGCGAACCAGGTCTACTCGGAGGTGCGGGCGCTGAAGGTCGAGCTCAGCTTCGCGCTCGGTGGGATCAAGAACCACGAGATCTACTTCGACCACCTCGGCGGCGGCGGGCGCGACCCCGACGGGCGGATCGGCGAGGTGATCCGGCGCGACTTCGGCTCGGCTGCCGAGTGGCGGGCCGACCTGAAGGCGACGGGCATGGCCGGCCGCGGCTGGGCCTGGACGGCCTACGACTGGGACGAGGGCCGGCTCTTCAACTACGTCGGCGACGCCCAGAACACGTACCCGATCTGGAACGCGACCCCGCTCGTCGCGCTCGACGTCTACGAGCACGCGTACTTCATCGACTACCAGACCGACCGTGCGTCCTACATCGACGCGTTCTTCAACAACCTCGACTGGGACACGGTGAACGACTGGGTCCAGCAGTACCAGATCGCTACCTGAGGCTCTGAACACCGCCGCCGCGTGGAGCCGCTGGGTGATCCGTCACGGTGTCTGACCCCGAGAAAACGTCCTGGTTGCAGGGACTGTGGAACGTTTGCGACGGTTCTGTCGCGGTGTCTGACCCCGCGGTCGCTGTTTCCAAGTAACAGACTGTTACTAAGTCCGTAGGCCCCGGACCTCGTACGCCGTCACCGGGCGTCCGAAGCCCTTCAGCTCAAGCTCACCGACCGGCTCCGCCTCCACCGCGTCCTCGACCGCCGCGTAGACCGGCTGGCTGATCAGCGTCTGGCCGGGCCCCGCCTTCGTGCTGAGCCGGGAGGCGAGGTTGGAAACAGGCCCGAGCGCGCCGTAGTCGTAGCGGCCCTCGAAGCCGATCCGGCCGAGGGTGGCGTAGCCGGCGCCGATCCCGATCCCGAGCCCGAGGTCGGTGCCGCGCTTCCGCCAGGCAGCGGCCAGCTCGGCGAAGCGCTCCTGGGCGGCCAGGGCCATCCGGATCGCCCGCAGCTCGTGCTCCTCCACCGGGAGCGGGTCGTTGAAGAACACCATCAGCCCGTCGCCGGCGAAGTGCTCGAGCGTCCCCTCGTAGGCCGGGATCAGCTCCCCGATCAGCGTGTGGTACTGGCGCAGGACCTCGAACAGCTCCTCCGGCGCCGCCGTCTCGGCGAAGGCGGTGAAGCCGCGCAGGTCGCAGAAGAGGACGGAGATGTAGGCCCGGTGGCCGGCGAGCAGTTTTTCTCCCTCCTCGGAGGAGACGAGCTCGGCTACCTGCGGGGAGAGGAAGCGCGACAGCTCGGCCCGCTGGCGCTCGACCGCGTCAATCAGGCGCGCGTTGGCGATCGCGACCGCGGCCTGGTCGGCGAAGGTCTGGACGAGCTCGATGTGCTCGTCGGCAAAGGGGCCTGCCTGCGCGCGCACGATCCCGATCACGCCTATTAGCTCCTCCTCGAACAGGACCGGAATGTTGAGCCCCGAGCGGAAGGGACGCGGCCCCGCGTACGTGTACTCCGGGTCGGCTTCGACGTCGGGGACGTGGACGAGGCGCCGTGTCAGCGCCGCGCGAGACGCCATCGACGTCCGGTCCGGCGGTTTGGGGTGCTCCTTGTCGTACTCGTAACCGACCGTCGTGCCGCAGTTTGCGACGACATGGAGGAGGCCGTCCTTGAGCAGCCATAGTCGGCCGTTTTCTGCGCCGCAGAGGCGCGTCGCCGCCTCGACGACCTCGTCGAGAACCGGCTGCAGGCCCTTTGACCGGGCGACCGCTCTCAACACGCCGCCGACCGCTCGTTGTTGCTCCCGCGCCGCGTCCAGCCGGCGCGCCAGCTCGTCTACGTCAGCCACTCGCGAAGCTCGGTGTGGTGCTTCGCCGGCTCGCCGCCCTCGAGCTCGGCGCGCAGCTCGCCGGCGGTTCCGTAGCGCTCGGCGACCACGTCGTGCGAGTGGATCGTCTCCAGGTTGACCTGGCGGGCGAGCAGGAAGTCGGCGTCCTCGAGCTCGGGGTAGGCGGCAAGCGCGTCGCGGAGAGAGATCCGCACCGAGTCCTCGACGAAGCGCGGTTGCAGGTGCGCGTGCTCGACGACGAAGAGCTCGTCCGGCCGCTTCAGGAGCTCGTAGACAGGCGAGCTCATCGAGCCCTCGACGATGCGCACGAGCTGCTCCGCGTTCACCGGCGCCTCCGTACCGACATAGAGCGTCCCGCGTCCGCGCTGGTTGTGGGTCGCTAGAGGGACGAGCTCGAGGATCCGCTCCACGTCGAGCTCGTCGAACCCCGCCTCGCCGAGTCGCTCGGCGGCTCGCTCACGAACCAGCCCCTGCGCGCATGGGCAGGCGTTGATCCCGCTCGCCTCGACGCCGACGAGCCGCCGCGTCCGCTTCGCCGACGCCGCCGCGAGGCCGATCAGCGAGACCATCTCCTGTGTCGGCAGCCCCGTCACAGGCGTCTCCCGCTCGACCGGGTAGCGCGCCACGATACGCACCTCGGCGCGAAGCGCCCGCTGCCGGCGGACGATGTGCGAGGCGATGTGCTCGGCGAGGTTCTCGACGAGGAGCGCCTCTCCGATCACCACCTCCTCGATCGCCTCCTCGAAGAGCTCCGGGAAGCGCGACATGTGGACGCCCTTCCTGGCCGGCTCGAGGTCGACCGTGCAGTCGATGTCGGCCGCGATCAGCTTCTCGCTGCCGCCGTAGCTGATCCGGATCGCCTTCTGGACGCCGGTGACGCCGGCCCGCGACAGGCCGAGTGAGACCTCCGACCGGGAGGACTGAAGGTCATGTGTGAGAAGCTGACGCGGCTCGCCCATCCCGGCAACGCTACCAAGCCGATCCTTGACCGAAGACCGCCAGCTAGCCCGTCTCGTGTTGCTCGCGTGCCACGACCTGCGCACGCCGCTCGCGACCGTGCACGGCTTCGCCCGGACGCTGGTCGGGATGGGCGAGATCGAGGATCCCGCGCGCCGCTACCTCGGCATGATCGACTCCGCCTCCGACCAGCTCGCGGAGCTGATCGACGAGCTGGCCCTCGCTGCCCGGATCGAGGCCGGCCGCTACGACCCCGTGCTCAAGGAGACCGACACGCTCGAGCTCGCCCACGCCGCGGCCGCCCGTCTCGGCGAGGAGCGCGTCGGCGTCGAGGGCGAGGGCGCGCGGGTGTCGATCGACAGTGAGGCGACCGAGCGGGCGGTGGCCGCGCTCAGCCAGTGCGCGCTGCGCCACGGCGGGCAGGAGCGGGTCGAGCTCACCGTCCGCGGCGCCGAGCTCGAGCTCGAGACGATCACGGCCGCCTCCGCTCCGGTCGTGCTCGGTGAGGACCTGCGCGACCTGGGCGCCGCCGTCGCCGTCCGGCTGCTCAGGGCGCAAGGCGGCTCCGTCGCCGTCGAGGGGGAGACCCTCCGCATCGCGCTCACGGCCCCGTAATGGGCGAGCCGCTCAACGTCGACGACTTCGAGGAGGCTGCGCGCGCGAGGCTCGATCCAGGCGCCTACGGCTACTTCGCCGGGGGCGCGGGCGACGAGCACACGCTGCGCGAGAACACGACGGCCTTCACCCGCTGGCAGCTGCGGCCCCGCGTGCTGGTCGACGTCGGCGAGGTCTCGACGACCGCGACCGTGCTCGGCGCGGAGGTCTCGATGCCTCTGCTCGTCGCCCCGACCGCGTTCCACCGGCTCGCACACCCGGAAGGAGAGCTCGCCACGGCCCGGGCGGCCGCGGCCGCGGGGACGATCATGTGCCTGTCGACCCTCTCGAGCGTCTCGCCCGCCGAGCTCGCGGCGGCCGCACCCGGCGCTCCCCGGTGGTTCCAGCTCTACTGGTCGCCGGACCGCGGTTTCACGAAGGCGCTCGTCGAGGCGGTCGCCGAGGCCGGCTTCCGGGCTCTCGTGCTGACGGTCGACTTCCCCGTCGCCGGCCGGCGCGAGCGAGATCTGCGCTCCGCCTTTGCGCTCCCGGACGACCTGCCGCTGCCGAATCTGCCGGTCAGGCTCCGGCGTCAGGACTTCCACGGCGCGCTCGGCGGGATCGTCGATCCGGCGCTGACCTGGCGTGACCTCGAGTGGCTTCGCGAGGCCTGCCCGCTGCCGCTCGTCCTCAAGGGCGTGCTCGCCGCGGAGGACGCGCTGCTCGCCGCGGAGCACGGCGCGGCCGCGGTCGTCGTCTCGAACCACGGCGGCCGCCAGCTCGACGGGGTGCCGGCCACCCTGGACGTCCTCCCCGAGGTCGCCGAGGCCGCCGGCGAACGGATCGAGGTGCTCTTGGACGGTGGGATCAAGCGCGGGGCGGACGTGCTGAAGGCCCTCGCGCTCGGCGCCCGCGCGGTCTGCTCGGGCAGGCCGATCCTCTGGGGGCTCGCGGCGGGGGGCGAGGAAGGGGCGCGCCGGGTGCTCGAGCTGTTCCGGGCCGAGCTAGAAGGCGGCCTGAAGCTGCTCGGCTGCCGCTCCCCGGCCGAGGTGACCAAGGCGCATGTCCGCCGGAGCGGTTCGACCGTATGATCCGGTTCGTGGCGCGCGAGGGAACGGTCGGGACCGAAGACGGGCGCACGCTCACGTACATCGAGCGCGGCTCCGCCGACGGCCTGCCGCTCATCGTCTGCCACGGCACGCCGGGGAGTCGCTACACGCGCCACCCGGACGAGGGGATCTACGAGCGCCATGGTCTTCGGGCGGTCGTCTACGACCGCCCCGGCTACGGCCGCTCGGACCCGAAGCCGGGACGCTCGGTTGCCGACGCCGCGGCCGACATCGAGGCGATCGCAGACGACCTCGGCTTCCAACGCTTCGTCGTCGTCGGCGGCTCGGGCGGCGCGCCGCACGCGCTCGCCTGCGGTGCGCTGCTCGGCGACAGGGTCATCCGCGTCGGCGCGCTCGTCACCCCTGCGCCCTCGGACGCCGAGGACTTCGACTTCTTCGCGGGTCTCGCAGACCTGAACGTCAAGGAGTTCGGTGCGGCGCTCGAGGGACCGGAGGCGATCGACGCCTTCCTCCAGCCGCTCGCCGACGAGCTCCGCCGTGACCCCGACGCGGTGATCGACCAGATCGCGACCGAGCTCCCCGAGGTCGACCGCGCGCTTGTCGGCCGCGAGGATTTCCGCGTCGTGCTGCGGGCGTCGTTCGTCGAAGCGGTGCGGCAGGGAGTCCGCGGCTGGGCCGACGACGACCTCGCCTTCGCGAAGCCGTGGGGCTTCGAGCCCGAGGATGTCGGCGCCGAGGTCCGGCTCTGGCAGGGCGAGCTCGACGTGCTCGCGCCGCGCAGTCACGGCGAGTACGTGGCGAGCCGGCTGCCGAAGGCCCGCTTCGAGCTGCTCGAGGGCGGCGGTCACTTCCTCGACGAGGAGTGGTCGGTCGTGTTCAGCTGGCTCGCGGTCGGCGCTACCGAAGCAGGCGCGAGTAGCGCGGGGGAACCCCTGGTTCCCCCGCGTGCCCCCTCCTCGCCGGCGTAGACGCGCCTCCCTCGTTGCAGGAGCCGGCCGCTGGGGTCTTGTGCCTGGAGTCTCTGTCTTAGTGAGGCTCACGGCGGGCAAAGCCCGCCTCCGCCGGCTGATCGCGGCGATCCTAGAGCGCCTACCGAAGCAGGCGTGACAGCCGGCGGTCCTTGAGAACGCGGCCGCCGGTCTGACACTCCGGGCAATAGAAGATCGTGTGTTCCTCGAAGTCGATTCGCTCGATCGGCGTGCTGCAGACGTGACACGGTTCGTGCAGCTTGTCGTGGACGCGGTAGACCCTCGCGTTCTTCGCGCCCCGCTCTCGTAGCTCGAGGCCGCGCTCGAGCTCCGAGTCGATCGCTTCCGCTAGCCGCTCGACCTCCTCGGGAGCCAGGTCTTGCGACAGCGCGTACGGCGAGAGCCTCGCCGCGTGCAAGATCTCATTCGCCCACGCGCGCCCGATCCCCGCGATCACACGCTGGTCGCGCAGGAGCGAGTGCAGCCGCCGCCGCTCGTCGCCGAGAATCTCGCCGAGCCGCTCCGGCCCCAAGCCCAGCGCCTCCGGGCCCAGGTGCTCCAGCTCGCGCTCGGCCTCGGCCGGGGTCAGGAGCCAGACCCCGGCGCGCTTCTTCGGGCCTCCTTCGGTGAGCACCAGCTGCGCCCCGCCCTGGAACCGGAGCCGGAAGGCCGGGGTCTTCGGCCCCTCCTCGCCGGCGCGCAGATAGCGGAGGCGTCCCGCGCTCATCAGGTGGACGAGCAGGACGAGCTCGCCGTCCTCCGTCGGGAAGAGCAACCGCTTCCCGCGGCGCTTTGCGCCCGAGAGCCGGCGGCCTTCGAGCGTCCGCAGCGGCGGGTCGAAGGTCTTCAGCGTCGCCACGTGCGCCGGGCCCGCCCGCTCGACCGGGAACGCGCGCACGGGCTCGTCCAGCGCTCGTCGCAAGGCTTCGACTTCTGGAAGTTCAGGCACTCTCGCGTCCCTGGCCGGCCTCCACTCCCGCCCGGCCGAGCCGGGCTCCGCGGAGGCCTGACGCCGCTGGCGGCAGGATGTTGCACGCGCGGCGCTTGTCCGTACTGGGTGTACTGTCCTGCGCGCCGCGCGCACAACCTCCTTTGCCAGCGACGTCCCAGGAACGCGAGAGATTGGATTCATTGACCACTGAGCCGCTCAGGGTAGCCGTGCGGCGCGGGGAGATCGTCGAATCGGTCCACCTGGTGCACGCGGTTGCGGTGCGGGACGGGGCCGTGGTCGTTGAGGCCGGCGATCCGTCGCTGCTCGCCTCGCTCCGCTCCGCTGCGAAGCCGCTCCAGGCGCTCCCGCTCGCGCGCGCGTACGAGAGCCTCGGGCCGGACGAGCTCGCGATCGCGGCGGCCTCGCACGCGGGCACATCCGTCCACGTCGAGGCGGTGCGCTCGCTGCTCGCCTTCACCGGCGGCCGGGAGGACGAGCTCGACTGCGGCCTGCAAGAGGGGCGGCCGCCCGAGCCCGTCTACCACAACTGCTCGGGCAAGCACGCCGGGATGATCGCCGTCTGCCGTGCCCGCGGGTGGCCGGTCGAGGGCTACCGCCTGCCCGAGCACCCGCTCCAGCAGGCGCTGCTCGAGGAGGTCGCGGCCGCGGCCGAGGTCGGGCCGGATCAGGTGCCGACCGGGCCTGACGGCTGCGGCGTCGTCTGCTTCGCGCTCACGCTCGAGCAGGCGGCGTTCGCGTGGTCACGCTTCGAGCAGCTCGACGGTGGCGACCGGATCGCGGCGGCGATGCGCGCCCGGCCGGACCTCGTCGGCGGTGACGGCGCCGCGGACACCGACCTGATGCACGTCCTCCCGGGGTGGATCGCCAAGCGGGGGGCGGAAGGCCTGTTCTGCGCCGCCTCTCCCTACGGGCTCGGCGTCGCGCTCAAGGTCGCCGACGGAAACGGGCGGGCGCTACCGCCGGCACTGGCCGCGTTCTTGGGGAGCCTCGGCGTCGAGCTGAACGGCCTCGGCGGGGTCACGATCCCGAATTCGCACGGGGAGCCGGCCGGCGTGATCGCTTCCTGTTAGGAAAATGTTTCGATTTTGCGAGATCGCGTGTAACATCCGACCCGCGCAAGGTGAGCCGGGGGA
>DASXQY010000155.1:0-22702 GCA_036506915.1 Gaiellaceae bacterium | reverse complement strand
CGAGGGTCGACCGCCCCGGGTTGAACGTGGTCGTCCAGGGCTCGACGTCGGCGACATCCTCGAGCCCGCGGGTGATCGCCTGGAGCAGTTTGGCCTGCTTGCCCGACGACCCGAGGAAGATGCGCGGCTTGTTCATGCGCGGTTCACCTTTCGGTCAAGAGACGAGGGCCAGCGTACTCGACTCGATCACGTAAACCACCCCGGTAACGCCACACCTTCGCCTGGGCCAGCGTTCGGGAATGTCACCCGAGCGAATGGGGCGATACGTTTCTGCTCGTGAGGCGAATCTTCGTGGGACGATTGCAGGTCTGGCCGCTCGTAGAGCGAGTGCGGTGTGCACTATGCGGCGAGCCCGTCGGCTGGAACGCGGACCGCATCCACAAAGCTTGCAACGACCAGACTAATTGGCAGGGGCCATTCGCGATCTCGCCGATTGAGCCCGATGAGAGTCTGATGCGTCCGTATCACGGAGACAGCGACTAAGAACTCGGTTGGGCCAGTGTTCGCGAATGTCCCCTGAGCGCGGAGACCTCGCGCTTCGTTCGGTGGCGGCGGCCTGCGGTCAGGTGAGCGTCTTCGACATCTCGATCACCGTTACGGCAGGCCGCGAAGAAAGGGCGCGACTGCGTCCGCTCCGTTCGAAGCAGCACCGCTCATAGAGTCGCACCGCCGGCACCAGGTCGGGATTGACCTCCAGCTCGATTCGGGTGGCGTGCACTCGGCGCGCCCATGACTCAACCGCCTCTACGAGTCCTCGCCCGAGTCCGGCACGCCTCTTCCCCGGCTCGACGAACATACCGACGAGATGAGCGACGCGAGCAGCTGGGTCGAAGAGGCCGACGGCCATTCCCACGAGATTGCCGTCTTCGTCTTCCTCGACGAAGGTGACGCGCTCGTCGCCTTCGGCAACCCGCCGCCTCCAATCCTCGTCCGACCATTGCTCGGCCTGTGCCAGCGTCATCTCGAACGCTTCCGGCGCGTCGGCGAGCGCGCGCAGGCGTAAGGCTCGCACAGCGCGCCAGTCCTCAGCCTGGGCGAGACGAGGCATACGGCGACGATAAGGGCAGAGGCGGATCCGAGCGCCAAAACGTTCCCTGGGCCAGAGTTCGGGAATGTCACCCGACGGCAGAGGGAGAATCGCGAAGAGTGACAGTCACGCACATGTTCGGCGGGATCGCGGTCACAGACTTCACCGCCGCCTACGGCTGGTACAAGCGGCTGTTCGGCCGGCCCCCCGACATGCTCCCGCATGACCAGGAGGCCGTCTGGCGGCTGACCTCCGGTGGCGCGGTCTATGTCGTAGGCGACCCCGAGCGCGCGGGCAAGTGCCTCGTGACGCTCGCAGTGGCCGACCTCGAAGCCCACGTGAGCCGGCTGCGCGCAGAGGGGCTCGCGTTCACCGAGGAAGCCGAAGGCCCCGCGCCGCGCCGCCTGGCGATCAGGGACGACGACGGGAACAAGATCACCTTTTTCCAAGATCCGACCCTCCCGGCAGGCTGAAACTGGTCTGGGCCAGCGTTCGCGAATGTCCCCCGAGGGCTTCGCAGGCAGCCGATCTCAGCCGCCAGTGATAGCCACCTCTCTAAGCCGTCGCAGCTTTTGCTCCGGTTTGGGCGCGCTGTTCTGAAGCAGACCCGTCCTCGACCCGCGCCTCGGAATAACGCCTGCCCGCGGCGATCGCTACGGCAGAGCCGGCGAGCGCAGTTCCAAACGCGGCTGCTGCCCAGCCAGCGCCACGCCGCTCCCGGCCGAGCGCCGCGTCGAGCGACCACTGCCCCGGGCCAATGTTCGCGATGGCAACGGCGTTTGCGAGGAGGAGGAGCTCGTAGCCGCCTGTCCCGACCTTGATCCCGTCGGGCCAGATCGCAGTGCGAAGGGCTGTCACCATTACGCTCGCGACCGCCGCCGCAGCAGCGGGTGTCGCCAGGCCGAGCGCTAACAGTGCGCCACCTCCCGACTCGGCGATCCCCGCAGCGATCGCGTTGCGGCGACCCGGCCGCAGCCCGAGAGATTCGAAGAACTCCCCGGTGCCGCCCGGTCCGTGACCGCCGAACCAGCCGAAGAGCTTCTGCGTTCCGTGTTCAACGAAGATCGAGCCGACCGCGACTCGCAAGATGAGGCGCCCGAGGTCCGTTCCCATCCTTGTCTCTCGCTGCCCCGGTGGCGGGAACTCAAACGTCGTCCCGACGAGCAGCTGGTGGCGACAGTGAATCCGCGTGGGCCAGCGTGCGGGAATGTCACCCGACGGGTGTGAATCACTCGCCGCGAGGCAGGTCGAAGCGGGCGATGATTCCTTTGTCACCGCCCTCTGGCACTCGACGCTCTGGATGGCGCGTAGCCACCCATCCAACCCCCTGCTCGGGGTAGGCGACCACGTCAGGGAAGCGTTTGCTCGAGATGCCTAGCATGCGCGCCGGCGCATCCGTTGGATTCGAGAACGTGTGCAGCCCGTCCGGCCCTTCAGGGAAGTAGACCACCTCTCCGGGCGCGAGCTGCTCCTCCCCTTCCGGAGTGCGAACGGTCGGCGTTCCGCTGAGGACGAAGAACATTTCTTCCAACCCGTAGTGCATATGCAAGCGATCTCCTGGAGATCCAGGCAGAAGCTCGGTCAGAGACGCGCCGAGCATGTCCGTCCCCAGTGGGTGTCCAAACCAGCGGCGGCGCATCCGGAGATCGTCGTTGACTTCATCCCAGGGCTCGTCTTCGAGGAAGTTCAGGCGGCGCATCGCTCCTCCGTCTCGATTATCGGGTGCCTGCGAGGAGATCATGCCCGTCTGCGCGAGTGATCGAGAATGTCCCTTGGACGGCAGGACATTCCGTCTGCGGCCAAAGGTCGCGCTACGGTGCCACTACCGATGCGCGCAACTGTCATGCATGGTGCTGGGGACGTCCGTATCGAGAACGTTCCCGATGCCCGCCTGCTCGAGCCCAGCGATGCGGTCGTTCGAGTGACGCACGCCGGGATCTGCGGCAGCGATCTCTGGCCGTACAAGACGATGGAGCCGAGCGAGACCGGCCGTCGCATGGGGCACGAATTCATCGGAGTCGTCGAGGCCGTCGGCGGCGACGTACAGACCGTCAAGGCCGGAGACCTCGTCATTTCGCCGTTCAAGTGGTCCGATGGCACCTGTGTGCTCTGCCAGGAGGGCCTGCAGAGTGAATGCCTCCATGGCGGCAGATACGGCTTCGACGACGTCGACGGCGGACAGGGCGAGGCCGTGCGCGTCCCGCAGGCTGACGGAACGCTCGTCGTCCTGCCCGTCGATCGAAGCGACGCGCTGATGCCCTCGCTCCTCACGCTTACGGACGTGATGGGAACCGGGCAGCACGCTGCACGGGCTGCCGAGGTCGGACCGGGCAAGATTGCTGCCGTCATCGGTGACGGCGCCGTCGGTTTGTGCGGCGTGATCGCGTCCCGACGCCTGGGCGCCGAGCGCATCATCCTTCTTGGTCGTAATCCCGACCGCATTGCACTCGCAAAGGAGTTCGGCGCGACCGACATCGTCACCGAGCGCGGCAGCGAGGCCGTCGAGCGAGTTCGCGAACTGACCGACGGCCTCGGTCCGCATTCCGTTCTGGAATGCGTCGGCCTGGAGCAGGCCGCCGCCACCGCTCTCGAGCTCGCCCGTCGGGGTGGTGCCGTCGGCCGGGTCGGTGTGCCCCAGAACGACACACTGGCAGCTGGCGTCGCCTTCTGGAAGAACGTCAGCGTGGGCGGCGGGACGGCCCCGGCCCGCGCCTACATCGACCAGCTGCTCCCAGACATCCTTGACGGGAGGATCGAGCCAGGCCGTGTCTTCGACCGAGTAGCGACACTCGACGGGGTGCCGGATAGCTACCGGGCGATGAACGACCGCGAAGCGATCAAAGTCATGATCGAGTTTTAGGGACCGCCGCCCGAGATCCGCGGGTGGGCGGGAGCCCGGCCCGTGCCGTGCTCGACGGAGGCGTCGTCGAGATGGGCCAGCGTCCTAACGCCTGAACAGCTGGCTGAGCCGCTCGCGTAGCGATCTTGGGTGTCGGCGTTTCGCCGCCGCTTCCCGTTTCGATTCCTGTCGTACCCACGCGCGGTGGCGGGAGCTTCTCGTCCCGTACTTCGGCTTCCAGTAGATCGGGCTCACTGGATCGACCGGATCTCGCGTGAGCTCAGCCCGGCGGCCACGAGCACGAGCGAGATGCACGCGCCGAGGGCGATGATCGTCCCGGGTGCGGCGAGGCCTGAGACGGCGCCAGCGGTGAGCAGGCCGAACGGGGTCAGGCCGAGGGCGCCGAACCAATCGAGGCTGACGACGCGCGAGAGCATGTGCTGCGGCACCAGTTCCATCAGCATCGTCTCCCACACCGCGACGCCGAAGCCGATGCAGATCCCGCGGAAGAACGAGGCGACGACGGCGAGCGAGTACCACGGTGAGAGCGCGAACGCGATCACCAGGAGGCTGTTCACCATCCAGATCAGGTACGAGACGAGCCCCCGGCGCCGGCGGGGGTTCAGCTGCCCGAACGTCGTCGCGCCGACGATCATGCCCGCGCCCAGCGTCGAGAAGATGAGCCCGTAGGCGCCGACGCCGAGGTTGAAGTGCTCGCGCACGAGCTTCGGCGTCAGCACCTGGATCGGCGCCCACTGGAACATCAGCACGAACGCGAACAGCGTGATCGTGAGCCAGAGCCATGGAATGCCGCCCACGTAGCGGATGCCGGCCCAGATCTCCTTGAACGTGCCCTCGGGAGGGGCCCTTTCGGCCAGGCGCGGCCGGGTGCCCCACACGAACGCGAACGAGGCGACGTACGAGGCCGAGTTGAAGCCGAACACCACGGTCGACCCCGCCAGGCCGTAGAGGAGAGCGGCGAAGGAGGGGCCGATCAGGTAGCTGGCCTGCCGCGCCATCCCGAGGAGGGCGTTCGCCGACCCTAGGCGCGGCTGGTCGACCACGAGGGGCAGGAGCCCGCCGAGCGCAGGCTGGAAGAAGCCGGTCGCGAGCCCCTCCGCGAACGCGATTCCGGCGAGCGCGCCGACGCTCAGGTGCCCGGTCGCATCGACGACCGCGAGCGCGCCGATGATCCCGAACCGGGCGGCGTCGGAGACGAGCATCAGCGTGCGGCGGTCGTACCGGTCGGCGAGGGCGCCGCCCACGAGCAGCGTCGTCAGCAATCCGACGCCCTGGAGGGTGAGAACGAAGCCCAGGGAGCGGGCCGAGCCGGTGAGCGTGAACGTGCGCCAGCCGAGCGCGACCAGGAAGGCGGAGTCGCCGAGCAGCGAGATCGCCTGGCCGGTCCAGAGCAGCCGGAAATCGCGGCTCTGGAACGCCCTGAGCACGCGGGCGCGCGCGGGAGCCTGCGAGATCGCCTCCATGCCCGAAAGCTATCCTGCCGACGTGTCCGACCTGCTTCGCGTCGCCTGCGTCCAGCTGACGAGCGGGCCCGACAAGGCGGCGAACCTCGAGAAGGCCGAGCGGCTCGTCGCGAGGGCCGCGGCCACCGGTGCGGACGTCGTCGCGCTGCCGGAGAAGTGGAACGCGATCGGCGGTCCCGAGGTGCTGCGCGCCGCCGCGGAGACGCTCGAGGAGGGCGAGTCCGTCGCGGCCATGGCCGGGTGGGCCCGCACGCATGGGATCACGCTCGTCGGCGGCTCGATCTCCGAGCGGCGCGAGGGCCGCGAGAAGCTCTCGAACACGAGCATTGCGTTCGGCCCCGACGGCGAGGTGCTCGGCGTCTATCGGAAGATCCACCTCTTCGACGTCGAGGTCGGCGGCCACGTCTACCGGGAGTCCGAGGCCGAGGAGCCGGGGGAGGAGCCGGTGGTGGTGCGAGGCGAAGGCTGGCCGATCGGGCTGACCGTCTGCTACGACGTCCGCTTCCCTGAGCTCTACCGGATCCTCGCGCTCGAGGGCGCGGAGCTCGTCAGCGTCCCCGCGCACTTCACGACCCCGACCGGCAAGGACCACTGGCACGTGCTCCTGCGCGCGCGGGCGATCGAGAACCAGTACTACGTCGCCGCGCCGGCACAGGTGGGGGAGACGCTGCCGGGCCGGCCGAGCTACGGGCGCTCGCTGATCGTCGATCCGTGGGGAATCGTGCTCGCGCAGGCCCCGGACGAGGAGACGGTGATCTCGGCCGAGCTCGACCGAGCGAGGCTCGAGGATGTCCGGCGGCGGCTTCCCTCGCTCGCGAGCCGGCAGGAGCGCGCGTACCGCTGGCCAACACCGGCTGCGTGAGCGTTCGCGCGGTTCTCTTCGACGTCGACTTCACGATCGCCCGGCCGGGCCCCGAGCTGGGGCCTGAGGGCTACCAGCGGCTCGGCCGGCGGTTCGGGCTCGAGCTCGACCCGTCGAGGTACAGGGAGGCGCGGGAAAAGGCGCTCGAGGGCGTGCGGCGGCACCCCGAGCTGGAGCACGACGAGGAGATCTGGGTGGCGTTCACCGAGCGGATCATCCGCAACATGGGCGGCGAGGCCGACTCCGCCTACGAGTGCGCGGTAGAGATGACGCGCGCCTGGGAGCACGCCGAGCACTTCGAGCTCTACGACGACGCGCTGCCGGTGCTCGGCGAGCTGCGCGAGCAGGGCATGAAGCTCGGGCTCGTCTCGAACACGGGCCGCGACCTGGAGGAGTTCGTCGCGCACCACCGGCTGGACGTGGACGCCGTGCTGGGCTCCCGCTCGTTCGGGCGGACGAAGCCCCACCCGACGATCTTCCGCGCGGTCCTCGAGCGCCTGGAGGTCGAGCCGGCAGACGCCGCGATGGTCGGGGACTCGCCCGAGGACGACGTCGAGGGTGCGCGGGCCGCCGGGATCACGGCCGCCTTCCTGCTCGACCGCGACGACCGCTACCCCGAGATCGCCGACCGCCTGCCGGATCTCTACGCGCTCCCCGCAGCGCTCGGCATTCGTGTTGACCCGGGTTAGGATCGCGGCGTGCCTGCCTGGGTGATCTGGGCGATCGTTGCCGTGCTGCTCGCGGTGGGCGAGGTGTTCACGCCCGGACTCTTCTTCCTCGGGCCGGTGGCCCTCGCCGCCGTCGCCGCAGGCGTCGTCGCCCTCCTGGGCGGCGGGGCGGTCTTCCAGCTCCTGGTCTTCATCGTCGGCTCGATCGCATCGGTGCTGACGATCCGGCCGATCGCGCGCCGCCACCTACACGTGCCCGCGGAGCTCCGCACCGGAACCGCCGCGCTCCCCGGCTCGAAGGCGGTGGTCCTCAAGCGGGTGGACGCCGACGGCGGCCAGGTGCGGATCGGCGGAGAGGTGTGGTCGGCGCGCGCGTACATGGAGGGGCAGGTCCTCGAGCCCGGCACCCGGGTCGAGGTCGTCAAGATCGACGGCGCCACGGCGCTCGTCTACGAGTAGAGAGGTGGTCTGGTGGTCGAGCTCATAGTCCTGATCGTCGTCGCGGTGGTGGTGCTGTTCGTGCTCGCCCGGACAGTCCGCATCGTCCCGCAGGCCAACGCGGGAATCATCGAGCGCCTGGGCCGTTACCAGCGCACTCTGAACGCGGGCCTCGCGATCGTCGTACCGTTCGTCGACCGGCTGCGGCCGCTGATCGACCTCCGCGAGCAGGTCGTCTCCTTCCGGCCCCAACCGGTGATCACGGAAGACAACCTCGTGGTCAGCATCGATTCGGTCATCTACTTCCAAGTCACGGACCCGAAGGCGGCGACCTACGAGATCGCCGACTACATCCAGGCGATCGAGCAGCTGACCGTGACGACGCTCCGGAACGTGATCGGCGGCATGTCCCTCGAGGACACACTCACCTCGCGGGACGAGATCAACGCTCAGCTGCGCGGCGTGCTCGACGAGGCGACCGGCAAGTGGGGGATCCGGGTCAACCGGGTCGAGCTGAAGGCGATCGACCCGCCGTCCTCGATCCAGGAGGCGATGGAGAAGCAGATGCGGGCCGACCGCGACAAGCGCGCGGCGATCCTGACCGCCGAGGGCTTCAAGCAGTCGCAGATCCTGACGGCCGAGGGCGAGAAGCAGAGCGCGATCCTGAAGGCGGAGGGGCAGCAGCAGGCGCTCGTCCTCCAGGCGGACGGCCAGTCGAAGGCGATCGAGACGGTCTTCCGCGCGATCCACGCGGGCAACGCCGACCCGAAGCTGCTCGCGTACCAGTACCTTCAGATGCTGCCGCAGATCGCGCAAGGAGAGTCGAACAAGGTCTGGATCATCCCCAGCGAGTTCACGCAGGTGCTGGGGCACCTCGGCTCGGTGCTCCCGCAGGGGAACTCGGGGCGCGAGGGGTAAGGCCCGGCGAACCTACTACACTCCGTCGGCGGTGCCTGACCGGTCGAACGCGCAGGAGGACAAGCGCCGGCTGCTCCTGGACGCGGCGGTGCGGGTCTTCGCGCGCAAGGGCTACCACGCCGCGCGGGTCGGCGACATCGCCGAGGAGGCCGGGGTCGCCTACGGGCTCCTCTACCACTACTTCGATTCCAAGGAGGACGTGCTGCGGAGCGTCTTCCGGGAGACCTGGCGCGCGCTGATCGGGACGATCAAGAGCGTCGAGGCCGCCAGCGACTCGGCGCCCGAGCAGCTCCGGAAGGTGGCTGAGATCCTCCTGCGCTCCTGGCGGCGCGATCCCGACCTCGTCCGGGTGCTCGTGCTCGAGGTGACGCGGAGCCAGCACCTCGAAGGCGAGATGGACGAGATCGTCGAGTCGTTCGCCGCGATCCAGGAGATCGTCGAGCGCGGCCAGGCGGACGGCTCGATGCGGCCCGACCTCGACGCGCGGCTCACCAGCTACGTCTTTTACGGCGCCGTGGAGGAGTTTCTGACCGGCTGGGTGCTCGGCCGGCTGCCGGACTCGGAGGACGATGTCGCCCGCGCCGAGCGGACGCTCGTCGAGATCGTGACCGGCGGACTGGCCCCCGACCGCGCAACCGCGCCGGCCTAGCTTGGCGACGACCGGGGTCTCACAGGCGCTCGAGGCGCTGCGCCCGCCTCCGCGCCGCCTGCTCTGGACACTCGGCCTCGGCGCGTTCGGGCTCGCGTTCTCGATCACCACCACCGCCGCCTACCTGCCGCCGCTCCTGCACCGGTTCACAAACTCGGGCGGACTGATCGGCGTCGTCCTGGGTGCGGAGGGCGTCTTCGCGCTGCTCCTCTCGCCGGTGATCGGCCCCTGGAGCGACTCGTTCCACACGCCGATGGGCCGCCGCCGCCCGTTCATGCTCGTCGCGCTGGGCCCGATGGGCTTCTGCCTCCTGCTGATGCCGTTCATGCCGAACCTCTGGACGACGGTCGTGATCGTTATGTCGTTCTTCTTCGCGTACTACCTCTACGAGCCCCCGTACCGCGGGCTCTATCCGGACGTTCTGCCGCCGGAGGCCTTCGGCCGCTCGCAGGGTGTGCAGCACATCCAGCGGGGGATCGCGATCGGGATCGCGCTCGTCGGCGGCGGCCTGCTGTTCAAGCTCTGGAAGCCGGCGCCGTTCGTGCTCGCCGCGATCCTGACGACGACCGCCTGCGGGCTGGCGATCCTGCTCGTCCGCGAGGACGGCGGGCACGGGAGGGTCTTCGAGGGGTTCTGGGCCTACATTCTGCGGAGCTGGCACATCTTCTGGGAGAACGGGGACGTGAGGCGCTTCCTGCTCGCCAACTCGGCCTGGGAGGGGACCTTCGCGGCGGCGCGCACGTTCGTCGTGCTCTACATCATCGACGGGTTACACGAGTCGAAGGTGATGTCGTCGGCGGTGCTGGGGGCGGTGGCGGTCGGGTACGTGATCGCCGCCATCTTCGCCGGGCGGCTGGGCGACCGGTTCGGGCTCGCGCGCGTGATCTTCTTCGCGTCGTTCGTCTACGGAGGCGGGTTCCTGGCGGGCGGGCTCGCGCAGCAATGGCACGACTGGTACTTCGGGCTGATCGTCGTCGTGTCGATCGCGGGCGGCACCGTCATGACGCTCGCGTGGGGGCTGCTCTACAAGATCGTTCCACCTGAGCACCGTGGCGCGGTGTCGGGCCTCGCGACGACGACGAAGGGGATCGGGCTCCTGGTGGGGGCGCCTGTCGCGGGGCTTGCGATCGACCTGGCGCGGCCGTACCTGCAGGCGACCGACGGGTACCAGGTCCTCTGGCCGATCTGCGGGCTGCCGATCCTTGCGGCGATCCCGCTCCTGATGCGGCTGATCGAGGTGGAGCCTAGAACGAAGGTCGAAGTGCCGGTGGTCTGACCGTCCTTGGCACGCCGAATCCTCTCGGCCTTGCTCGTGCTGGGGCCCCTGGCGGTCTTGCTCGACCGCGTGGGCGCGGCCGGCAACCTCACCCTGTTCCCGCTCGCCGCCGCTGCGCTGGTTCCTCTGGCGTGGCTGATCGGGGAGGCGACCGAGCAGGCAGCGAAGTACACGGGACCCGGTGTTGGCGGCTTTCTCAACGCGAGCTTCGGCAATGCACCAGAGCTGATCGTCGCGCTGGTCGCCCTGTCCGACGGGCTCACGGACGTCGTCCGCGCGTCGCTCGCCGGCTCGGTGATCGGCAACCTCCTGCTCGTGCTCGGCTTCGTGTTCCTCGTGGGCGAGCGCGGGACGATCGATCGCAACTCTGCCCTCGTCTCGCTCGGGACCGTCCTGCTGGCTGTCATCCTGCTGCTCGTGCCGGCCGTGCCCGGGTTCCGTGGCAACCCGGACCGGCACTCCCTCGCCGTGCTGTCGCTTCCGATCGCCGTCGGCCTGCTCCTGGCGCGGATCACGGTCAACAGGCGCTCGTTGCGACGGCAACGCCGGCTGCAAGCCTCCGCAGAGCCGCCGGCCGACGGCTGGTCGCTGCGACTCGCCCTCGCAGTGCTCGCAGCGGCGACGGTGTCCACCGCCTTCGTGACCGAGACGCTCGTCGGCTCGCTCGAGGACTTCGCGCGCCAGGCGCATCTGTCCGAGTTCTTCGTCGCGGTGGTGATCGTTGCGATCGTCGGGAACATCACCGAGCACGGCAGCGCAGTGCTCATCGCAAGGCGCGGCGAGCTGAGGCTCGCGGCGGAGATCGGCTTCGCCTCGGCCAGCCAGGTCGCCGGCTTCCTCATCCCGGCCGTGGTGATTCTCTCCTGGGCGATCGACCCGCTGGCGCTCAGCATGCGCCCGATCGAGCTGGTGGGCATGGGCGGCGCCGTGCTCGTCGTCGCAGCCGCTCTCGTTCCACCGAGGACGTCCCGCGCCGCCGGGGCGCTTCTCATCGGAGCCTACGGCGCGCTCGTCGTCGCCTTCTACCTCGCCGGCGATCGCTGAGGCAGGCTCAGCGCGCCTGGGCGAGGGCCGGCCCCCACGACGCGAGGGGCGAGATGTCCCCGTCGCGGCCGTTCAGGTTCCGGTACCCGAGCGCGTGCTCGGCCTGCATCAGCTTGTGGATCTGCGTCGTGCCTTCGTAGATGATCGGCGCCCGAGCGTTACGGAAGTACCGCTCGATCCCATACTCGGCCGAGTAGCCGTACGCGCCGTGCACCTGAATCGCCAGGTGCGCCGCGCGGAACGCCGACTCCGTCGCGTGCCACTTCGCCAGCGACGTCTCACGCGTGTTGCGCAGCCCCTCGTTCTTCAGCCACGCCGCCTGCATGACGAGCAGCTTCGACGTCTCGTAGCCGAGCACCATCTCCGCGATCATGTCCTGCACGAACTGGTAGCGCCCGATCGCCTGCCCGAACGTCTCCCGCTCGCGTGCGTACTCGACCGACCGCTCCAGGCAGGCCCGGATCACGCCGCACGCCCCGGCCGCCACCGTGAAGCGTCCCTGGTCTAGCCCGTACATCGCGATCTCGAAGCCCTGCCCCTCCTCGCCGACCAGGTTCTCGGCCGGCACCTCCACATTCTCGAAGAAGAGCTCGCCGGTCGAGCCCGCCCAGACGCCGAGCTTGTGCTCGGTCTCGCGCGTCGAGACGCCGGGCCAGGAGCGCTCGACCACGAAGGCCGAGATCCCCTTGTGCCGCGCCTCCGGATCGGTCTTGGCGAAGACGAGCTGGTGGTCGGCGACCGTCGCGTACGAGATCCAGTTCTTCTGGCCGTTGAGCACGTACGAGTCGCCCTCGCGGCGCGCGGTCGTCCGCATCGAGGCCACGTCGGAGCCCGCACCCGGCTCGGTGAGCCCGAAGCAGGCGATCCGCTCGCCCGCCGCCTGCGGGACGAGGTAGCGCTGTTTCTGCTCCTCGCTCCCGTACCGGAGCAGAGAGAGCGAGTTCAGCCCGACGTGGACCGAGATCAGCGTCCTGAACGCCGCCTCGCCCCGCTCGATCTCCTCGCAGGCCAGGGCCTCGGCGACAAAGTCGAGCCCCGCGCCGCCGTACTCTTCCGGGATCACGATCCCCAGCAGCCCGAGCTCGGCCATCCCCTCGATCACGCTCCGGTCGAGACGGTGCTCGATGTCGTTCTCGATCGCGTTGGGAAGCACGCGCTCGTCGACAAACGAGCGCACCGTCTCCTGAATCAGACGCTGCTCGTCGGTAAGTTCGAAATTCACGGCGCAAGTGTACGGACCCACGACTCCCAGGACGGACTTCGGCCCCCGGCAGCTGGCGCCGGCTCTGCTCGCCTCCCTGACCGTGGCTGCGCTCGCAGCCGACTCCGGCGGGTACGACCCGCCCACCTGGAGCTGGACCTCCGTCGTCCTGCTGCTTGTGGCCGGCGTCGTGCTCGCACTGGGAGCTCGGCGGCTCGCGCCGCTCGAATGGGCGCTTCCTGCCTTCCTCGCCGCCCTCGGCGTCTGGACCTTTTTCTCGCTGGTTTGGTCGGCCGACGTCTCGGAGTCCGTCCACGAGGGAGAGCGGACGTTCCTCTACATCGTCGGTGTCGCGACTCTGCTCCTGCTCGGGCGTCGCTCACGGGTCGAGGGCCTGGTCGGCGCGCTCGCGGTGGCGATCACGTCGGTCTGCTGCTACTCGCTCGCGACGCGCCTGTTCACGCCCGGCCGCGGCACCTACCAGGTGGTCTCGGTCGACCCGGATGCGGCCTTCAGGCTCTCCCGCCCGCTCGGATACGCGAATGCGCTCGCGCTCTTCGCCGTTCTCGGGATTCTTCTCTCGCTCGGCTTCGCCCTGCGCGGACGGACGATGATGCCGCGGGCGCTCGGCTCGGCGGCGCTCGTCGTCCTCTTCCCGACCCTCTACTTCACGTATGGGCGCGGTGCCTGGCTCGCGCTCGCCGCGGGGCTCGGTGCCCTCTTGGCGGTGGAGCGGACCAGGCTCCGGGTGCTGGCGAGGCTGCTCGCCCTAGCGGGCGCCCCCGCAGTCGCGGTCTCCATCGCGTCGCAGACGCACGGGCTCACGAGAGACCCCGGCTCGGTCGCTGCGGCGACGCGGGACGGGCATCGCCTCGCGGTCGCGATGGCGCTCCTGGTCGTGCTCGCGGCGCTCGTCCCGATGGGGCTCGAGCGCGCGGAGCGACGGCTTTCCTTGAATGCGCCGCTCCGGAGGACGCTCGTCGCGGTGCTGGCGCTGATCGTCGCCGCCGCTCTCGCACTGGCGCTCGTCCGGGTGGGTGGACCGGCGGGGGCAGTGCGCCGCGCATATCACGCCTTCAACGCGCCCGCGCCGCTCGTCCAGACGGATACGAGCCGGCGGCTCTTCAGCCTTTCCGGCAACAGCCGGTCGGAGTATTGGCGGGTGGGCTGGCTGGAGGTGAAGGGCCGTCCGTGGCTCGGCGGGGGCGCCGGCAGCTACCAGCGCTTCTGGCTACGGGACCGCCGCGCGGCGCTGCCTGTGCGGGACGCGCACAGCCTCTACCTCGAGACGCTCGCCGAGCTGGGCCCGATCGGACTCCTGCTCCTCCTCTGTGCGCTCGGGACACCCTTCGCCGCTGTGGGCGCAGCTCGCGCTCAGCCGCTCGTTCCAGCGGCCCTCGGCGCCTATGTGGCGTTCGTGCTTCATGCCGGGATCGACTGGGACTGGGAGATGCCTGCGGTCACGTTGGCAGCGCTCTTCTGCGGCACCGCGCTCCTGCTTGCAGCCCGCGGCGGAGAGACGCCGCCCCTGCGTCGTCCGTGGCGCGCGCTGGGTGTGACAGTCGCCGCCTCTCTCTGTGTACTCTCGCTCCTCGGCTTCGCCGGCAACCGCGCGGCCGCCGCGGGGTCCGACGCGCTCGACCGGTCCGACCTCCACACGGCCGAGGTCGAAGCACGGCGCGGACGCCGTTGGGAGCCGTGGTCGGGCGAGCCGTGGCGCATCCTCGGGGAGGCCCAGCTCGAAGCAGGCGAGGTTGCGCGGGCGCGGGCGAGCTTCCTGCGCGGACTCGACAAGGACCGCGGGGACTGGGAGCTCTGGCTCGACCTTGCACTCGCAAGCCAAGGAGCGGAGCGGGAGGAGGCCCTCGCCCACGTCAGTCGGCTCAATCCGCTCAGCCAAGAGCTCCGCGAGGTGCAGGGCTCGCCTTGACCGGGATCCGAAGCAGAGGGCAAGATTCGTGTGATCCGGCCGTCTGCTCTCCGTCAACCGTGAGACCTCAAACTGGGGGGTTCTATGAATCGATTCTGGAAGTCCGGACGCGCTCGCTTCGCCGCCGCTGGAGCAGTCGCTCTCGCGGTCGGCCTGCTCGCGTCCGTCGGGGCGGTCAGTTACGCCGCGCGGATGGTCGGGCTCTCGAACACGACCCCCACCGCGTCCCAGTACGCGCCGTCCAAAGTGACGATCTGTCACCACACGCACTCGAAGACGAACCCGTTCGTGACGATCACCGTCTCCGAGCGGGCGCTACCGGCGCACCTCGGCCACGGCGACACCATAGGGCCGTGCCCGCCGACGAGCACCTCCACGGCGACCACAGCCCAGGAGTCCGCCAAGCACGCTGGAAAGAAGCCCAAGCACTCGAGCCATCAGGCAAAGCCCAAGAAGAGCCACCCGACCGGTCAGGAACGGAAGTCCCTCGAGACCGACGTCCACGGCCAGGGGAAGGCGCACGGCCAGGGCACCGGTCAGGCCTCGATCGAGAGTCCGGCCGGCACGAAGGGCCCCGGCCAGGGCAAGGGCCATGCCAACGGCCACGCCAAGGACCACGCGAGTGGCGCGGTCCACGGGCAGGGTCACGGCAATGGCCAGGGTCAGGGCAACGGCCAGGGCGCCGGAAACGGCAATCCCGGCGGCGGGAAAGAGCACAAACCGTAGAACCCGCCGTCAAGACGCAACAGTCGAGAGAGCCCCGCCCGGGGCTCTCTCGTTAAGGTCGGCGGGTGCGCTCCGCCCCCTCCTCGTACGCCTCCCTGGCGGAGCTTCCGCTCGAAGTGAGCTCTTACGATCTCGAGCGGCTCGAGCGGCCGGTCACCCGCGGCTTCACGCGCGTCACGACCGTCGTTCACCTGCGCGCCGGCGGGGACGAGGGGCTCGGCGAGGACGTGACCTGGTACGCGGAGGCGCACGACCGGGAGCAGGCCGCCGGGCCGATCCTGCCGCTGGCCGGGTCCTGGACGCTCGACGGGTTCTCGGGCGCGCTCGAGATCCCCGAGCCGCACCGCCGCTGGGCCTACGAGAGCGCCGCGCTCGACCTCGCACTCCGCCAGGCCGGGACGACATTTGCAGAGATCGTCGAGCGCCAGCCCAGGCCGGTCGGCTTTGTCGTCTCGCCGGGTCTGGGCGACCCGCCTTCGAGTCGCGTGCCGCTCCGCTGGCTCGGGCTCGACCCGACGTTGAGGTTCAAGGTCGACCCGGCGACGAGCTGGAGCGACGAGCTGATCGGCGAGCTGGCCGCGACCGGCGCCGTCGTCACCGCCGACCTGAAGGCCTACTACAGCGGCGAGAACGACCCGCCGCCGGATGCGGACCTCTACCGCCGCGTCGCCGAGGGCTTTCGCGAGGCGTGGCTCGAGGATCCCGCCCTCACCGACGAGACCGCGCCCGTGCTCGAGCCGCACCGCGATCGCGTCACCTGGGACGCGCCGATCCACTCCGTCGCCGACGTCGAGGCGCTCCCGTTTCCGCCGCGAACGCTGAATTCCAAGCCGTCGCGCTTCGGTTTCCTCCGCGAGTTGCTCGACTTCTACGACCACTGCGAGGCGAGGGAAATCGCCCTGTACGGCGGCGGGATGTTCGAGCTCGGCCCAGGGCGCGGGCAGATCCAGTACCTCGCCTCGCTCTTTCATCCGGACGCCCCCAACGACGTCGCGCCCGGCGGGTACAACGACCCGGAGCCGCGCGCCGCCCTGCCGCCGAGCCCGCTTGAGCCCGCCCCCGACTCCATGGGGTTCCGCTGGGGCTTCGCGAACGCTTAAAGCTGCTGCAATGCGAGCTTAATCTGCGCCGCCTATAACAGAGCCCAGCGAAAGGCGGTGCGGATGTCGGTCCCCCACAAACCCGCCGTCACGACCGTCGAGCGCCGGCGGCTGGTCTTGCTCGCAACCAGCGGGGTTGGAGCTCTCTTCCTGCTCGTCGG
Source organism: Gaiellaceae bacterium (assembly GCA_036506915.1). Lineage (GTDB taxonomy): Bacteria > Actinomycetota > Thermoleophilia > Gaiellales > Gaiellaceae > AC-32. The sequence continues at coordinate 6,379 of DASXQY010000155.1, read as the reverse complement.
AGCGCTCGGGCTCTACCGCTACCTCCGGGGCTTCTGGCTCTACCGGGGCTTTCCGCCGCCGCACGACCCCGCCTTCGTCCGGGCCGCGGGGCAGGCCCAGAGCATCCGCGTCACGAGCGCGGCAATCGGCGGCCGCAGCCAGCGCGTTCTTGTCTATCTACCGCCCGGGTACGAGCAGAGCGCCGGACGGCGCTACCCCGTCTTCTACCTCCTGCACGGCTTTCCGGGAGATCCCGAGGGGTTCCTGAGGGCGCTCCGGATGGGCGTCGTAGAGGACACGTTGCTCGCTGAGCACAAGGTCGAGCCGGTGATCCTCGTGATGCCGTTCGGCTCGACCGGGATCTTCACGGACAAGGAGTGGGCGAACGGGATCCACCCGCACGAGGGCTGGGAGACCTTCGTCGCGCGAGACGTGGTGCAAGCGATCGACGCGCGCTACCGTACGATCCGGTCCGGCTCCGCGCGGGCGCTCGGTGGGCTCTCCGAGGGTGGGTACGCGGCCCTGAACATCGGCCTGCACCACCCGGGCGAGTTTCGTCTCCTGGAGAGCTGGTCGGGCTACGAGAAGGCCGACGACGTCAAGTCGATCTTCGGCGGCCGCAAGTCGCTCCTCGCCCGGAACAGCCCGCTCCTGACCCTGCCGCGCGCGGCGCCGGCGTTGCGACGCGACGGCTCCTACATCTGGTTCTACTCGGGCACGAAGGACGGCCTCCGCCGCGAGAACGCGCGTTTTGCGGGGGCGCTGGCCCGCTTCCAGGTTCCGCATCTGTACTTCGTGAAGGGCGGCGGCCACAACTGGGGCCTCTGGCGCGACGAGGCCTGGGCCGCTCTCACGGCCGCTTCCCGTCACCTGGCTCATGCGTAGCGCGCTTCGAAACGTCGCCGTCATGGCGGCAGGGCTGTCGGTCCTCCTCGCGGCCGTCGGCTGGCTGTACCTGGTCCGGATCAGCACCGGCTCAGGCGCCGCTTCGGTGCCGGACTCCCTCCCTCTCTACGAGCTCTCCCACCGTGCGGCGGTCCCGCTCACCGTCTTCCTGGCCGTATGGAGCGCAGCGGCCTTCCTGCTCGGGATGCTCGGCCGTGCCGCGCGGGTGGAGCGGCTGACCGCCGCGCTGCTGCTCGCACTCGGCGTCGGCGTCTGGGAATACCTGTCGATCGGCGTCTCCATCGCGGTCACCCGCCAGGTGCCGATGCACGAGGCGCTGCGCACGGCGGGTGGGTTGAAGGCGGTCTACGCGCCGGCGCTGCTTGCGGGGCTCGCCGGCGCGCTCTGCGGCCGAGCGCGCACGAGCGCCCGACCCCGCGCTCCGCTGCTGCTCGCCTGGGGCGTTGCGGCTGCGGCTGCGATCGGCGTGGTCGACGCCCTCCTTCCCTCAAACGACGACGGCTTCCTGGCTTCTCTCGCCCCGGACCGCGTGCACCCGCTCACGAGCGCCCTCGCCGGGCCGCTTGCCCTGGCGCTGCTGCTCACTGCGCCCGGCCTCGTGCGGCGCAAGCAGCGTGCCTGGCAGGTCTCGCTCGTGCTGCTCGGCGGCTCGAGCGCGCTTCACCTCCTGCACGGCTTCGGCGTCGGAGCGGCTGTGACCGCGTTGCTCGCTCTCGGCCTGGTCGCGGGGAGGCACCACTTCGACGCGCCCGGTGATCCGGCCTCCCGGCCGCGACTGGCCTTCCGGGCCGTGGTGCTGCTCTTGGGGATCGTTGCCTACTCCGGGGCGGCGCTCTCCCTGAACCAGCTCGCAGTCGACCAGCCGGTCTCGCTGGGCTTCGTCCTGCGGGAGACGGGCGCGGCGCTCGTCGGGCTGCGGCTTCGCGGCTCGGCGCACCTGACCGGGGACCTCGCCGGCTGGTTTCCGCTCTCGGTCTTCGTCGCGGGCCTGGCCGCCGGGGGTTGGCTCCTGCTCGGCTGGATCGGGCCGTGGCGCTACCGCCTGCGCCAGGAGGCGCGGGAGCGGCAGCTGGCGCGTGACCTCGTCGCGGCCTGGGGCGCGGACACGCTCGCGCCGTTCGTCCTGCGGGCGGACAAGTCGTACTACTTCTCGGAGGACGAGCGCGCGTTCCTCGCCTATCGCGTGGTCGGCGGGGTCGCGATCGTCTCCGGCGATCCGATCGGGCCGCCCGCGGCTTTCGGCGGGCTGCTCGACCTGTTCATCGCCTTCGCCCGCGAGCGCGGCTGGCGGTTGGCGATCCTCGGCGCGTCCGAGCACTGCCTCGGGCTCTACCGGGCCCGCGGCCTGCACGCTCTCTACCACGGCGACGAGGCCGTGCTCGAGACGGAGCGCTTCTCGCTCGATGGTCGCGCGATCCGCAAGGTCCGACAGTCCGTACACCGTCTCGAGAGGGCCGGCTACCGCGCCGAGGTGCTCCGGCCGGGGGAGATGAGCCCCGAGCTCCGGCCCGAGTTGGAGGCGATCGCCCGCGACTGGCGCGGCGCCGATCCCGAGCGCGGCTTCGTGATGGCACTCGACGCGCTCTTCCGGCTCGGGGACGAGGACGCGATCTTCGTGGTCGGTCGGCGGCCGGGCGGCGCGCCGGCAGGCTTCCTCCATTTCGCCGTCTGCCGGGCGGGCTCGGCGCTCTCGCTCTCGTCGATGCCCCGGTTGCGCTCCACTCCGAACGGCTTCAACGAGTGGCTCGTCTGCCAGACGGTCGACTGGGCGCGGGCCAACGGCTTTGCGCGGATCTCGCTGAACTTCGCGCCCTTCGCCGCCCTCCTCGCGCCGGACGTCGAGCTGTCGCGGCTCCAGCGGATCGAACGGCGGGCCCTCCTCAGGTTGAAGGGGCGCTTCCAGCTCGACAACCTCCTCTCTTCAACCGGAAGTTCTTCCCGGTCTGGCAGCGGCGCTTCGTGGTCTACGAGCGCCGGCTCGACCTGCCGCGGGTGGGAATCGCAGCGCTCGCCGCCGAGGCGTACCTTCCCTTTGCCGGCCGCGGGCGCCGGTGAGCCCGCGCCTGATCGGCGGGCTCGCGCTCGCGCTGGCCTCGGCCGGCGTCCTCAACTGGGGGTTCTACGTCCAGCACGGAGCTGCGTCGGCGCTGCCGGCGCTCTCGCCGCGGCGCCCGCTCGTCTCGCTCGGGCTGCTGTTCGGCGATCGGCGCTGGCTGACCGGCTTCGCGGCCGGAATCGGCGGCTGGGCGCTCTACGTGGGGGCTCTCGCCCTGGCGCCGCTTTCGCTCGTCCAGGCCGCCTCGGCCGGAGGGATCGGCGTGCTCGCACTGCTCGTCTCGGCCGGCGGCGTCCGGCTGGAGCGCCGGGAGCGCCGGGGAGTCGCGCTCGCGGTCGTCGGCCTGGCGCTGCTCGGCGCTTCGCTGGCGGGGCGAGGAACACACGGTGCGGAGGGAACGTGGCCGGCGATCGCGGCCTGGATCGGGGTCTCGGCGGCTGCAGCGGCCTTCGCGGCCGGGCCACTTGCTCGGGCGCTCGCGGGCGGAGCCGGGCTGGGTCTCGCCGCGGGTCTCCTGTACGCGGGGGGCGATGTCGCAACCAAGGCGGCGGTCTTCGGAGGAGCCAGGCTGGCGTTCGTGCCGGCCGTCCTAGCCTGCCACGGTCTGGCGTTCGTCGCGCTCCAGCTTGCCTTCCAGCGGGGCGGGGCGCTTGCGACGGCCGGCGTGGCCGCGCTCTTCACGAACGCGCTCCCGATCCTGGCGGGCACGACGGTGTTCGCGGAAGGCCTCGGCGCCCTGGCCCCGCTTCGCGTGCTCGCCTTCGTCTGCGTGGTCGCCGGGGCCACCCTGCTGGCCAGGCCCGCCCAGCGGGACGTCTCGGCCGCTTGCCTACCGCGGCGTGACGGCCTAGCATCGTTGACTGACTAGTCAATCAACGGAGGAGTGGTGGCGGCGACAGAGGAAGCAACCGGCGTGGGTGTGTCGTTTCGGCTGAGCGACGAGCAGCGGGCTCTGCGCGACCTCGCGCACGAGTTCGCAGCCAAGGAGATCCGCCCCGTCGCCGCCGAGTACGACGAGCAGCAGACCCATCCGGCCGACGTGATCGCGAAGGCGCACGAGGTCGGCCTGATGAATCCGCATGTCCCGGAGGAGCTCGGCGGGGCGGGGCTCGGCGCCTTCGAGGGGGCCTTGATCGGCGAGGAGCTCTGCTGGGGCTGCGCAGGGATCGGGACCGCGATCGTCGCGAACATTCTCGGCGCGCTGCCGCTGCTGCTCGCGGGCACCGACGAGCAGCAGCGCGACTGGCTTCCGCCGCTGCTCGACCAGCCGATCCTCTGCTCGTTCGCCCTGACCGAGCCCGGTGCCGGCTCGGATGTCTCCGGAATCCAGACGACCGCGGTCCGGCACGGCGACGAGTACGTCCTCAACGGCTCGAAGATGTTCATCACCAACGCGGGCAAGGCCGCCTGGTTCGTCGTATTCGCCTCGACGGACCGGTCGGCGGGGCATCGCGGGCTGACCGCGTTCCTCATCCCGGCCGACCTCGAAGGCGTGACGATCGAGAAGCACCTCGAGAAGATGGGGCAGCGCGCCACCGACACCTCGGCGATCGCGTTCCAGGACGTGAAGGTGCCGGCGGCGAACCGGCTCGGCGCCGAGGGCGACGGCTTCAAGATCGCGATGCGGACGCTGGACAACACGCGGGCGGGCACCGCCTCAGGCGCCGTCGGCGTCGCGCGGGCGGCTTTCGAGTACTCGGTCGAGTACGCGCGCGAGCGAGTCCAGTTCGGGCAGCCGATCGCGATGAACCAGGGCGTTAGCTTCCTCATCGCCGACATGGCGGCCGAGATCGAGGCGGCCCGGCTGCTCTGCTGGCAGGCCGCCTGGCTCCTCGACCAGGCCAGGCGGGCGACGCTCCAATCGTCCTACGCGAAGCGGATCGCGGCGGACACGGCGATGAAGGTGACGACCGACGCCGTGCAGATCTTCGGCGGCTACGGCTACATCAAGGAGTTTCCGGTCGAGAAGCTGATGCGCGACGCGAAGCTGTTCCAGATCTACGAGGGGACTTCGCAAATACAAAGACTCGTGATCGCGCGGGAAATCTTCTTACCGCGCGGCGAATAGGCTCTTCGAGCATGGCGCTGGAGATCGACCTCTCGGGGCGGGTCGCGCTCGTCACGGGCGCTTCGCGGGGGCTCGGGCGCGCCGACGCGCTGATGCTGGCGCGCGCCGGGGCCGACGTCGTGCTCGCCGACATCCTGCTCGAATCGGACGCCGGGGAGGAGGCGGAGCGCTACGGCCCGCTTACCCAGGCGGCCCGTCACGGGGGGCTCGTCCACACGGAGGAGACCGCCGAGGTGATCCGCCGGCTGGGGCGGCGTGCGCTCGCCCTGAAATGCGACGTCAGCGAGCGGCCGCAGGTCGATGCGGTCGTTGCGCGGGCGGTCGAGGAGCTCGGGGCGGTCGACATCCTGGTCGCGAACGCGGCCACGCTCGACCACATCGCGCGCTTCGAGCAGCAGTCGCCGGCGCTCTGGGAGCGCGACCTGCGGGTCAACCTGACCGGGGTCTTCAACTGCGCTCAGGCGGTCTGGCCGCGGATGGTGGAGCGCGGCTGGGGACGGATCGTCACGATGGCCTCGGTGACGGGAACGCTCGGCGGCTTCGGGCAGGCGAGCTACGCGACGACGAAGGCGGGCGTGCTCGGGCTGACGAAGACGCTGGCGCTCGAGGGCGCGCGGCACGGGATCACCGCCAACGCGATCGTCGCCGGGGTGATCGGCACCGAGGCCTTCCAGCTCGGCAACCCGGAGATGAACGATCGGATGGTGCGGCGGACGGCGATGCGGCGCGCCGGCGAGCCGCAGGATGTCGCGGGCGCAATCGCGTTCCTCTGCTCGGACCTGGCCGCGTATGTCACCGGCATCGCCCTCGAGGTCAGCGGCGGCATCGAGCTCTTCACCTTCTAGGACCCGGCGGACCGCGTCGCTAGACTCCCGGGTCTTGCGGGTCGAGGCAGGATCATCGAGCGCGGTCCGGGTCAGAAACCGCCGGCGAGCCCGGGCGCGCCGCCTGCTCTTCGAGCGGATCGCCGTGCTCGTTGCGATCACGGCCGTCGTCGGCGTCCTGCTGGGACTGGTGTTTGCCGGCTCGCCGGACCGGATCGCGGCCGGCGTTCGGATCGCCGGTGTCAACGTCGGCGGCCTGACCGTCGGCGAGGCGACGGCCAAGCTCGAGGCCCGATCCCGCGCGTTGGCGGGCAAGCCGGTTGCCTTCACCGCCGCCGGGCGCACCTGGCGGCTTCGGCCGGCAAGCCTGGGCGTCGAGGTGGACTGGAACGCCTCCGTGAAGCTCGCCCTTCGCCAGGGGAATGGCTTCGCCCCGTTCCGCGGCCTGCGCCGGATCGGAGTGAGGATGTTCGGCGCCGACGTCTCGCCGCCGACCCAGGTGTGGGAGCGGGCGCTCGACTACGAGCTCCTGCGGATGAGCCGTG
>DASXQY010000154.1:0-8047 GCA_036506915.1 Gaiellaceae bacterium | reverse complement strand
GACGAGCCGGAAGCCGCCCCCGATCGAGGCCGCCCGCGCGCGCATGTTCTTCAGGCCCTGTCCGACGGCGATTCCGTCCTCGTCGAAGCCGGCCCCGTCGTCGGCGACGCTCACGAACCGCTCGCCCGCGCGCTCCGCGATCCGCACCTCGGCCCGCCGGGCCTGGGCGTGCTTGCGCGCGTTCGCGAGTCCCTCCTGAACGATCCGGAACACCTCGATCTGCTCGTCGGGGGCTAGCCGGATCCCGTCCTGGATGTCGAGATCGACCTCGAGCTCGCCGTCGGCGGTGAGGAAGTCGACGTAGCGGCGGAGCGCGGCGTCGAACGGGGCCGAGCCGCCGGCGGAAGAGAGCGCCAACACCGCGAAGCGAGCCTCCTGCTGCGCGGCCGCCGCGGCGTCCTTGAGCTGCGTGATCGTCTCCTCTGTGCCCGCCCCGTTCTGGAGCATCGTTGCCCGGGTCGAGACCGCGAACAGGTACTGCGCGAGCCCGTCGTGGATCTCGCGTGCGACCCGAGCGCGCTCCTCCGCGACCGCGCGCCCGAACTCTGCGAACCGGATCGCGCGCCAGACGCCGACGAGCAGGACGCTGTAGGAGAGCAGACGCAGGAAGTCGCCCTGCGAGACGTAGCGGCTCGAGAGCAGCGGGGTGAAGAGGAAGTGGAGCTCGGCAAAGAGCGCCAGCGTCGCGCCGAGGCAGAGCCAACGGTCGAGGTCGTTCCCCCGCGCGCGAAAGCGGAGACCGAAGCCGATCGCGGCCAGCAGGGAGAGCAGCGCCTGCGCGCCGAGGGCGCCGATGAGCAGAAACGGCTGTTCGGCTCCGGCGTGATCGGCCAGCGGCGGCAACGACGCCCCACCCTGGTGCGCGATTCCCCACGCCAGGGCGAGCACGAGCGCGACTCCGACGAGCATCTCGCCGAGGGCGCGCTCCCGGGCGCTGACGCGGCGCTTCGAGAACGGCGCTGCGGCGATCAGCATCGCCGCGAAGAGGCGCCCGCTGATTCCGGCCCACGCCTCGGTCCGGTGGAGCGGCTGACCGCCGAGCACGGGCGCGATGGCGAAGGCGAGCGTGGTGGTGGCGGCCGCGCCGAAGCCGCCGCACAGGAGCAGGTCGAGCCGCCGGCCGTCGACCGAGAAGCGAATCCCGGCGAGGACGGCGACGATCGCCGCGGCGAGCATCATTGCGGTGTCGAGGACGATCCGTACCTGCGGGAGCGCGTAGGTGCTGCGGAGGCTCGGGTAGGCGAGGAACAGCGCGAGGGTTGCGCCGAGCAGCCCGATCAGGAGCACTTCGCCCCAGAGCCACGAGTGATAGTCGTCGCGCTCGCTCGCCCGCATACCACCCTTGTCGGCAGAGCGGCCGCTGCCGATAAGGCTCCGGTGCGGATCCTGATCGTCGACGACCATCCGATCACGCGCGACGCGCTCGCCGCGTTGCTCGGCCAGCACGGCTTCTCGGTCGTGGGCGAGGCGTCCGAGGGCGAGGAGGCGATCGAGCTCGCCCGGCGCCTGCGGCCCCAGATCGTGCTACTCGATCTGTCGATGCCGGGCCTCGGCGGTCTGGCGGCGCTCCCGCGGCTGCGCGAGGCGGCGCCGGAGACCGAGGTGGTCGTCCTCACGGCGTCGGGCACCGAGGAGAACCTTCTCGCCGCGATTCGCGGCGGGGCGGCGGGTTACCTGCTGAAGAGCGAGCCCCCAGAGCGAATCGCCGAGTTCCTGCGCGGGGTCGGCAACGGCGAGGCCGCTCTCTCGGGCGCGGTCGCACGGCGGCTGCTCGAGCAGGTCCGCCACGGCGGGGGCCCGGGCGGAGTGCCCGACGAGATCGCGCGCTCGCTCAGCGCGCGCGAGGTCGAGGTCCTCCTGCTCTTGGACGAGCGTCTGGGAACGGACGAGATCGCGGCGCGGCTGTACATCTCGGACCACACCGTTCGCTCGCACGTGAAGAGCCTCCTGCGCAAGCTCGGCGTCTCCTCTCGGCGGGAGGCCCTGGACGCGCTCGCGAACGCCCGCGCTGCCTGAAGGAAGATCACCCACCGTGGGGGATGCGAATCACCCACGGCCGGGCCGCTTTCGATCCGATACTGAGAGCGACACCTCCTCCTTGGTGTCGGAGAGCGCGGTGGCTCTGTGCTTCCAGGCAAACGGCCGGCCCGACGGGTCGGCCGTTCGTCATTTCCCGAATCCCTCCAGCGCGGCCTCCAGGAGGACGGGTAGCGTTCTCGGGTCGTAGCCGCCCTCGAGGATGGATGCGACGCGCGGGCCGAGGGCGGCCGTCCGCCGTGCGAGCTCCCGGAACCCGTCCGCCGTGACGTGCATCCCGGCGATCGGGTCGTCGACGTGGGCGTCGAAGCCCGCCGACACGAGCACCAGCTCGGGCTCGAAGCCGCGCACGGCCGGATCCACCGTCTCCTCGAACGCCAGCAGGTAGTCGGTATCGTCGGAGCCGGCCTGGAGCGGCACGTTCACCGTCGTCTCGTTGCCCTCGCCCGGGCCCCCGCTGCCCGGGTAGAACGGCCACTGGTGCATCGAGACGAACAGAACGGAGTCGTCGTCCCAGAAGATCTCCTGCGTGCCGTTGCCGTGATGTACGTCCCAGTCGACGATCGCGATCCGGCCGAGGCCGAGCTCCTCCTGCGCATAGCGGGCGGCGATGGCCGCGTTGTTCAGCAGGCAGAAGCCCATCGCGCGCCCCGGGAGCGCGTGGTGGCCCGGCGGTCGGACGAGGGCGAAGCCGTCGCGGTCGACGGCGGCGAGAGAGCAGCCCGCCGCGAGCAGCGCCGCCTCCCAGCTCGTTTCGGAGGCGACCGTGTCCGGATCCAGCAACGTTCGCGCCTCCAGCGCCTTAAGCCGGTCGAGGTAGGCGGGCTCGTGGCAGCGCTCGATCTGCTGGCGCGTCGCGGGCTGCCCTTCCACGACCTCGAAGACCTCGAGCAGGGCCAAGAGCCGTTCCCGCGTCTCGACGTGAGGCTCGGTCGGATGCAGCTGCGCGAGCAAGGGATGACTGACTAGCTCGATGCTGCCAACCCCGCGAGCCGCTCGGAGAGCTGGCCCATGCCCCACCCGCGCACGAAGGCGGACGCCTCCGCCCACGTTGGGTTCTGGTCTTCGAGGGGAGGGAGCGGGGCAGAGGCGTCCAGCGTCGCAATTCGCCGGTAGAGCCGAAGATCCTCCGCCTCCTTTGAGAACCGTCCGGCCGCCAGCGCGTCCTCCAGCGTGGTGTACTCCCGGAGCACGTCCGCCGCTTTCTTCGGCCCGACCCCCGAGGCGCCCGGGAGCCGGTCGGAGGGGTCGCCGCGCAGTGCGATGAAGTCCGGCACCTGCTCCGGATCGACGCCGTAGCGCTCGCGCACCTCGGCCGGGCCGATCCGGGCCAGCTCGGAGACGCCGCGCACCGGCTGGAGGATCGTCGTGCGCGGGGTCGCGAGCTGGAAGGCGTCACGGTCGGAGGTCGCGACCAGGGTCTCGCCGCCGCGCGCCTCCTCGAACGCGACCGCGGCCGCGAGGAAGTCGTCCGCCTCGTAGCCCGGCCCCTTGGCGTTCCCGAACCCGAGCGCGGCGACGAGCTCCGGCAGGAGGTCGAGCTGCTCGAGGAGGTCGGGATCGAACACGCGGCCGCTCTGGTAGCCCTCGAAGGCCTCGTGCCGGTACGTGGGCGCGGACAGCGTGTCCCACCCGACGACGATCGCACGCGGTCCCTCCGCCTCCCACAGTCGGAGCAGCATGTTCGCGAAGCCCACGATCGCCCCGGCTGGATGGCGGCCGTTCGCCCGCCGGATCGACTTCGGCAGGGCGTGGTAGGCGCGGTGCGCGAGCGAGTCTCCGTCGATCGCGAGCAAGGGCTTCACAGCGACTCCCGTAGCTCCTGGATCCGCGCCATCAGCCGCTCGGTCGCCTCCACGGCCGCACGCTTCGTTTCCGCTCCCTCCAGGTCCGAGAGGTCGAGTGGCTCGCCGTACGCGACCCGCAGCGGGCCGAGCCGGCTCAGGCGGTCGGTCCCTGCGATCGCGGCCGGTACGAGCGGCACCCCGCTGCTGAGCGCGATCCGCGCCGCCCCGGTGTGCGCCTTCGGGACATGCTTCTTCCGGAGGCCTTTCTTCTGCCTCGTCCCTTCCGGGAACATCACGACGATCTCTCCCTGCCGAACGAGCTCGGCCGCGGTCCGGATCGCCTCGACGTCGCCCTCCCCCCGGCGAACCCTGAAGGCCCCTCCGGCGCGCAGGAACGGCGTCAGCACCGGGTTGAAGAGCTCCGACTTGGCCATGAAGCGAAGGTGCCGCCCGGGGAGGAGCGGCATCCCGAGAGGCCACGGATCGAGGTTCGACGTATGGTTCGCGGCGAGCACGAAACCGCCCTCGGGAAGGTGCTCGAGGCCGGTCGCGCGCAGCCGGAACAGGCCGTAGATGAAGGGCCAGCTGACCACCCCGGCGAATAGGTACAGCGGTGGGACCATCGACGTGCAATCGTCACATTTCCGGGCGACACCGGCGCGGTTTTCGCGGCTACGGTGCGCTTCGAGGCGTTCGCTAAGGTGGTCCGCGTGAAGACACTCGTGATCGCGGAGAAGCCTTCGGTCGCCCGTGACCTGGCCGATGCGCTCCCCGGAAAATTCGAAAACCACGACAGCTACCTCGAGTCCGAGGACACCGTGATCACCTTCGCGGTGGGACACCTCGTGGAGCTGATCAACCCCGAGGACTACGACGAGCGCTTCAAGAAGTGGCGCATGGCCGACCTGCCGATCGTCCCGGACGAGTTTCGCCTACGCCCGCGTGACAAGAAGGCCGAGAAGCAGCTCAAGGTGATCCACAAGCTGCTCAAGCGCGACGACGTCGATCGGGTCGTGAACGCCTGCGACGCCGGCCGCGAGGGCGAGCTGATCTTCGCGTACATCTACGAGACGTCGGGCGTGGACAAGCCGGTCGAGCGGCTCTGGATCAGCTCGCTGACGAAGCAGGCGATCAGGGAGGGCTTCGAGAAGCTCCGCCCGGGCGAGCAGCTCGCCTCGCTCGAGGCGGCGGCGCGCTCGCGCTCGGAGGCCGACTGGCTCGTCGGCATGAACGCGACCCGGGCCGCGACCATCCGCGGCCGCGCGTGGGTCGGCGGGGTCGTCTCGCTCGGCCGCGTGCAGACCCCGACGCTCGCGCTGATGGTCAAGCGCGAGCGCGAGATCCAGGCGTTCGTTCCGGAGCCGTACTGGCTCGTCCACGGGCGGTTTGATCCCCGCTACGAGGGCCTCTGGTTCGAGGGCGACGAGACCCGCCTGAAGGACGCCAAGCGCGCCGAAGAGATCGTCGCGAAGGTCTCCGGCGCCGACGGAATCGTCGAGTCGGTCGAGCGCAAGGAGCAGTCCGAGCGGGCTCCGCTCCTCTACGATCTGACCTCGCTCCAGCGCGACGCGAACCGGCGCTTCGGCTTCTCGGCCCGGCGCACCCTCCAGGCGGCGCAGTCGCTCTACGAGGACAAGAAGGCGATCACGTACCCGCGCACCAGCTCCCGCTGGCTCTCCGGCGACCTGGTCGCCCAGTTGAAGCCGACCGCGGCGACCCTCCAGCCCGTCCCCGACTACGCGGAGGCCGCGCGCTACGTGCTCGCGCTCCAGCAGCTCCCGCTCGGCCGGGTCGTGAACGACTCCAAGGTCGACGACCACCACGCGATCATCCCGACCGACGTCGAGCACGAGCTCGACCGCTTCTCGCCCGACGAGCGGCGCGTCTTCGACCTCGTCGCGCGGCGCTTCCTCGCCGTCTTCCACCCGCCGGCGCGCTACGCGAGGACGACGATCGTCACCCTGGTCGAGGAGGAGCGCTTCCGAACCCGCGGGAAGGTCACCCTCGAGGCCGGCTGGCGCGGCGTCTACGGGCTCGAGTCGGAGGAGGACAAGAAGGCCAGGCAGGAGGAGGACGGGGAGGACGAGAGCGCCGAGCTGCCCCAGCTCGAGCAGGGCCAGAGGGTCCGCTGCGCCGAGGCCGAGGTCGAGGCGAAGGAGACCAAGCCGCCGCCCCGCTACAGCGAGGCGACGCTGCTCTCCGCGATGGAGACCGCCGGCAAGCTCGTCGACGACGAGGAGCTGCGCGAGGCGATGAAGGAGCGCGGCCTCGGCACGCCGGCCACCCGCGCCGAGACGATCGAGACCTTGATCCGCCGCGAGTACATCGAGCGCGTCGGCAAGGAGCTCGCGCCGACGCCGAAGGGCCTCCAGGTGATCACGATGCTCGAAGAGAACAAGCTCACCTCGCCGGAGCTGACCGGCGACTGGGAGAAGCGGCTCGGCGACATCGAGCACGGCCGGGGCGCGAAGGACGACTTCATCAAGGGCATCGAGGAGTTCACCGAGACGACGGTCAAGGCGATCGAGGCTCTCGACAAGGAGAAGCTGCGCCCGGAGCGAGTCGAGCTAGGACTCTGCCCGCGCTGCGGCGCCGAGACGGGCGAGATCATCCGCGAGAACGCGAAGGCCTATGGCTGCACGAGCTGGAAGTCCCGCGAGGAGACCGGTTGCGGCTTCGTGATCTGGAAGCGGGTCGCCGGCCGCACGCTGACGCCGGAGATTGCGCGACAGTTGCTCGAGGAGGGCAAGACGAAGGAAGTTTTGTCAGGCTTCCGTTCCAGAGCCGGCAAACCTTTTCGGGCGCGGCTCGTCTTGAATGACGAGGGCAAGGTCGAGTTCGAGTTTCCGGCTCGAGCCAGAACCAAAGAGCCCGCCGCCACGGAATAAGCAGGTACGAACACTCGTTTCTCCAAACAAGCTGCAGTGCAGGCCGGTACTCCCTGGAATCGCCAGGAAATGCGGCCTAGAGTGAGAAAGGTTCGATGACCGAACGGCGTCTTACAGTGCATAAAACCGGGAAGGTAGGAAGGGAAGAGGAGCCGCAGTTGACGCACCAGCAGATTTCGGAGCTACTGGAGACCGAGGGAGCCCGCTCCCTGGTCGAGGCCGCCGAGGAGCGTGGCCACGTCGAGCCGACCGAGCTCGAGGCGTTCGTGCTCGAGCACGACCTCGACGACGCTGACGTCGAGCAGCTGACGCGGGAGCTCGAGGCGATCGGCCTCGAGGTCTCGGAGTCGCGCTCCGAAGAGGACGCGAAGCCGGCTCAGCCCGAGCAGAAGACGCCCGATCCGGACGTGATCGTCGGCTCGGCGGACTCGCTCCAACTCTTCCTGGCCGACGTCGGCCGGCACAAGCTGCTCACCGCCTCCGAGGAGGTCACGCTCGCCAAGGCGATCGAGCGCGGGGACATGCTCGCCAAGCGCCGGATGATCGAGTCGAACCTCCGACTGGTGGTTTCGATCGCGAAGGGCTACCGCGGTCTCGGCGTCCCGTTCCTCGACCTGATCCAGGAGGGAACCCTGGGGCTGAACCGCGCTGTCGAGAAGTTCGACTGGCGCCGCGGCTTCAAGTTCTCGACCTACGCGACCTGGTGGATCCGCCAGTCGGTGCAGCGCGCCGTGGCGAATCACGCGCGCACGATCCGCGTGCCGGTGCACGTGGTCGAGCGCCAGCAGAAGCTCTCGCGCGCCGCGCGCCGGCTCGAGGTCGAGCTCGGCCGTGAGGCGACCAAGGACGAGCTGGCCGAGGCGACCGGGCTGCCGATGCAGCACGTCGACGAGGCGCTTGGCGCCGCACACGCATCGGTCTCGCTGAACCAGACCGTCGGCTCGGACGACGAGGGCGAGCTCGGCGATCTCTTCGCCGACCGCGAGGCCGCCGACCCGTTCGACGAGGCGGAGGAGTCGCTCCGCCGCCAGGGCGTGCGCAAGGCGCTCGACGCTCTCCCCGAGCGCGAGCGGCGCATCCTCGAGCTGCGCTTCGGCTTCGAGGGCGAGCCGTGGACGCTCGAGGCGATCGGCCACGAGCTCGACCTGACGCGCGAGCGCGTCCGCCAGCTCGAGGCGCAGGCGCTGGCGCGCCTGTCAGCGCTGCGCGAGCTCAGCTCGGTCGCTGCCGTCTAACCAGGTCCGTCGCCGCGGGAAGATCGGCGCGCCGCCGCGCGTCTTGACTACGTGGTGACGATCTGCACTAGATGTCAGGTGAGGCGGCCATGAAGAACGC
>DASXQY010000153.1:0-3426 GCA_036506915.1 Gaiellaceae bacterium | reverse complement strand
GGCGAGCACGACCGATGCGGCGTAGGCGCCCGGGGTGTCGAACGACTCGAACTGCGCCTGGACGTAAAGCGGCAGCGTCTCGGTTCGGCCCTCGATCCGTCCGGAAACGACGCTGACGGCGCCGAACTCGCCGATCGCGCGCGCGGTGGTGAGGACGACGCCGTAGGCGACGGCCCAACGGATCGCCGGCAGCGTGATCTTCCGGAAGGTCTGGAACGGCGATGCGCCGAGGGTCTCGGCCGCTTGCTCCTGCTCGGTGCCGATCTCACGCAGGACGGGGACGACCTCGCGGACGACGAAGGGGAGCGAGACGAACATCGTCGCGAGAACCATCCCCGGGACCGCGAACAGGATCTTGATCCCCTGTCCGGCAAGGCCTCCGAGCCAGCCGCCGCGGCCGTAGAGCAGAAACAGCGAGAGCCCGACCACGATCGGCGAGAGGGCGAGCGGAAGGTCGACGATCGCGTTCACGAGCCCGCGGCCGGGGAAGCGGCCCCGCACAAGGGCGAGCGCCAGCACGACGCCGAAAATCGTGTTCGCCGGCACCGCGATCGCCGCGATCAGCAGCGTCAGCTCGAGCGCGTGCACGGCCCCGTGGCTCGTCACCGCGTCCCAGGCGTGCCCGAAGCCGTCCTCGAAGGCCCGGTAGAACACGAGCACGACCGGCGTCAGGAGCAGCACCGCGAGGTAGCCGAGTGCGCCGAACCGGAGCGCGTACCGGGAGAGCCGACTAGGCATCGTGCCGCGTCCTCCAGCGCCGGAAGGCGCCAATCAGGAGCAGGACTCCGAGCGAGATGCCGAGCAGCAGCACCGAGACGGCGGCCGCCCCTTGTGCGTTGTCCGACTGGAGCTGGCCGAAGATGTAGACGGACGAGACCTCGGTCTTGAACGGCAGGTTCCCGGAGATGAGCACGACCGCCCCGAACTCGCCGACCGCCCGGGCGAAGGCCAGAGCGACTCCCGAGAGGATCGCGGGGAGCAGGTTCGGAAAGACGATCCGGCGGAAGATCGCGAACGACCCGGCTCCCAACGACGCCGCGGCCTCCTCCATCTCCCTGTCGAGCTCGAGCAGGACCGGCTGCACGGCCCGGACGACGAACGGCAGCGTCACGAACAGCAGAGCGAGCATCAGCCCGGTCCGCGTGAAGGCGACGTCGACGCCGAGGGGCCCGCCCGGCCCGTACAGCGTGAGCAGGGTCAACCCGGCGACGATCGTCGGCAGCGCGAAGGGCAGGTCGATCACGGCGTCCACCGCTCCCTTGCCAGGGAACCGGTCGCGCACCAGCACCCAGGCGATCATCGTCCCCGCGAGCGCGTTGATCGCTGCGCAGATGACGGCGGCGCCGAGCGTCAGCTTCAGGGCCGAGACCGCCTCGGGGCGCGTCGCTTCGTGCCAGAACGAATCGAGCCCGTGCGAGCGCGAGCTCCACACGAGCGCGGCCAGTGGGAGCAGGACGACGAGGCTCAGGTAGCCGGTGGCCACACCACGTGCAAGCGCGCCGCCGGAGCGGCCCGAGACCGCGCCGACAGGACGCTCGACGACCGCAGCGTTACTGGCCAATCGACCGCTCGATCTTGGCCATGATCGACGTGTTCGGGCGGAAGAAGCGGGGCTGGACGACCTTCCAGCCGTTCAGGCCCACCTTCTTCGTGGCGATCGTGAAGAGGCCCCTGGGCTGCTTGAACTTGAAGCCCGACGACGGGAGCTTGATCACGGGCCGATACCCCAGCTCGCCGAAGATCTTCTGCGCCGTCGCCGAGTAGAGGTACTGGACGAACGCCTTTGCCTCGGGATGCCTGGCGCCGCTCTTGGTCAGCGCCACCGGGCTCTCGATCAGGATCGTCGAGCCCGGGATCGCGTAGTCGGTGTGGACTCCCTTCCGGTTGGCGTAGATCGCCTCGTTCTCGTAGGTGAGGAGCACGTCGCCCTTGCCCTGGGCGAAGATCTGCAGGGCCGCACGCGCGCTGTCCGGCTGCACCGGGACGTGGTGGAAGAGCTTGTAGAGGTACTGGATCGCCTGCTTGTTGGTCGCGCCCCGCCAGCGCTGAGCGCCGTAGGCGGCCATCACGTTCCAGCGCGCCCCGCCGGAGGTGAACGGATTCGGGGTGATCACCTCGATCCCCTTCTTGACCAGGTCGGCCCAGCCCGTGATGTGCTTTGGATTGCCGTCGCGGACGACGAAGACGACCACCGAGTGCGTCGCGATCCCGCGGTGCACATTGGCGTTCCAGTTCTTGGGGACGATGCCCTTCCGCACCAGGTTGGTGACGTCGGGCTCCAGCGAGAGATTCAGGATGTCCGCGGGCTGGCCGGCGGCGACCGCTCGCGCCTGGTCGGCGGAGGCGCCGTACGACTGGGTGAAGTCGACCCCCCGGCCGACGTTCGTCTTCTGGAAGGCGGGGATGATCTTCGCGTAGGCGTCTTTCGGCGTCGAGTAGGCGACGAGGTTGAGCGTGGTGTTCTTGGCCGCACCGGCGGCCGAGCCGGCGAGGAGCGCGACCCCGATGCAAGCAACCAAAATAACTCTCATACAGACTCCTTATCTTCCAACCTACTCGACTGAATTACTGGAGATTGCCACCGGCCTCGGACGCCGTCAAGCAGGAAGCGTCGCGGGCACTAGTCTTCTCGCTCGTGGAGCCGCTCGACCGCTCGACCATCTGGCCATACGAGGGCGGCGAGCCGGGGCCGGTCTACTACCAGCGCTACGGCCACCCCACCGGGCTGGCGGCCGAGCAGGCGCTCGGCGACCTCGAGGGCGGCGAGGCGCTGCTGTTCCCATCCGGCTCGGGAGCGATCACGGCGCTGGTGCTCGCCCTGCTGGAGCCGGGGCAGACGATCGCGCTGGCCGAGGGCGGCTACTACGGCACCGGCGTGCTCTTCCGCGCGCTCGAGAGATGGGGCGTGCGCCACGTCGAGTTCGACCAGACCGGCCCGCCGCCGGCGGATGCGGACCTCGTCTGGCTCGAAGCGCCCTCGAACCCGTTCCTGACGATGCCGGACCTCGAGACCGCCGCCGCCCACCCCGGGCGCGTCCTTGTCGACTCGACCGCGGCGACGCCGGTCTACCTGCGCCCGCTGGAGCACAGCGCCGACTTCGTCCTCCACAGCGCGACGAAGTACCTCGGCGGCCACTCGGACGTGCTCCTCGGCGCGGTCGTCTGCCGATCGTCAGAGGACGCCGAGCGGCTGCGCGAGTTCCGCGGCCGCACGGGGATCGTCGCCGCGCCCGACCCGTGCTGGCTGCTCTTGCGGAGCCTCCGGACGCTGCGGGTGCGGATGGAGCGGCACACCGAGACGGCGCGCCACCTCGCCGAGAAGCTGCGCGGCCATCCGTCGGTCGAGGTCGTCCGTTACGCCGGCTTCGGCGGGCTGCTCTCCTTCGACGTCGCCGACGCCGAGGCCGCGCGCCGGGTGGAGACCTC
>DASXQY010000152.1:0-3751 GCA_036506915.1 Gaiellaceae bacterium | reverse complement strand
CCCGGCGCGAGCCCAGGCTCGCCGGCTAGCCGGAGGGCGCCATGAGCGCCTCGGTCTGCTCGATGTAGAGAGTGGCTCCCGCTTGTCGGTAGAACGCGAGCGCCCGCTCGAGCTCCGTCTGCCCTCCTCGCGCTTTCCCCTAGCGATGAGCCGCTCCGCCGCGCAGAAGCACGCGAGAGCGGGATTCGCCTGCGGGATCGCATCCTGGACGGCGAGGGCGGCCCGCACGGCTCGCTCCGGGTCGTCCTCGTGAGCGACAGGCGCGCCGAACAGCGCCACGACGGCGTCGCCGATGAACTTCTCGACGGTACCGCCGTGCGCTCGAGCTCGGTACGAAGACGCTCGTGATGCACCGAGTGTCGGGCGCTACCGCAGCCGCTCAACCGTGTAGCCGAGGCTGCGCAGCGACTCCAGCAGCACCGAGCAGTGGTGCTCGTCCCGCATCGCCACGGTCAGCTCGACCTCGCTCTCGGTCACGGGGACGTCCATCCCCTCGCGGTGGTGCTCGACCGAGATCACGTTCGCGCGCTTGTCGGCCACGGACGAGAGCAGCTTGATCAGCTCGCCAGGCCGGTCCTGGAGCCGCGTCCGCAGGACGAGGTAACGACCCGCAGACGTGAGCCCGTGCCGCATCACGGAGATCAGCACCGTCGGGTCGATGTTCCCCCCGGAGAGCAGCGCGAGCGCCGGGCCGTCGCCGCCCGCCTTGCCCGTGAGCAGTGCTGCGACGCCGACCGCCCCCGCTCCCTCGACGACGAGCTTGGAGCGCTCGAGCAGGAGCACGATCGCCTCGCAGATCTCCTCGTCGGTGACGCTGACGAGGTCGTCGAGGTTCTCGTCGAGGATCCGCCCGGTCTGCTCGCCCACATGCTTGACGGCGATTCCGTCCGCGATCGTCCAGCCTTCGAGGCCGGCCTGGACGCCGACGATCCTGACTCCCGGCTTCACCGCCCGGAGCGCCAGCGCGATCCCGGACGCGAGCCCGCCGCCGCCGACGGGGATCACGACCGTCTCGACGTCGGGAACCTGCTCGGCGATCTCGAGCCCGATCGTCCCCTGGCCGGCGATGACCATCTCGTCCTCATACGGGTGGACGAAGGTGGCGCCGGTAGCGTCCGCATGGGCAAGCGCCGCGGCGAGCGCCTCCTCGAAGCTGAGGCCTCGAAGCTCCACGTTCGCTCCGTACTTCTTCGTCGGCTCGACCTTCGCCATCGGGGCGTCCTGTGGCATGAAGATCGTCGCGTTGATGCCTGCCTTGCGGGCCGCCCAGGCCACAGCCTGGCCGTGGTTGCCGGCGCTCGCTGCGACGACTCCCGCGTTCCGCTCCGCCGCAGAGAGCGTGGCGAGCTTGTTCGTGGCGCCGCGAATCTTGAACGAGCCGGTGCGCTGGAGGTTCTCCGCCTTCAGGTGGACGAGCCGCTCGCCGCGGCGCGAAAACGTCTCGGAGCCGTAGACCGGAGTGACGCGCGCGACACCGTCGAGGCGCTCGCGCGCCTCCTCGATGTCACGAAGGCTGGGTGCCGTCTTGGTCGCCAACGTTGAACACCTTCTGAAGTATTTCTCGAACCGCAGTCAGGGGGTCGAGCTGCCTGTTCTGGACCTCGTCGAGCAGCCGACGCAGCTCCGGGTCATCGGCGACCGCGCGCTCGAGATGCGCCTTGGCCCGGGCCGAGGCGACTGCGAACACCTCCCCCGCCAGGTTCTTGCGGCGCTGCGCCTCGAGCAGGCCCTCGGCTTCTAGAAAAGCCCGGTGGTCCTCGATCTTCTCCCACAGCTTCGGCACGTTCTCGCCGCGTGTCGCCTCCGTGAGGACGATCGGCGGGCGCCACGGGCTCTCCTTGTCGAGCGAGAGCACCGAGCGCACCTCGTTGAGCATCGTCTTCGCCGCCGGATGGTCCATCTTGTTGATCGCGATCACGTCCGGGATCTCCATGATCCCGGCCTTCAGCGCCTGGATCGAGTCGCCCGAGCCGGGCATCAGCACGAGCACGACCGTATCGGCAATCGCGATCACCTCCACCTCCCCTTGGCCGGCGCCGACCGTCTCGACGAAGACGAGATCCTTGCCGGCGGCGTCGAGAACGAGCATCGCCTGAAGGGTCGCCTCGGCCAGGCCGCCCATGTGGCCGCGGGTGCCCATCGAGCGGATGAACACCTCCGGGTCGAGGAAGTGATCGCTCAGGCGGATCCGGTCGCCCAGGAGCGCACCCTGGGAGAACGGGCTCGACGGGTCGACCGAGATCACGCCGACCGAGCGCTCCCGCTCCCGGACGTGCCGGACGAGCGCGCTGATCAGGCTCGACTTCCCGACCCCCGGGGGGCCCGTGACGCCGACCGCGTGAGCGCGGCCGGTCTCGGGGTAGAGCTCGCGGACGACGTCGTAGGCAAGCGGGTCGGAGTTCTCGACGAGCGTGATCGCCCGTGCGAGCGCGCGCCGGTCGCCTGCGCGGACTCCGGCCGCGAGCGATTCGCGCGTGAACTCGCGGCGCGAGGCCACGACCTAGACCGCGCGCTGCGTGGGCTCGGAGGCAGCGGCCGGCGCCCGGATCGGCTCTGGCTCGCGCGCGGCCATGACCGGCGGTTCCTCCGCCCGGCGGGCGAGAGCCAGGCCGATCGCGCCGGAGAGGGCATAGGCCGCTGCCGCAGCCGCAAAGATCCAGCGAGCGCCGACCGTGTCGGTCAGGTGGCCCGCGACGATCAACCCGAGCGTGAGCATCGCCACGTTCGTGCTCATCAGGACCGCGAACGCCCGCCCCCGCAGCGCGTCGGGCGCGCCGCGCTGGACGAGGAGCGCGTTGCAGACGACGGCCGCCCCATTGCCGGCGCCGGAGATGACCACACAGGCCGCGGCGACCCAGACGTCCGGGGCGGCGGCCGCCAACCCGGTTCCGAGCGCCATCAGCCCGAGCGACATGCCGTAAACGTTCGCGAGCCCACGCTTGTCGATCCAGGTGCCCGCGAGGAAGGCGCCGATGGCGAGGCCGAGGCCGGCGCAGCCCATCAGCAGACCGAGGCCGAACCGGCCTGCGTCGAACGAGCGGAACGCGAGGCTCGGTTCGGCGACGTTGACGGCGGCGTTCGACAACATCGCAACATTCCAGGCGATCAGCACCGTCAGGAGGGAGCGAGAACGAACGGCGATCGCGAAACCGTCCTTGAGGTCCGACCAGTGGCCACGGCTGGCCGCCGCGGTCGCCTGGAGCAGGCGCTGCGGGATCCCGAGGAGCAGCGTCGCGGAGATCAGGAAGGTGAACGCGTTGATCCAGTACGCGGCGTCCACCCCGGAGGCCGACACGAGGGCGCCGCCCACGACCGAGCCCACGGCCCAGGTGAGGTTGTCGGCCGTCTGGAGAAGCGAGTTCGCGTTTGCGAGGTCGCGGTCCTCGACGACGTTCGGCAGGCCCGCGTACACCGCCGGCCGGAAGAAGCCCGTCGCCACGCCTGCGACGGCTGCGAGCGCCACGACCTGAGTCGCGCTGTCCGTGAACGGAAGGGCGGCGAAGACTCCGAAGCGCACGACATCGGCGGCGATCATCAGTCCGCGCCGAGAGAGGCGGTCGATCAGCGGCCCGACGAGAATCCCGATCGCGAAGGTCGGCAGGAGGTCGGCGATCAGGAGCCCGGCCACCCAGGAGGACGATCCGGTCCGGACGAAGACGTCGACCTCGAGCGCCACGAGAGCCAGCCAGGTGCCCGCTCCGGATCCGAGCGTGGCGAGGAACAGGCGCCGGAAGCTCTGCTCGCGTCCGAG
>DASXQY010000151.1:0-1965 GCA_036506915.1 Gaiellaceae bacterium | reverse complement strand
CATCCCCATCGCCCACTTCAACACGCTGTTCGAGAAGGGGACGCAATACGCCAACTCGGTCGCCGCCGTCCCCTCGCTGCACGCGGCGTACACGCTCCTCATCGCGCTCTTTCTCTGGCGCTTCGCACCCTGGTGGGGCCGTGTCCTCCTCGCGCTCTACCCGTGGGCGATGGCCTTCGCGCTCGTTTACACCTCGGAGCACTACTTCGTCGACATCCTCCTCGGCTGGGGCTACTGCCTCATCGGCTACCTGGCCGTGAACCGCATCGCCGACCGGATTGCGGAGCGGCGTGCGGAGCCCGCCGCAGCTACCTGATCGAGAAGCCGGTGAGGCCCTGCGGTTCCTCGGCGCGCTCGTCGACATGCTCTACTCGCGCTCCCTCCGGGCCTTTCCGCGCGAACGCGCTGAGCCGCGCGACCGCGTCTTCCTCCCCCTCGAGGACGGCTTCGACCGTGCCGTCCGGAGTGTTGCGCGCCCAGCCCGCCACCCCGTTGCCCTCGGCGAGCGTTCGCAGCGTGTCGCGGAAGAACACACCCTGAACGCGCCCGTGAATGACGAGCCGGCGCCTGACCACGGGGATAGGCTACGCGCCTTGTCTGAGCCGGCTCCGCCCATCCGGCGCAACACGATCCTCCTTGCCGCCTCGCTGGCAGCGAACTCGGCGATGCTCCAGCTCTCGGCCGCCGTGGCGACGCTCACGGTGGTTCTCGTCGTGGGTGTGAAGGGACTCGTCGGCCTCGGACCGGCGATCGTGCTGGGAACCGGCGCTCTCTTCGCACTCCCGGCCGGCCGGGCGATGGACCGCTTCGGCCGCATCCCCGTGCTCGTCGCCGGTTTCGCCCTGGGCGTCGTGGGCGGTGTGCTGGCCGCGGTCGGCGCAGGGCTCGACCTGGCGCTTCCGGTCCTCGTCGGCCTCGTATGCGTCGGCGCGGCGAGCGCCACGGCCTTGCTCGCGCGGACGGCGGCGGGCGACATGTACCCGCCCTCGCGACGCGCGCGAGGTATCTCGTATGTTCTCTTCGGGGCCGTCTTCGGCGCCATCCTAGGGCCGGCGGTCTTCAGCCCGCTGCTTACAGACAGGGAGCTCGACGCGGATGCGCTCGTCCTCCCCTGGATCGCCGCAGCCGGCTTCATGGTCCTCGGCCTCGTGCTTGTCGCAGCGGTCCGTCCGGACCCCCGGCGCATCGCGCGGATGATCGGTGCGCCCGAGCGTGGGGAAGTTGGCGGCGTTGCCGCACCGCTCGCAGAGATCCTCCGCCGCCCGGGTGTTCTCCCGGCGCTGCTCGCCGCGCTCGCGAGCTTTGCCGTGATGGTCGGGATCATGACTCTGACGGGCGTGGTCGTCGTCGAGCAGGGCCACCCGGCGCGGGTCGTCTTCCCGATCATCGGCGCGCACGTGATCGGGATGTACGCGCTCGTGATCGTGGTCGGCGGCCTGATCGACCGCATCGGCCGTACGCGAGCCCTTGTCGGCGGGCTGCTCGTCATGGCCGTCTCGGCGGTGAGCCTCGTGTGGGTGACCAGCGTCGGCGCCTTCGCCTTCACGCTGTTCGCGCTCGGGCTCGGCTGGAGCTTCTCCTTCGTCGCGGCAACGGCGCAACTCGCGGACGCGACGGCTCCGGCCGAGCGCGGCCGGCTCCTCGGCTTCAACGACCTGCTCGCGGGGCTGACGGGTGCCGGACTCTCTTTGCTCGGCGGCTACGCCCTCCATGCGATTGGGGTCGCGGCCCTCGGGGTCGGCGGGCTCTTGCTCGTCCTTGCCCCTGCGGGCTGGATCGTGCGCTACTCGTTGCGCCTGCGCTCTCTCGGGCTGGCGCCGTCGAGGGCCGACTGACGCTGCTAGAATCGGGCCTCGGCGGGCATCCGGTCCGCCGCTTTTTCTGCCCGATGAAGACCTACTCCGCCAAGCCGAAGGAGATCGAGCAGCGCTGGTACCTCGTTGACGCCGAGGGCCAGACGCTCGG
>DASXQY010000150.1:0-2755 GCA_036506915.1 Gaiellaceae bacterium | reverse complement strand
CCTGGGAGTGCCAGGAGCTCGAGCCGGGCAGGTACCGGGTGAGCTTCGTCCTCGGCAGGGACGCCAGCGTCTACATCGGCCTTGCCCGCTTGCTCCAGTGGGTTCGCAACTGGCGCGCGACGGAGGTCTACGGAGAGGAGGTGCTCGAGGTCGAGCGGGCGGTGCGGGACATGTTGGGCGAAGACCCGATCCCGCCGGTCGTCCTCGAGATCACCTACGGGCCGCGGCTCCGCGCCCTCCTCCGGGGCGAGCTGGACAAGCTGGCTCAGGAACTCGAGGAAGACTGGAAGGTGCCCGACTTCCCCCCGAAGGAGTGGGGAGAGCCCGAGGGTGAAGGACCGCCAGCCGGAGATGAGAGCTGAAGTTGAGTTGAATGCCCACAGGGCAAAGTGCGTATCAGGCCGCCGTTAAAGCTCAGAAACTGGGGGGCGCGCCGCGCCCGTCATAATGTGGCGTGGGCCCCGCGAACGCAGCAGACAGACGGGCCAGATTGCTATCAAAGCGTTCGAGCTGAACGGCAACAACAGCGAGGCGGTCAGCCACCGCCCGGAGTGACCTTCAGTCGTCGACGAGCTCGGCGAGCTTGCTGACGGTCCTCCAGTTGCGCGTGGTCGCCGCCACCCCGAGGCGCTTCTCGAACCACGCGTTGCTGAGCTTCGACCTGCCGTAGCCGTTGGGATAGTGCAGGTAGATCTCACGTCCGACGACGCGGAACTCCTCGCTTCCGCCGGGCTCGGGATCGAGGTTGCGGACGCGGGCGCGGTCCGGGGTCTCGGCGAGAAACGTGACGTGGAGCTTCGTCGGGTCCTGCGAGCGGGTGGCGAACGGATTGCCTGCGTGGATCTTGCCAAGCTGCCCCTTGCTTCGCAGCAGGACGGTCACGTCGAGACCGAGGTCGCTCTTGATCCGCTTCTCGATCGCGCGCACCAGGTCGGCGGGCTTGCCGCCGCGACTTTTGAAGATGACGTTGCCACTCTGGACGTGGGTCGCCACCTCCTCGTGACCGAGGTCGGCGAAGAGCGCCCGCAAATCCGCCATTGAGATCTTGTTCCTGGCGCCGAGGTTGATCCCCCGCAGCAGCGCGACGTAGGTCTGGCCAGCCACCCGCGCCGTGCCTACGGCGCGATGTTCTGGTTGAAGCGGAAGGCGTTGTCCGGGTCGTACTTCCGCTTGAGCTCGCGGAGACGCTTGTACTTCTCCCCGCCGTAGCCCGCTTCGACGCGGTCCTCGTCCGCCATGAAGTTGAGGTAGACGCCGCCGGTCGTGAAAGGCTGAATCGCGTCGGTGACCTCGTTCACCCAGGCGAGGTGCCGCTCGTCGTCGGCCGGCGCTTCCCAGCACCCGATCGGATGCGCCATGAACGTCGCGCCGCGGTGGCTGAACGCGGTCGCGTCGTCGTCGATCCGCGATACCGCGCCGCCGTGCTGGAAGAGGATGAAGAAGGTCAATGGAGCGAGGCCCTCCGGCGCGAAGCGCAGGTACGTCTTGACGAAGTCGTCGCCGATCCCCGCGAGATGAAGGCCACGCCAGTAGTTGCGGAACCCCGGGGGCGACATGGGATCGAGCATCGCCTGGAAGACGCGGTACGGCATGGGCCCGACCAGATCGGCAGCAGGCCCGACCGCCTTCAGCGGTGCTACGAGCTTCGCCCCCTCGTCCGGGTCGCCGGCGTACGAGATCGCGAAGCCGAGCACCGGCTTGCCGTGCAGGTGCTCTGGCACAAACTCCTCGGGCGGTGCGTTGAGCAGCACCGCCGCGGTCGCGAGCTCGTCAGGCGCGTCCTCGACGATCTCCTGATAGGCGCCGAAGGCGTCCTCTGCCTTCTCGAGCGGAAAGACGAGCAGGCCGCCGAGGATGATCGGGCCGAGCGGATGCACGCGGAACTCGAGCGAGGTGAGGACGCCGAAGTTGCCGCCGCCCCCGCGGATTCCCCAGAAGAGATCCTCGTTCTCGGACTCGCTCGCGGTCACGAGCCGCCCGTCCGCGGTGACGACGTCGGCGGAGACCAGGTTGTCGCACGTGAGTCCGAACTTCGGGGAGGTCCACCCGTAGCCGCCGCCGGTGGTAAAGCCGCCGACACCGGTGGTCGTGACGCGGCCGCCGGGGGTGTGCAGCCCCCAGGCCTGGGTCTCGCGGTCGTACTCGCCCCACAGAACGCCTCCGGCCGCCCGCGCCGTGCCGCGCTCGCGGTCGACGTGAACGCCCTTCATCAGCGACAGGTCGAGGAGCACGGCGCCGTCGGGCTGCGAGTGGCCGGCGACGCTGTGGCCGCCGCAGCGGACGGCGATCGGCATTCCCTGCTCCCGCGCATACCCGACCGCTGCGATCACGTCGGCCGTGCCGGAAGGACGGACGATCAGCGCCGGCCGCCGGTCGAACATGCTGTTGTAGACCTGCCGCGCCTGGTCGTACGCGACGTCGTCTGGGTGAATCACCTGCCCACCGAAGTCCTCGGCGAGCGCTTCGAGGGAAGAAATCTCTGCTGGGGCTGCCACCGCACGTACCTCCTTGACTCCGGCCTCAGCCGCCGATCCTTCCCGATCTTCGGCCCGGATTCAATCCCTCCTTACGCGCGGAGCACCACCTCGAGCGCGGTGCCGCGCCCGGGGGCAGAGACGAGCCGGAAGCCGCCCCCGATCGAGGCCGCCCGCGCGCGCATGTTCTTCAGGCCCTGTCCGACGGCGATTCCGTCCTCGTCGAAGCCGGCCCCGTCGTCGGCGACGCTCACGAACCGCTCGCCCGCGCGCTCCGCGAT
>DASXQY010000149.1:0-65101 GCA_036506915.1 Gaiellaceae bacterium | reverse complement strand
CGACCGCTTCACTCGGCGGAGGCCCTCTTCACGGACCGCAGCTGGCTGGTCGGCTTTGCGCTCGAGAGCGGCGGCTTCGCGCTCTATGTCGCCGCGCTCGCGCTCGCGCCGCTGACGCTCGTCCAGAGCGTTTCCGCAGGCGGGATCGGCATTCTCGCCTTTGTCTCCGCTCGGATGAGACGGCGGCGACTCGGTCGCCACGAGCTGGCGGGCGTGGTCGTGTCGATGCTCGGGCTGCTCGCGCTGGCGGTGTCGCTGGCGGGCGGGAGCGGCGAAGGCACCGGCGGCTCGACCTTCGAGATCGTTCTCTGGCTCGCGGCGACTGCTGGAGCGGCGGTCGTCGCACTCGCCCTCGGACGGAGGCTCGGCGCGCTCGCGGCCGCCGAAGGGATCGCCGGAGGACTGTTCTTCTCGATCGGCGACATCGCGGTCAAGGTCGCCACCCAGGGAGGCGCTCGAGCCGCGTTCGCAATCGGTGTGATCGCCGGGTACTCGCTCGGAACCGCGTTCCTCCAGCTCGGCTATCAGAAGGGTGGCGCGCTCACGGTCGCCGGCTTGGCGACGCTGCTGACGAACGCGCTGCCGATCGCCGCGGGCACCGTCGTGCTCGGGGAGCCCGTGCCGTCGGGTGTGCTCGGCGGTGTTCGCATCGTCGCGTTCGCCGCCGTCACCCTCGGCGCCATCCTGCTCGCCCAGCCCGACCGTGGGGGCCCCACGCGAGTCGATGCGCCGCGTCGAGCGGAGATGACGCACACCTTGGTGCTCAGCTTGCGGGTGTGATGTTCAGGTTCATCCGGAAGAGGTTCGCCGGATCGTATTGCGCCTTCAGCGCGGCGAGGCGCTCGTAGTTGGCGCCGTAGCCCGCCTTGACGAGTGCTTCCTTCTCTTCGCCGAGCCCGGGGAAGTTGAGATAGAGGCCTCCCGTCGAGTGGGGTCCCATCGCGTCCCAGAACTCCCGGCCCCACGCGATCGCGTCGTCGGTCTGCGCGGGGTCGTCCCAGCTCGCCTCGCCACTCACCAGGAAGGCTGTGTCGCGGCCGCCGTACGCGGTCTCGGTCTCGCCGACCCGGCTCATGGCGCCGCCGTGATGCCAAACCACGATGTCCGTCAGCGGCGACGGGCGTCGCGCCGCGAAGTCGGCGATGTCGCCGATCGCGGCCTCGGAGAGCTCCGCGAGGGCGCGCGATTTCCAGTAGTAGAGCCCGCCTTTGGGGAAGAGGGCGTCAAAGCCGCTCTGCAGGCCGAGCCATGGCCAGGGGCCGCTAAGGTCGATGAGCGGCTGTCCCAGCTCCCGCAGCGGCTGCACGACCGGCTCGGCGTCTTCGACCGGTCCGGCGTAGGCTCCGGCGACCAGGATGACCGGCTTTCCGTGATGCTCGGGCGGGAACGGCTCGTGCGGCGGAACGCTCCAGCACAGGGCAATCGCACTGAGCTCGTCCGGCGCCGACGCGACGTAGTCGCGCCAGGCAGGGAGAAGCTCCGTGACCTGGTCGAGGGAGTAGAAGACGGCTCCGACCATGACCATCGGGCCGACCGGATGCGCCTGGAACTCGAACGAGGTGACGACGCCGAAGTTGCTTCCGGCGCCGCGGACTGCCCAGAAGAGGTCTTCGTTCTCGATGGTGCTCGCCCGGCGGAGGACGCCGTCGGCGGTGACGATGTCCACCGAGAGGAGGTTGTCGATCGACAGCCCGTGCTTGCGGCGCAGATGACCGACACCACCGTGGAGCGTCAGACCGGCGATGCCTGTCGTCGAGACGACGCCTCCCGGAACGGCGAGACCGAAGAGCTGCCCCTCCCGATCCGCGTCACCCCACGTCGCACCTCCCTGCGCCCGCACCGTCTGCGTCGCCGGATCGACGTGGACACCCCGCATCTGCGAGAGGTCGATCACGAGACCGCCGTCGTTCACCGCATTGCCGGCGACGTTGTGGCCGCCTCCTTTGATCGATAGCACGAGGTCGTGCTCACGCGCGAAGTTCACCGCGTCGACGACGTCCGCAGCCCCGGTGCATTGCACGACCAGCGCCGGCCGGCGATCGATCAGTCCGTTCCAGATCCGGCACGCCTCCTCGTAGCCCGCATCGTCGGGGCGGAGAACCGGCCCCCGTACGCCCGCCGCGAATCCCTCAATCGCCTCCGCGTCGACCGCCGCTCCAGTAGCTGTCTCAGCCGCCATCGCTCCTCCTTCGGTCGCCAGCCCGAGTCGCTCAGTCGTGGGAGAGCCCAAATCGTTACAGGGCCACTGATGCCGTGTGGAGCCTTCAGACTCCGCGGAGCTGTGAGCAGTAGCGGCGATGCGGGCGCTCGACCGTCGGCGTTCCGGGGACGAACGGCCTGGGCGCGCAGCCTGGAGACGCCGCTCCGGGAGTTTCTGCGCACCGAGACCGGCGGCGCGGCGTTCTTGCTGGCGGCGGCTCTGGCCGCACTCGTCTGGGTGAACGTCGACGCGTCGTCCTACAACCGGCTCTGGGGGACGACGCTGTCGATCGATCTTGGCGGCGCCGGGGTTGCGCTGGATCTTCGCGGGTGGGTGAACAGCGGGCTGATGACGTTCTTCTTCTTCGTGGTCGGCCTCGAGGCGCGCCGCGAGTTCGACCTGGGCGAGCTGCGGGAGAGGCGTCGCTTCGCGTTGCCGCTGCTCGCGGGGATCGGCGGCATGGCGGGGGCGGTCGCCGTCTACCTCGCCTTCAACGCCGGCCGTTCGTCCGCGCACGGCTGGGGGATCGCGATGTCGACCGACACCGCGTTCGCGCTCGGCCTGCTGGCGCTCGTCGGGCCGCGCTTCCCCGACCGCCTGCGGGCGTTCATGCTCACGGTGGTCGTCGTCGACGACATCGTCGCGCTCGTCGTCATCGCGACCGTCTATACGGAGTCGCTCCGGGTTGGGCCGCTCATTGCGGCCGTTGGCTTCTTCGCAGCCGTCCTCGTCCTGCGCAGCTTCCCGGTGCGCGTCGGTCTCGTCTACTTCGTACTCGCGGCCGGCGCCTGGGTGGGCCTGCTCAAATCCGGCGTGGAGCCGGTCGTCGTCGGCCTCGTGATGGGTCTCCTCGTGTATGCCTTCCCGCCTGCGCGGTCCAGTCTCGAGCGCGCGACGGAGCGGTTCCGAGAGTTCCGCGAGCAACCCACGGCGGACCTGGCACGCGCGGCCGGAGTGGAGCTCAGATCGGCGACCTCGCCCAACGAGCGGCTGCAGGAGCTGTTTCACCCCTGGACGAGCTACGTGATCGTGCCGGTGTTCGCGCTCGCAAACGCGGGGATCGCGCTCGATGCCGACTTCCTGGCCGACGCCTTCCGCTCGCCGATCACGCTGGGGGTCCTGCTCGGCTACGTCGTCGGCAAGCCTGTGGGCATTCTCGGCTGTTCGTGGCTCGTGACGCGGGTGAGCCGGGGACGGCTGCGCCCGCCGGTGGGCTGGGCGGCGGTCGCCGGCGGCGGCACAATCGCGGGGATCGGATTCACCGTCGCGCTGCTGGTCGCGACGCTGGCCTTCGACGGGCGCCGCCTCGAGGAGGCGAAGCTCGGGATCCTCAGCGCCGCCCTCGGCGCGGCGCTCATCACCTGGCTGCTGTTCCGCGCCACGGCCTTGCTGCCGCGACGGCTGCGAGCCCGGGCCCTACTCGGAGCAGCCGAGCCGCTCGTCGATCTCTACGTCGAGGTCGACCCAGAACGGGACCACGTCCGCGGGCCGCTCGACGCCCCGGTCACGGTCGTCGAGTACGGGGATTTCGAGTGCCCCTACTGCGGGCAGGCGGAACCGATCGTCCGCGAGCTCCTGCGCGATTTCGGAGACGTCGGCTACGTCTGGCGCCACCTGCCTCTGAGCGACGTCCACCCGCATGCCCAGCTCGCAGCCGAGGCCGCCGAGGCCGCGGCCGACCAGGGCGCCTTCTGGGAGATGCACGACCTTCTGCTCGACCATCAAGACGCGTTGCGCCCCGATGACCTGATCGGCTACGCCGAGCAGCTGGGCCTGGACGTCGAGCGCTTCACCAATGCCTTGCGCGAGCACGCCGGAACCGCGCGCGTCGCCGAGGACGTCGACAGCGCCGACCTGAGCGGCGTCTCGGGCACACCCACCTTCTTCATCAACGGCCGCCGCCACTACGGCGCCTACGACATCGCCACGCTCACGAAGGAGGTGCGTACCGCCCGTGCCCGCGCCGCGGTCGCGGCTACGGCGGCGCGAGCGTGAACGCCACCTCGTCGAGGTAGCACCAGCTCCAGTCCTCGCCGGGCTCGGCGGAGCGAATGATCGGATGGCTGCTCTCGCGTCCATGTGCAGTCGCGTGCTTGTTCGGCGACGAGTCGCAGCAGCCGATCTTCCCGCACGTCATGCACATCCGCAGATGCACCCAGGTGCCTCCGATCTTCAAGCACTCCTCGCACCCCTCGATCTTCTCCGGTAGGACCGTCACCTCGATCTGGTCGAGATGGCTGCAGATGGGGCCGCCTGCTGACATGCCGTCTCCTTTCGCTAACGGGTTAATAGGGCGACCGCGAAATCGCCCGCACCGTCGGTCCACCACGACTCGACCCGGAGTCCCGCCTGGCCGGCCTCGAGCTCGAACTGCTCGCGGCGGAACTTCGAGCTGATCTCGATTCGCAGCGGTTCGTCCTCGTCGAACGCAACGTCGATCTCGAGACGCCGGATCGAGACGGTGTGCGCCTGCCGCGCGCGGAAGCCGATGTCCATCCACTCGTGCTCCGGGTCCCAGCGCGCCTCGTAGACTAAGCGCCGCTGGTCGAACGTCGCCTCCAGCTCCCTGTTGACCGCGCGGAGAGCGTTGCGGGCGAACGCCTCGGTCACGCCCCTGCTGTCGTTGTATGCCGCCTCCAGGCGGGCGTCGTCCTTGACGAGGTCGAGCCCGAGCAGGAGCGCTTCGTCTTGGGCGAGCGCGGCAGCGAGCGTCCTGAGCAGCCTTTCGCGCTGCTTGGGGTACAGGTTCCCGATCGTGCTCCCAAGGAAGGCGATCAGGCGGCGGTCGCTCCCGGGGAGCAGGTCCAGATCGCGCTCGAAGTCCCCGACGATCGCCCGAACGGAGATCCGGGGGTAGGTCGCCGCGATCGCCTGCGCGCTCGCTCGCAAGGCCCGCTCGCTCACGTCAAGCGGGACGAACCGTTCGAGCGTGCCGGCGGCGTTCAGCCCGTCCAGGAGGAAGCGGACGTTCTTCGCGGTCCCGGCGCCCAGCTCGACGAGCGTGCGCGCCTGCGTGCGCAAGGCGATCGCGTCCGCCCGGGCGCGCAGGATCTCGCCCTCGCGCCGTGGGAGGTAGTACTCCGGGAGCCGCGTGATCTCGTCGTAGAGACGTGAGCCCCGCGCGTCGTAGAGCCAGACCGTAGGCAGCCCCTTCGGCTCGGCGCGCAGGCTCCGGAACGTCGCCTCGCGCAGGGCCGCGCGCGTACCGTCGCGCTCTGCCACAGCACTACGCATCGCGCGCGCACCGGAGGCCGGAGAAGATCTGCCGTCGCTGCGGAAGGTCCCAGTTGCGGAACGTGGGCCGGGCGACGAGCGGGTCGGTGATCCAGGAGCCGCCGCGCAGCACCCTGTACCCGTCGCCGTAGAAGACCTCGGAGTACTCGGCGTAGGGAAAGGCCGAAAAGCCGGGGTAGCCGTCGAAGAACGACGACGTCCACTGCCAGACGGCGCCGCTCATGTGCTCGAGCTCCCCGGGGACGGTCTTCGCGGCCTTCTCCCATTCGGGCTCGGTCGGCAGGCGCTTGCCTGCCCAGCGCGCGTACGCCTCCGCCTCGTGGAAGGAGACGTGCTGGATAGGGGCGTGCGGGCGAGCGGCGGGATCCCAGCCGAGCGGCGCAGCCCCACCGTCGTCCACGAAAGCCGCGTACTCCGCATTGGTCACCAGCGCGCGGTCGATCCGGAAGGGTGGGAGGTCGACGAGGTGGGCCGGCCGCTCGTTGTCGTACGCCCAGGCATTCGTGGAGCCGAGGGTGAACGGGCCACCGGGGACCGTCACCTCGCCGCTCGCGCGGACCTCGGGTGGCCCGTGCGGCGACGGGCCGGGCAAACCCGCGAGCGCGAGCGTCTGCGCCATCGTCTCGCCGTGCTGGAGCTCGTGCTGGGCGACCATCCCCACCACGAAACCCTTCTCGAGCAAGGGATCGCCGTTATCGAGCGACAGTTCCGGGAGGAGCTCGACGACGCCTTCGCGGACCTCGCTCACATAGGCACGCGCGGCTTCCGGGGGAAGGATGGGCAGCCGGCCGCGCTCGCCGCGTGCGTGGGCGAACGAGTCGTAGAGGTCGTCGTACTCCGGCGACACCGCGCTCCGTCCGCCTACGCGTCGCAGGAGCCAGAGCTCCTCGAAGTGGCCGATGTGGGCGAGATCCCAGACGAGCGGCGATTGGAGCGGTGAGATCTGGCGCGTCAGCTGCTCGTCCGAGAGTGGTTCCAGCAGCTCCTCGGTCCGCCGTCGCGCGCGCTCGAGCGTTGCGGCGAGCTCAGACGGTGACACCGAGCTCCGCGAGGCGGGTGAAGACGAGCGCGGCGACCATCGAGCCCTCTCCGACCGCGGCGGCCACACGCTTCGTCGAGCCGTGTCGGACGTCGCCTGCGGCGAAGAGCCCCACGCGGCTCGTCTCGAGCGGGAGCGGATCGCGGTCGAGCGGCCAGCAGCCGGGCGGGGCGTTCGGGAGGAGATCCTGTCCGGTCAGGATGTAGCCGGCTTTGTCGGTGAGGACGTGCTCGCGCGGACACCAGTCGGTGTGCGGGCGCCCGCCGATGCAGAGAAAGACTCCGTCAACCGCGCGGGTCTCGGCCTTGCCGGCCGCACCGGCGAAGGTCACGGCCGCGAGCTCGTCCCCGTTCGAATGCAGCTCGGTCAGCTGCGTCTCCAGATGGACGTCGATCAGCGGGTGCCGCTCGATCCGCTCGATCAGGTAGGCCGACATCGTCTTCCCGAGGCTGGCCCCGCGCACGAGCATGGTCACGCGGGCCGCCGCGTTCGCGAAGTTGAGCACAGCCTGGCCGGCCGAGTTGCCGGCGCCCACGATTACGACGCTCTGGCCGGCACACTGCGCCGCCTCGCTGCGGCCGGCTCCGTAGTAGACGCCGTGGCCGAGGAGCTCGTCGACGCCGTCCAGGTCGAGCCGCCTCCAGTCCATCCCGGTCGCAGCGAGGACGGCCGACGCAGTTATCTCGGAGCCGTCGTCGAGGATCAGCTCGGCCGGCTCGTCGTGGCGGCTGTCGAGCCGGCTGCCCCGGATGCCGCGCAGGAGCATGAGCTCGGCGCCGAAGCGTTCCGCCTGCCGACCGGCCAGTCGCGCGAGCTCGGCGCCGCCGATCCCGTCCGGAAAGCCGAAGAAGTTCTCGATCATTGCCGTGTACGAGGCCTGGCCCCCGGGCACGTCCCGGTCACACACGATCGTGGACAGTCCGTCGGAGGCGGCGTAAACGGCGGCGGCGAGGCCCGCGGGCCCGGCGCCGATGACGGCGAAGTCGTAATGCGTCTGCTTCGGCGGCCCCAGCCCGCCCCAGGCCGCCGCGACCGTCTCGACGGTCGCTTCCGTGATCGTTCGATCGCCGTCGACGAGGACCGGCAGGATCGCATCGACCAGCCCGAGGCGTTCGAGCAGGACGTCGGCCTCGGCCGATCCTGCCTCGTGCCATTCGTACGGCTGGGCGGTGCGCGTGAGGAAATCGCGAAGACGGTAGTGGTCGGGGTCCATCCGCCGACCCACGACCTGCACCGTTGGGCGTACCGGGCTCACGTCGTCGATAGTAGTGCGGCGCTAGTCCACGAACGGGCCGTTGAAGACGGGCGTCTCGCCATAGGGCTTCCCGGCCATGAGCACGAAGCGCGTCCCGGGGCGCGCTTCCTCCACGACGAGCCCACCACCCGGCCCGAGAACCGCGATCTGGGAGCGGCTTGCGCGGCGGCGGTTGGAGCCGAAGGTGGCCTCGCCCTCGAGCAGGTACGCGAAGCCGTTGAAATCGGGCAGGATCGGGCTCGTGAAGCCTCCGCCATCCGGCAGCTCGACGTCCAGGATGAGGCCAGGAGTCCCGAGCTCGACCGGCGAGCCCTCTCCGACCAGGGCCCGGACGATCGCGTCGCCGCCGTGGCGGACGGGCACGTCCTGCGGCTGGAGGAGCTGCGCGCTCGGTTCGACGCCCTTGTCCTTGCGGGCCAGATTCACCCAGAAGAGCAGGCCGCGCATCTCCGTCCCCTCCTTGCCTTCTCGAACTTCATCCTCCCCGATTCCCTCCGCGTGCCAGACGCCACGACCAGTTCGGAGCTTCAGGAGCGATCCGGGCTCGAGTCGCGCGCGTTCCATGGCGCCACCGGGACCGGTGCTGTGACCGGTGCTCGAAGAGCCCGAGATCGCGTACCAGAGGTTGTCGAACCCGCGGTGCTGGTGCTTGGTATCGAGGCTCGCGCGCTCCCGGGTGATGGGAACGACGGCCTCGTGGACGAGGATGTAGGGGTCCACCATCGCGTACGGGATGCGCGCGGACGGGAGAGGCTCGAGGATCTCCAGGCCCATCATCGGGCGGATGTGGGCGTCCTCGACCAGGACGGTCTCGCGCGCTTCTGTGTCGATCTGCGTGGCCATGGTGCGTCCTCCTTCCGATCAGTGTGCAGCGGATGGCGCATGTCTCTCCGCATCCCATGCCTTGCGTGCGAGCCCGCTCGCCAGGGTCAACAGGCCGGCGGCCGCGCCGACACCAACCGCGGCGCCCACTCGGGTGGCGTCGTCTGCGGTCCAGTGGATGCCGGTCCAGTTGGCGATCCCGGCCCAGGAGTTGATCGAGAGGCTGCCAGGCCCGAGGGCGCTGACGACGTAGACGCTGGCCAGCATCAGAAGCGCGAACTCGAAGCCCCCCTCGGCGACCCAGATTCCGTGGCGGAGGTGCACGGCCAGGACGGCAACCGTCATCACGGCCGCAAGCAAGGCCGTGCCCAACGGGGTCACGAGACCCGCTGCGATCAGGAAGCCGCCACCGGCCTCGGCGAGCCCTGCACCGAGGACGAAGAGCAGTGCCGGCGTCAGACCGAGCTGCTCGAAGAAGGCCGCGGTGGCGCGGGGACCAGCGGCGTGCAGCAGTGGCGGCGAATACTTGGCGGGCACGAGCTTTTGCAGCCCGTGGCCGATGAAGAGAAGTCCCGGCACGAGCCGGAGAACCAAGAGCGCGGTGTTCACGGGGTACCTCCCTTGTCTGGGGCGAGTTACTTGAGCCCTCAAACGTCTTCTCGGGAGTACCTATTCCCGCGGCTAAGGATCGACGGAGCTCATCGACGCGGACCAGATCAGAATGTCGAGGATGCGCACCTCGGTGAGGGTGTATCCCCGGCTCACGAGCTCTCGCCGGATCTCGTGGAGGACCGCGCGGTTCCGATCCAGGTCTCGTTTGTAGCTGCGGACGAGCGCGGTGGCGCGTTCCCCGAACGACCCCGACGAGCCGGTTTCCGGATCGTCCCCCGTCAGGTACGCCTGGACGACGCTGTCGAGCATCGGGATCAGCGCCGGCCGTTTCCTGTGCAGCGCCTTCGTCATCTTCGAGAGGCCGATTCCGCGGATGTCCGCGAACGCGTCGAAGAGCCGCGTTAGCGGGACCCACTGGACCGAGCTCGTCGCCTCCAGCAACGATGCGTCGGGGTGGATCTTGCGCAAGGCGCGTTCGATCTCGCCCCGCCGTTCGAGAATCGCCGCGATCTCGGCCGCCGAGATGCGGGCACCGCCGCGGTTTGCCAGCCTGAGGTCGCTCTCGTCGAACGACGCGGGCCCCGAGGAGTCGTGGCCCTCGTAGCCGGAATACGCGGCGAGGAAATCGAGCGCCAGCTCGAGTGGCTGTTCGACCTCGACCCCGCCGCGAAGAACGATCGTGCTCATGCCACCGGTCAAACGGCGCGCAGGAGCCGTCGCTCGAGCACGAGCGGCACGAGGAGATCGCGGTAGCCGTGGTCGTCGAACAGCACGGTCAGCTGGTCGCCGTCGTAGCGCTGGACGGTGCCTTCGCCCCAGCGGTCGCTCACGACCCGCCCGCCCACGGCGAACGGCTCGATCCCGGCTGCCTCGGAGGCCGGCGTCGTGTCGTTGTCGCATCGTCCGCACGGACCGCGGTAGCTCTGGCCGAAGTACGAGAGCAGAAAGGAGCGGCGGCAGCCCGTGTGCTCCGCGTATCGGCGCATCATCTCGAGCCTCGAGCGTTCCACTTCGTCTTCGCGCTCCGTCTCTGCCGCCGAGGCCCTGAGGGCCTCCGCAACGCTCAGCGTTCCCGTCCAGCGAACCTCTCCGTCGACCTCACAGACCGCGGCGCCGAGATCGACGAGGCGGACGAGCGCCGCCGTCAGCTGACGAGGGCCGAGCTCGTCCCCCTTTCGCCCGGTCGACAGCCGCTCCGCGACGCGGGCGACGACTCCGCCGCCAATGCTTCGCGACGTGAGATGCCGGGCCATGCCGAAGTCCTCGGGCCGGAAGAGCAGGCGCGCGTGCGCGGCTTCCTCGTCCCGGCCGGCGCGTCCGAGCTCCTGGTAGTACGCGTCGAGGGACGCCGGGGGGTCGGCGTGCAGCACCCAGCGCACATCAGGCTTGTCGATCCCCATCCCGAACGCGACCGTCGCCGCGATGACTCGAGCGGAGCCGTCCAGAAACGCCGTCATCGCCTCGTGCCGGGCTCGCGCAGAGAGCCCCGCGTGGTAGAGCGCCACCCGATGCCCGGCCGCGGCGAGCACGTCGCGCGCCGCCTGCGCGCCGGCGTGCGTAGCCGCGTAGACGATTCCCTCGCCCGCGAGCTCGGATGCAGCGCGCTCGAGCTCGCGGTGCTTCTCGTCGATTGACGGGACGCGCCGGGCCGAAAGGTCGATGTGGGGACGATCGAAGTTCCCGATCACCACCTCGGGCTCGCGGAGCCCCAGGCGCCGGATGATCTCCTCACGCACCGGTAGAGCAGCCGTCGCGGTCAGCGCCATCCGAACCGACGCCCCGAGCGCGTCGGCCTGCGCGCCGAGCCGCATGTAGTCGGACCGGAAGTCGTGGCCCCACTGGCTGATCAGGTGCGCCTCGTCGACCACGAAGAGCCCCGGTCGCGCACGACGCAGCGCGTCTCGCGTCCGCGTGTTCGTCAGCTGCTCGGGCGAGAGGAAGACGAACGTGTCGGAGTCGCAGGAGTCGAGCAGCGCCGCCGCCCGCGCGGCCGCCGACTGCTGGGAGTTCAGGACGATCGCGGACAGGCCCGCGGTGTGCAGATGCGC
Organism: Gaiellaceae bacterium; assembly: GCA_036506915.1. GTDB lineage: Bacteria > Actinomycetota > Thermoleophilia > Gaiellales > Gaiellaceae > AC-32. The sequence continues at coordinate 53,891 of DASXQY010000149.1, read as the reverse complement.
AAGCTGGTCTTCCTGGAGCGCGATCAGCGGCGAGACGACCACCGTCGGCCCTTCTCGCAGCAGCCCGGCGAGCTCGTAGATCGCGGATTTTCCGCCTCCCGTCGGCAGCACGGCGAGGACGTCGCGTCCGGCACTCGCCGCCGCGACTGCGCGTCGCTGCCCGGACCGCAGGCGCTCGAGGCCGAGGCGTGTTCGAGCCAGCTCGCGAATCGCGTCGTCGCTCACAGGCTCAAAGCTAGCCCGCGCGTGCTCGGATCTCGCTAACCCGCGTCGATGCCGACCGAAGCCGTCACGTTGTCCTGGAGGTGGTCGGCCGCCGGGAGGGTCAGCGTCGCGAGCATGAGGCCGGCGGCGAGCGACGCTCCGACGAGCCCCAGTCGGAGAGCCGTGCCTGCCAGCCGCCGGCGAAGGACGGGCAGCAGCCTGAAGGCGCGCATGACCACGTGCAGCGACGTCGCGCCGAGCCAGACGACGAAGCTCGCCTTGTGCAGCCCGACGATCGTTCCGTGGGTCTGATCGAGCGCGAGCAGCGCCACGCCGGTCGCCAGGAGCACGACCGTCGAGACCACCATCGCCGGCGCGACGAGCATGCGCACGGCCACGTGCGGTGGCCCGCGGCGGACGTACTCGTCGTGGCCCAGGTAGTAGCGGAGCATCCGCCAGCCCGTGCTTGCGACCTTCAGCGCGACGACGGGAATCAGGAGCATCCCGACGAACGCGTGCACCGTCAGGAGCGAGTGCAGGTTGAGCAGCGTCGCGCCCTCGATCGCGAGCAAGACGAGGAGCATCGTCGCAACGATCGCCGTCAGTTGCTCGTTGCCATCACTTCCGCCGCGGAACCGGCTCATTGGGCGCCAGCGTAGGGGCCGCCAGCCACGCGGCGGTCGGGTCGTCGGCGGTACCGAGAACACCGATTGATCATCAGGCAAGCTCGGACGTGCGCGCGGCGAGCTCCCGGTCGCGGTCCGTCACTCTGCCGGCGGAATGGGTCGACCAGTGAACGACGACGCGCCGGTAGCGGATGTCCATGTCCGGATGGTGGTTCTCTCTCTCGGCCAGGTCGGCAAGGCGCTGGACGAAGGCGATCGCCGCCGAGAAGCTGTCGAGCTCGAACTCGCGGACGAGCGCGGCGTCCTCCTCCCGCCAACCTTCCGGCACGGACATCGGCGTGACTATGCCGGACCGCCGGTCCGTGGGGCGCTCGCGAGCTCGAGGGCAGGAGTCGGTTTCGGAGAGCCGAACGGCGTCGTGTGTTTGGGCGGCTCACGCGCTTTGGCGGCGTCGGCGGTGACGGCAAGCTCGAGCTCTACCTCCGCCTCGTACGCGAGCGGGTGCTACCGGCGGTTCGAGCAATGCCCGGCTTCAACGGCTACCTCGCCCTGAGCGACGGCGACAGTGGCGAGGTGCTGGTGCTGACGCTTTGGGCGAGCGAGGAGCAGATGCGGGCAAGCGAAGAGGCAACGGTGCGGTTGCGAAGCCAGGCCGCCGACAAGGTCGGAGCGACCGTCCTGTCGGTCGAGCGGTTTCGCGTGGCCATCAGCGAGCTCGACGCAGCGAACGGCTAAGACTTGGCTACGCCGCGATGGGCTCGGCGACTCGCGCCCTGCGGCTGAAGATCGTGACACCTCGTGGCCGCCGATCGCGCTAGCGTGCCGCAGCTCGCATGAACGCCGAAGCCGCGATTCCGGCGAGTGTCGAGGGCCGGCCGCGGGTGCGCCTGATCTTCGGGGCGCTTCTGCTGGTGCTGCTGCTCGCCTCGCTCGATCAGACGATCGTCTCGACCGCGCTACCGACGATCGTCGGCGACCTGGGCGGCATCTCGAAGCTCTCCTGGGTCGTCACCGCGTATCTGCTCGCCTCGACGGTCGTCGGGCCGCTGTATGGGAAGCTGGGCGACCTGTACGGCCGGAAGGGCGTACTCCAGTCGGCGATCGTGATCTTCCTCGTCGGCTCGGCACTGTGCGGGATCAGCCAGAACATGACCGAGTTGATCGTCTTCAGGGCGATCCAGGGGCTGGGCGGCGGCGGCCTGTTCGTGGTGACGATTGCCGTTGTCGGCGACATCATCCCGCCGCGCGACCGCGGCCGCTACCAGGGGTTCTTCGGCGCCGTCTTCGGCGTTTCGACCGTGATCGGGCCGCTGCTCGGCGGTTTCTTCGTCGACAACCTGTCCTGGCGGTGGATCTTCTACGTGAACGTCCCGATCGGGCTGGTCGCGCTCGCCGTGATCGCGACCGCCTTCCAGGCTCGCCCCGAGCAGGCCAAGCACACAATCGACTACCTCGGCGCGGCTCTGCTCGCGGGCGGTCTCTCGGCGATCGTGCTCTACACGAGCCTCGGCGGCACAACCTACGCCTGGGACTCGCCGGAGATGATCGCCCTGATTGTGGGGGGCGTCGCCCTGCTGGCGGCGTTCGTGGTCGTGGAGGCGCGGGCTCGAGAGCCGATCCTGCCGCTCGAGATCTTCCGCAACCGCGTCTTCAGCGTCACCAGCGCCGTCGGCTTCATCGTCGGGTTCGCGCTCTTCGGCGCGGTCACCTACCTGCCCCTCTACCTCCAGGACGTCAAGGGCCACAGTCCGACCACCTCCGGGCTGCTGACAAGCATGTAGGCCCCAGCCGCCAGCGTCGAGGTGTCGACCTCGAGCCGTGAGAGCAGCGCCAGCCCGACGACCATGATCGCGGTGCCGGCGATCGGAATCACGCCGATGATGGCCGGTCTCCTCATCACCTCGATCGGGAGCGGGCAGCTGATCAGCCGCTTCGGTCGCTACAAGCCGTTCCCGATCGCCGGCACCGCGATCATGGTCGTCGGGCTGGCGCTGCTCTCACGGCTCGAGGTCGACACCTCGACGCTGGCGGCTGGGGCCTACATGCTTGCGCTCGGGCTCGGCCTCGGGCTGGTGATCCAGGTGCTTGTGCTCGCCGCCCAGAACGCCGTCGATTACAAGGACCTTGGCGTCGCCAGCTCCGGATCGACGCTCTTTCGCCAGATCGGCGGCTCGATCGGCGTCGCGATCTTCGGCGCCATCTTCGCCAACCAGCTCGCCACGAACCTCGCGACGAGACTCCCATCCGGCGCGCACCTGCCGGCCGCTCCGAACCCGGCCGCGCTCAAACAGCTCCCGCCCGCCGTTCACACCGCATACGTCACCGCCGTCACGGACGCGCTCCACCCGGTCTTTCTCGCCGCCGCCGGGACCGCGGTGCTGGCCTTCCTCTTGACGTGGCTTCTGCCCGAGCTATCGCTGAGAACGACCACGCAAGCACTCGACATCGGCGAGGCCTTCAAGGCCGCCCGCGACGACAACGGACTGCGCGAGATCGAACGTGCGCTCTCGCTGCTCGCCGGCCGCGAGCAGCGCTGGTCGCTGTACCAGCGGCTGGCCAACCGCGCGGGCGTCGACCTCGCGCCGCCGGAGCTCTGGCTGCTGGCCCGGCTCGGCGAGCGCGCACCCATCACCGAGCCGCAGCTGGTCGAGCAGCTCGAAGACGACACGCCCGCTTTCGACGAGGCGCTCCAGCGACTTCGGCAACGCTCCCTCGTCGACACCCGTGACGACGGCACGATCACGCTCACGACGCCGGGCCGGGACGACTACGAACGGCTCGTAGCGGCGAGATCCGCCGGCCTCAACGAGCTACTCGCCGGATGGAACCCGGACCAGCAGACGGAGCTCCGGCGGCTGGTCGACAAGCTCGGACGCGACCTCATGAGCGAGATCCCCACCCCCGTAACTACCTGACAATCTTCGGTGACAATCCCCAAGAGAGGAGATCACGTGTCCGCCACCGACGATCCCATCGGCTTCGAGCAGAACATCAAGCCGCTCTTCCGCGAGCGCGACCGTCAGTCGATGAAGTGGGCGTTCGACCTCTGGTCACACGAGGACGTCGCCGCGAACGGCGACGCCATCCTGGGTCGCCTCAGTAACGGCACGATGCCCTGCGACGGCGCCTGGCCAGACGAGCAGATCGCGGTCTTTCGAGAGTGGGTCGCAGCGGGAACGCCTGCGTAAGGGTGCTGTCGGGGACGAGAAAGGACGGGAAGTGACAGTTCGAGAACTGATCGAGACGCATCCACAGCCGAGCAGCCTTGATCGCGACGCGCTCCTGCGCTGTATCGAAGACTGCTTCGACTGTTCGGCAACCTGTACCGGCTGCGCCGACGCGTGCCTGGGCGAGAAGGACCTGCAGGAGCTGGTCCGGTGCATTCGCCTCTGCCTCGACTGCGCCGACGCCTGCGAGGCAGCCGGCCGCATCGTGACCCGCCAGACCGCGCTCGATCTCGGCGTCGTCCGGGCAGCGATCGAAGCATGCGCGACGGCCTGCCGGGCCTGTGGCGAGGAGTGCGAGCGGCATGCCGCTCACCATGAGCACTGCCGCCTTTGCGCCGAAACCTGCCGCCGCTGCGAGCAGGCCTGCAACGAGCTACTCGCGACGATCGATTAGTCAAGGGACTCCGGTGCGGTAGTGGAGGTGCACCATGCCGTTGCCGAAGCGGCGTTCGTCCAGCAGTTCGAGCTTCACGCGGACATCGTCGTGGAGTGAACGATTGCCGCCTCCTACGACGACGGGCGCGAGGAACAGGTGGAGCTCGTCGACCAACCCGGCCTCGAACGCCTGGGCGGCGAGGTCGGGACCGCCGATGGTGAGGTCACGTTCCGCTGACGCCTTCAGCTGCCGGACCGCTTCAGGGTCGAAGTCTCGCTCGATCCGCGTCCGTCCGCTGGATACGGCCTCCAGCGTCTTCGAGTAGACGATCTTCTCGGCCGCCCGCCAAATCTCCGCAAAGTCCTGCACGAAGGGCGGTTGGCCCGCTCCCGCGGTCTCCCAGTAGACCATCACCTCGTACATCCGGCGCCCGTAGAGATAGGTGCCGACCGGCCGCTCGAGGTCGTTGACGAAGCTGTGCACCTCCTCGTCCGGCGCGGCCCAGTCGAAGTTGCCGGCCTCGTCCGCCACGTAGCCGTCGAGCGACGCGATCGCCGAGTAGATCAGCTTGGCCATGGTGCGCCCTCCCTCATGTCCGGACGACGGCGAATCTTGCGCAGGCGAAGTCGCCGTTGCGTCCCAGCTCGTCCAGGCGCAGTTCGATCCGCCGGGGCAGCAGCGGCGCGCCTGCACCCAGCGTGACCGGCGCGATCGAGACGATGACCTCGTCCAGCAGTCCCACGTCGGCGAACTGACCTGCCAGGTCTCCCCCGCCGACGATCCAGACGTTTCGGCCGGCGGCGGCGCCGACCATTTCCTCGTGCACGGTCGCGACGTCTGCGCTGGTGAATTCGATCGGCGCGCCGGGGACGACCGGCGGCTGCCGGTGCGTGAAGACCCAGCACGGGATGTCGTACGGCCACTTCCACTCCTCCGGCTCCTTGCCGGCGAACTCGTGGTCGAGGATCCATTCGTAGGTCGCCGACCCCATCGCCATCGCACCGACGCGGGCGATGAACTCCCCGTAGTTCAAGGGCCCGTCGTCCTCGCGCTTGCGGACGAACAGCCAGTCGAGCGAGTTGTCGGGGTCGGCGATGAAGCCGTCGAGGGTGGTCGCCGTGTAGTACTGAGTGAGGCTCACGACGCCTTCGGCTTGGTCTATCGCTTCGCGGGCAGCGAACGAGCGTAGGTCGCGCCAAGGTCCACCCACCTGGCGAGCTGGCGCTTGGTGCGAACATCTTCCGCGTCGACCCGTAGCCACCCTCGCATGCTTCGCCCGCGCATCTCCATGAGACGAGCGCTCGTCTTCGCGACGAGCGTGTCGGACTGCGCTGGGTGTACGCGAACCAACAGTCCACCTTGGCCGCTTGCCGCGATGGCCATGTTTCCTCCGATGAGAAAGGCGAGCCCGCCGAACATCTTCGTCTCGGTCAGATCGACGTCGCTGCCGATCAGCTCGCGGATGCGATCCGCAAGTTCCTCGTCGTACGCCACGCGGCGATCCTACGGAAAAGGCAACTGAACTCGTTCGGAATGACGGCACGGCTTCATTCCTGAGACGAGTTCTTGAGCATAGGCTGCACACACCGCGACAGGAGGAGGAGAGGAATCAGCATTCGACTCCGCGAGACGGCAATCATCGGCCTCTCGGTCGACTCCATCGGCGACCACGAGGGCTGGTCGAAGGACATCGAGGAGACGCAGGGCCAGGCGCCCAACTACCCGATCATCGGCGACGCCGACTTCAACGTCTCGAAGCTGTACGGGATGCTGCCGGCGGAGACGTCGGGTGACCCGAAGGCGCGCACGCCGGCCGACAACCAAACCGTACGCAACGTGTTCGTGATCGGGCCGGACAAGAAGGTGAAGCTGGTCCTGCTCTATCCGATGACGACCGGCCGCAACTTCGACGAGGTGCTTCGTGTAATCGACTCTCTCCAGCTCACCGCAGAGCACAAGGTCTCCACGCCGGTGAACTGGCGGCAGGGCGAGGACGTGATCATCGCCGGCTCGGTCTCCAACGACGAGGCGAAGGAGCTGTTCGGCTCGTGGGAGGAGCCGCGGCCGTCCCCCAGCCGTAGTAGAAAGGACTATGGAGCGCGCTGCCACCTGGGCGCGGCCTCGGTGATGCCGTACGTGTTCGTCAGCTGCACGATCCCGCGGCCGTTCGCCCTGACCTTGTACAGCTCCTGATTGCCGTTGCGCTCCGCCACGAAGGCGACCCAGTGGCCGTCCGGCGAGAACGCCGGGTCGCCACCCCGCGCGGTGACCCGTCGGAGTCCCCGGCCGTCCGGTCGGATCGTCCACACGCCGAGAGGCCGCCACGAGGGTCCCGGCAGGCCGCGGCCGAAGGCGATCACTCGGCCGTTCGGAGACCAGGCCGGCTTCGTCTCGATCGTGCGCGCGCGACGGAGGAGGACGCGGACGTGCGTCCCGTCCGGGCGCATGAGCGAGACCTTCTCGCTCGCCATGGCGCAGTGAAACGCGATCAGGCTCCCTCGCGGCGACCACGCGGGCGAGTCGCAGTTCCCGAAGGCGTTCGTGAGCCGCCGCTGGCCGCTGCCGTCGGCGCGCATGCGGTAGATCTGCGAAAGACCGGTCCGGATGCTCGTGAACGCGATCCAGCGGCCCGTGGGCGACCAGCTCGGCTGGAAGTCCGCGAGGTGGTTGTCGGTCAGGCGCCGGACGCCGCCGCCTGCGGCGTTCATGACGAAGAGCTCAGGGTCACTGTCCCCGTCGTGGATCGCGGAGAAGGCGATCCGGCGGCCGTCGGGCGACCACGCGAAGCTGCGGATATCGGTGTAGCCGGCCGGCGTGAGATCGACGGCGCCGCTGCCGTCGGAGTTGACCGCGAACAGGTGGCCGTACGGCGTTTCGTTGCCGCCGAGTGGCCGGAGGTAGCCGATCCGGCCGTTCGCCGACAGGCCGCCTGCCGCGCCTGCGGCAATCGCGAGTGCCGTCGCGAGGAAGCAGACCCCGAGCCCGCTGCGCATACCGTCGCGGTACCCGCAGGCGTGGCGCGTCAACCGCCCACGCGCCGGCCGACGCGATACTTCGTGCCGGATGCTGGACGCGGTGACGCGGGAAGAATTGCTCGAAGCGCCCATCGAGCGCGAGCAACGGGTGACGGCGCTCGAGCTCTTCTTCGACCTCGTATTCGTGTTCGCGCTCACGCAGGTGACCTCGTTCCTGTACCACGACCCGAGCTGGCTGCGGATGCTCGAGGCGCTTGCGATCCTGATGGTGCTGTGGCTGGCATGGAGCGGCTACATGTGGCTCGGAAACACGGCCGCAACGGACGAGGGCGCGATTCGCGTCGTGCTCTTCACCGCGATGGGGGCGATGCTGATCGCCTCGCTCGCGGTGCCACGCGCCTTCGGCAAGGACGCGCTCCTGTTCGGCGTCGCCTACGTCTTCGTCCGCGCGCTCCACATCGTCGCGTACAAGGTGGTCGCACGCGGCGATTCCGCGCTTCTCGGCGCGGTCTTTCGACTGGCGTGGATGGAGCTGCCGGCGGCGGCCGCGCTCGTGCTCGCAGGCGTGCTACCAGGCACCGGACGCGGGATCTGTTGGGCGGTCGCGCTGGGACTCGACTACGTCGGCGCTCGGCTCGGCGGTCTCGAGGGCTGGCGGGTCAATCCAGGGCATCTCGCGGAGCGGCACGGCCTGATCATCATCATCGCGCTCGGCGAGTCGATCGTCGCCCTCGGGGTGGGCGCCGGCAGCCTCGGCGTCGGTACCGGCGTGGTGATCGGGGCCCTGCTAGGCATCGCGGTCGCGGCGGCGCTCTGGTGGGCCTACTTCGATGTCGTGGCGGGCGTTGCAGAACGCAGGCTCCGGGCGGCCGGTCCGGCCGAAGGAACGCGGATGGCGGTTGACTCCTACACCTTGCTGCATCTCCCGATGGTCGCCGGAATCGTCGTCTTCGCGTTCGGCGTCAAAACGACGCTCGCCCACGTCGACGCACACCTCCACGGCGTTCCCGCGACCGCGCTCTGCGGCGGCGTCGCGCTCTACCTGCTCGCTCTGAGCAGGTTCAGGCTTCGACACGTCGGCTCCTTTCTGATCGCGGCAGCCGCGCTCGCTGCGCTGGCGCCGGTGGCAACGATGCTGCCGGCGCTGCTCTCACTCGGCCTCGTCGCACTCATCGCGTGCGGGCTAATCGCATACGACGTCCATCGCTACGCGGAGGCGCGCGACCGAATCCGGCACGGAGTCGCGCGGTGAGCACCTCGCAAAGTGGGATCTTCGCTCTCGGAACGGCGTCGCATGCCTACCTCGAGTTCGATGCCCGGCAGGAAGGGACAGCGCAGGAGCTGGTCGCAGCGGTCGCCTCGCTGCGCGAGCCGCGAACGACGATGGGCGGCGTCAATCTCGTCGCGGGCTTCCGCCCCGAGCTCTGGTGCACTCTGTTCCCCGAGGACGCTCCCGCAGACGTCGAGGGCTTCAACCAGGATCTGCTCGGTCCCGACGGCTACACGATGCCGGCAACCCAGCACGACGCGGTGCTCTGGCTTTCCGGGAGCGCCTACGACGTCATCTTCGACATGGCCCGCGACGCGATCGGCGCGCTGGACGGGCTCGCCTCGGTCGCGGAAGAGACCTCCAGCTGGCCCTACCGCCACGACCGCGACCTCACCGGCTTCATCGACGGAAGCGAAAACCCGGACCTGATCGACGCGCCGGAGGTCGCCGTGATCCCGGAAGGGAGGCCGGGTGCCGGCGGCACGATCCTCCTCCTGCAGAAGTGGAGCCACGACGCGGCGGCGTGGGAAGCGCTGCCGGTTGCACGGCAGGAGCGGGTGATCGGGCGCACGAAGGAAGACAGCGTGGAGCTCGAGGACAAGCCTCCCGACTCCCACGTCGCCCGGACCGACCAGGACGAGTTCGGCAAGATCTTCCGCCGCAACATGCCCTACGGCACCGTCACCGACCACGGCACGATGTTCGTCGGATTCAGCGCCGAACAGGAGCGATTGACGACGATGCTCGAGAGCATGGCCGGACTGACCGGCGAGGGCCGGGACGCACTGACGAATTACACTCGAGCTCTCACCGGGGCGTACTACTTCGTCCCCTCGACGGAGACCCTGCGCCGCTGCAGCGGGACCTAGCGCTCTGATGCAAGGCCTGCGGGCATTCGAGACGGCTGTGCTTGTCGAAGGAACCAGCGACCAGGTCGCGCTCGAAGCGCTGGCTGCGCGCCGTGGTCGAGACCTTGGCGCCGAGGGCGTCTCCATCGTGCCGATCGGCGGTGCCCAAGCCATAGGACGCTTCCTGGACCGGTTCGGCCCCCGGGGGCTGAACGTCAGGCTGGCGGGCCTCTGTGACGCCGCCCAGGAGCGCGACTTCCGGCGGGGTCTCGAGCAGGCCGGCCTCGGCGCCAACCTCGGTCGCACCGAGATGGAACGACTCGGTTTCTACGTCTGCATCGCGGACCTGGAGGACGAGCTGATCCGCGCGCTCGGCGCCGCCTCCGTGGAACAGGTCGTCGACGCTCAGGGTGACCTTGGGTCGTTCCGCACCCTCCAGAAGCAGCCCGCGTGGCAAGGAAGGCCCACTGAGGAGCAGCTCCGGCGCTTCATGGGCAGCGGCGGCAGCCGGAAGATCCGATACGCGCGGCTGCTCGTCGATGCGCTCGACCTCGGCCAGGTGCCTCGGCCGCTCGACCGCGTACTCGCTCACGTTGACGTGCCCGAGGCTCCTGCGTCGGGTCCTTTGCGGTCGCGGTAGCCCGAGGCCACCAGCTCCTCGTACTCGGGGTGCTTGTCGATGTAGTGCGCGATGAACGGGCAGAGGGGGACGACCTTCAGGCCCTCCCTGCGCGCGGCTTCCAGGGCTGCCGCTGCGAGGCGGCTCCCACAGCCGCGGCCCTCACAGCTCTCGTCCACCTCGGTGTGCGTCAGAGCGATGCGGCCGTCTCGACGCCGGTAGGCGGCGAGGCCGATCAGGCGCCCGCCGAGCCTCAGCTCGAAGCGGCTCGCCTCCGGCACGTCGACGACCTCGGCCTCGCTCAAGGCGCCGGCCGCGGCCTCGAGCTCGTCCGTCCCTCGGAAGTACTCGATCAGCTGCCCCGGCACGTCCGTTTCGCGGGCGTCGCGGTGATCGGCGAAGCGGCGGCGGTGCGCGGCCGCGAACCGCCAGGGGTCGCGCTCGTGCAGGTACGCGAAGATCCCGCGGGTGCCGCGGTAGAGGCGGCCGTCCTCTGCCTGCAGGACGGGGATCTGGTCGGTGCCGCCAACGGCGCGCAACTCGCCTCGCTCGTCAGGCCACGGCGCGACCTGGCGGGCGACGAAGTCGACGCCCAGCTCTGTCAGCACCTCCCGCACCGCCGATGAGAACGGACACCACTCCGCCTGGTACAGCGTCGGCATCAGGTCGTCCCGCTGCGCGCTCGTTTTCGCCTCGCGCACGTCGGAGCCCATCAGGCGAAGGACCGCTTCCGAGCACCTGCGACCCACGCCTCGAGACTCTGCTCCCGTCCGCGTAGCTCCAGCGTCCGGCGTTCCAACCCTTTCGTGTCGAAGCGGCCCGCGATGGCCGCCTCGGCGCTGATCAGGAGCTCCCCCGCCCCGGCGAGGCCCGTGAGACGCGCGGCCGTGTTGACCGTGTCGCCCAGCGCGGTGAAGTCGCGGGCATCGCCTTCCCCGACGCTGCCCACGAACGACGTGCCGGTGTGGACCCCGGCGCCGACCGGAATCCAGGGGGACGGCCCGTCGTTGCCGGTCTGCTCGAGCAGGCCGCGTGCGGCTGCGATCGCGTGAGCCGCATGGTCCCTCCCGGCGAAGCCGGGAATGAAGAGCGCCACAGCGCCGTCGCCGACGAACTTGTCGACGATGCCGTCCCACTCGTCGATCACCTCCGCGGCCGCCCCGTAGAAGCGCGCGATCAGGCGCGAGAACTCCTCCGGCGGCATTCCCTCGGCGATCCCCGTCGATCCGCGAACGTCGGCAAACAGCACCGAGATCTCGACCTCCGCGCCCCCGGGATGCTTGTGAACCGCGCGAATGCACCACTTGCAGAGCCGTCGATTCAGCGGTGACGGGCCGTAGGCGATGGCCCGCATCAGGACGCCGCCGGGCCCGCGGAACGGGGCGTTACAGAGCTTGCAGCGCGGCGGCGACGGCAGCACGCCCCACATTCGGCGCATGCGCTGGAGGCGGGGATAGTCGCCGGTGAGCATCCGTCTCCACATTTCCTCGACCGTCGGCTTCGGCATGGACATGGACGCTACACGCAGCGCTTCCGAGGGCTCGCGGCGCCGCGGGTGAAATGATCGGCGCTAGTCTCATTGCTCGTGAGGATCGTGAGCCGCCAGCCGTGAGCACGACCGGGGATGATCGGGGCGAGCGCGGAAGCGCGCCGCCCGCGCCGCGCGGATCTTCGCCCCCGCCGCAGCCGCCTCGCTTTCGGCTGAGCCGCCGCTGGATTCTCTTTGCGCTGGCGCTCCTGGCCTTCAACTTCTACCTCGGCTCGCGGGCGATGCAGCCGCCCTCGCGCGTCCGCGTTCCCTACAGCCCCTTCTTCCTCGACCAGGTGCGCTCCGGCCACGTCAAGGAGATCACGTCGAAGGGCACCGCGATCCAGGGCACCTTCACCCAGAAGGAGCGGTACCAGGGCTCGAAGCCGACGACCCGCTTCCGCACTGAGATTCCCGCCTTTGCCAACAACGACGCTCTGTCGCAGCTGCTCGAGCGGAAGGGCGTGGTCGTCAACGCCGAGCCGCTGGACACGGGCGCGCCCTGGTGGCAGAACCTGCTCCTCGGCTTCGGGCCGACGATCCTGTTCATCTTCCTGCTCTTCTGGCTGATGCGCCGTGCCGGAAACGTCCAGAACATCCTCGGTTCGTTCGGCCGCTCGAGCGCTCGCCGGTATCAGCCCTCCGGCGACCGCGTCACGTTCGCGGACGTGGCGGGCATCGACGAGGCGAAGGCGGAGCTGACCGAGGTTGTCGACTTCCTGCGCCATCCCGACAAGTACCGGAAGCTCGGCGGTCGGATACCGCACGGCGTGCTGCTCTCCGGGCCGCCGGGCACGGGCAAGACGCTGCTCGCGCGGGCCGTCGCGGGTGAGGCAGACGTCCCCTTCTTCTCGATGGCGGCGTCGGAGTTCGTCGAGGCGATCGTCGGTGTAGGCGCCTCACGGGTACGCGATCTCTTCACGCAAGCAAAGGAGGCAGCGCCGGCGATCGTGTTCATCGACGAGCTCGACGCGATCGGCCGGTCGCGCACGTCCGGCGTTGCCGGCTTCAGCGGCGGCAACGACGAGCGCGAGCAGACGCTGAACCAGATCCTGACCGAGATGGACGGCTTCGACTCCTCCACCAGTGTGATAGTGATCGGCGCGACCAACCGGCCGGACGTGCTCGACCAGGCCCTGCTCCGACCCGGTCGTTTCGACCGGCGGGTGGCGGTGCAGCCGCCAGACCGCGCCGGCCGGGAGGCGATCCTGAAGGTGCACACGCGTGCCCTGCCGCTCGGGCCCGACGTCGACCTCGGCCGGATCGCGGCGACGACGCCCGGGATGGTCGGGGCGGATCTCGCGAATCTGGCCAACGAGGCCGCGCTCCTGGCGGCACGACGGAACCACGAGGTCGTCGAGGAGTCCGACTTCACCGATGCGCTCGAGCGGATCGTGCTCGGCGCCGAACGGCAAGTGCTGATGAGCCCCGAGGACCGGCGCCTGACTGCGTATCACGAAGGCGGCCACGCCGTCGTCGGCATGCTCACCGAGGGCGCCGATCCGGTGCGCAAGGTCTCGATCATTCCGCGCGGGCTTGCGCTCGGCGTGACCTTCGCGGCGCCCGAGAGCGACCGCTTCAACTACCGCGAGCCCGAGGTCGAGGCGAAGATCAAGGTGGCGCTCGGCGGCCGCGCGGCCGAGGAGGTCGTGTTCGGCGAGACGAGCACCGGCGCGGAGTCGGACATCCAGCAGCTGACCGAGCTCGCGCGCCAAATGGTCGGCCGCTGGGGCATGAGCTCGGCGATCGGCCCGATCGCGGTGATCCCGCGCGACGGTGCGGGACCCCTGCTGCCCGGTGTCGCGGAGACCTCGCCGGCCACACAGGCGCTCGTCGACGACGAGGTGCGCCGGATCGTCGACGAAGCGCACAAGGAAGTCGTCGCGCTGCTCCAGAGGAACCGGAGCAAGCTCGACTCGCTGGCAACCGCGCTGCTGGAGCACGAGACGCTCGACGAGGAGGACGTGTACGCCGCCGCGGGCGTGCCGCGAGCGGCCTCGCCCGGCGGCGACCCGTACGCGGCCGCGGCTCGATCCCGGACCGAGGGCTGAGTCGGCGGCCGCGGCCTGCGGTCGCCGAGGTGTCCTCTTCCGCGCCCGCCGTTCGTCTCTAGACGCGACATGCTCTACGAGAGGAGGAAGCGTGAAGTACATGCTGCTGATTCATCAGGGCGACGCGCCGACGCCGGGATCGGACGGGTGGGAACGCCTGTCGGAGGACGAGCAGAAGGCGATCTACGCGGACTACCAGGCGATCAACGAGACGCCCGCCGTCAGCCCCGGCGTGTGGATGCAGGCGCCCGAGACGGCGACCACCGTCCGGGTGGAAGACGGCAAGACGCTTACCACCGACGGGCCGTTCGTCGCCGTCAAGGAGGCGCTGGGCGGATACCTCTTCTTCGAGGCCGACGACCTCGACGGCGCGATCGAGCTCGCCTCGCGCATCCCTGCGGCTCGCCTCGGCGGTGCGGTGGAGGTTCGCCCGCTCAGGGAGGCCTAGGAATCCTCGACCGGGTCTTCCGTGACGAGTGGGGCCGCGTCCTCGCAGGCCTGATCGGCTTCCTCGGCGACTTCGATCTCGCCGAGGAAGCCGCCCAGGAGGCGTTTGCGATCGCCGTCGAGCGCTGGCCTCGCGAGGGGACGCCAGCCAACCCACGCGCCTGGCTGGTGACCACGGCGCGCAACCGCGCGATCGACCGCATCCGCCGCGACCGAACGCTCGCGGAGAAGACCCGCTTGCTCGACGTGCCCAAGACGATGGAGGACTACGTGGAAGAGACGACGATCCCAGACGAGCGGCTGGAGCTCGTCTTCACCTGCTGCCACCCGGCGCTCGCGCTGGACGCCCAGGTCGCACTCACGCTGCGGACGCTCGGCGGGCTGAGCACGGAGGAGATCGCCCGCGCCTTCCTCGTCCCCGAGGCAACGATGGCCAAGCGGCTCACGCGCGCGAAGCGCAAGATCAAGGCCGCCGGGATCCCGTTCCGCGTCCCGCCGGCCCATCTGCTCCCCGACCGCCTCGCCGCGGTGCTCGCGGTCGTCTACCTGATCTTCAACGAGGGCTACGGCGGCCGCGGAGACCTGGCTGCGGAGGCGATCCGGCTCGGACACGCGCTCGCCGAGCTGATGCCCGACGAGCCCGAGGTGCACGGACTTCTGGCGCTGATGCTGGTGAACGACGCCCGGCGGGACGCGCGGTTCGCCGACGGAGCGGTCGTCCTGCTCCGCGATCAGGACCGCTCGCTCTGGAACTTCGACCAGATCGCGGAAGGACGGGCCGTGCTCGATCGCGCACTGGCGCTCGGCGGACGCGGTCCGTACGTCCTGCAGGCAGCTATCGCCTCTCTCCATACCGACGAGCCCCAGGACTGGCAGCAGCTCGCGGCCCTGTACGGCGAGCTCGCCCGCCTCACCGGTTCGCCCGTCGTGGAGCTCAACCGGGCGGCCGCCGTCGCCGAAGCGGGCGAGGTCGAGGCGGCGCTGGCCATCGTGGAGCGCCTCGAGCTCGACCGCTACCACTACGTGCACGCGACCCGCGCGGAGCTGCTGCGCCGGCTCGATCGCGTCGAGGACGCCTGCGCCGCCTACGAGCGCGCGCTGGAGCTCGTCCATTCGGACGCCGAGCGCCTCTTCCTCGAGCGGCGGCTGGCGGAGCTCCAGAGCTGATGCAGCACGAGCCGGAGTTCGACGAGACGTTCGAGGGCGATGCGCTCGACCCGAGTCGCTGGCTTCCCTATTACCTTCCGCACTGGAGCAGTCGCGAGCGCTCCGCCGCTAGGTACGAGGTCGGTGGCGGACGGCTGCGGCTGCTGATCGAGTCGGACCAGGAGCCGTGGTGTCCGGAGTTCGACGGCGAGAACCGGGTTTCGTCCCTCCAGACCGGCGCCTTCGCGGGCCTTCTCGGGAGCGCGATCGGCCAGCAGCGTTTCAATCCCAGGGCCGTCGTGCGGGAGGCGCAGCCGAACGTGCGCCTCTACACGCCGCGCTACGGGCGGATCGAGCTCCGGGCGAAGGCGAGCGACGACCCCTGCACCATGGTCGCGCTGTGGATGATCGGCTACGAGGACGAACCGGAGCGATCGGCGGAGATCTGCATCTGCGAGATCTTCGGAAAGGAGGTCGGTCCGGACCGCGCCCTCGTCGGCATGGGCCTTCATCCGTTCGGCGACCCGCACATCGTCGACGACTTCTCGAAGGTGGCCATTCCGCTCGACGTCCGCGAGTTCCACGTCTACGCCGCCGAGTGGACTCCCGACCGGGTCGTGTTCTTCGTCGACGGCAAACCCATGAAGACGGCCGACCAGTCGCCGGCGTACCCGATGCAGCTCATGCTCGGGCTCTACGAGTTCCCCCCGGACGGGGAGCAGCCTGCGAGCCCCTACCCGAAGGAGTTCGTCGTCGACTACATCCGCGGGTACAGGCTCGTGGTTTAGGCGGAGGCCTGCTGCCCCGCGGCCGCGGGAGCTTCGAGCACCCCTGCGAGCCAGCCGTCGATGGCCGCTGCGACCTCCTCCCAGTCCTCGGCGACCATGTGCAGGTGCGGCCTGCCCTCGAACTCGAGGTAGTCGGTCTTCGCGGGGGAGCTCCCGTACTTCTCGTACTGCTTCTTCGCCAGCGAGGCGGGGACCGTGTGGTCCTTGTCCGCGCCGACGATCAGCAGCGGGGCGCGGTCCTCCTTCTTGAAATGAACCTCGGTCGGCGGGTGGAGGTGGAAGTTGGCGAATCCCGCTTCGTAGAAGATCTGGCCGGTCTCCGGAACGGCGTAGCGCTCGTAGGCGGCGGCGGCCTTTTCCGGCGAGAACGTGTTCACGAACCCGTACGTGAACTCCTCGAGGGTCAGGGTCACGACCCCGTGCCACTTCGACGGATGCGCCAAGGCCGGGGAGCCGGCCTTCAGCGTCGAGAACGGCAACGCGAGGATGCCCTTCGGCGGCGCCGGGCTCATCGCCACGCCCGCGCGGGCGAGGCCGCGGTCGAGCAGCAGCTCCACGAACAGCCCGCCGTAGGAATGGCCGATCAGGACGGGCGGCTCGTCGAGCTCGCCGATCAGCCGCTCGTAGTGGTCGACGATCTCCTTCACACCCAGACCGCCCAATTCGTCGGCGGTCTCGCGCATCTCCTCGACGTCGCCCTGCTTGCGCGGCCACTCCGGCACCAGCACGGCGAAGCCGCGGTCGCGAAAGTAGTCGGCGTAGTTCTCCCAACTCCGGGCCGAGAGCCAGGCTCCGTGGATCAGCATCAACGGGGTCCGGTCGCTGTCGGTGGGCGTGCTCGCCACGGGGCCTCCTTCGGTCGACGCCGACAACGCTACATCGCCGAGGTCACCGAGAAAAGCCCTCGATCACCACTCCGAAACATCGGCTCGGAGGCGCCGTCACCGGCCTCTCCTCAGCGGCCGAGCGTGGGCCGGCGCCACGGGGCCAGGGGTCGCGCCGAGCCTGCTGTACGCGACCAATCGACCGGCCTTCCTTGAAGCCCGTCTCCCTGGCGATCAGCCCGGCCGCCACGGTGCCGGTGTAGAGGGTCGAGCCGTCGTCGAGCTCCCGGGGTGGTCAGCCCCGTCATGCCGGCGGTGATCCGGCGTAGGGTCGCGCCCCCGACGTCCTCGCCCACGGCCGCGAGGTAGTCGGCCGGAGTCGTGCCGCTGCCGGGGTCGATGCTCTCGGGGGACTGCCGAGGATCACCCAGCCGCCGTCGCGCGGGTCGACGCCGTACATCGTTTCGTCGACGACGAGCAACTCCGATCCGGCCCTCCCGCGCCGCAGCGGCGAATCCTGCGAGACGGCGATGTCTCCGTCGTGCCAGCGGATCGTCGTCCCGCCCAGACCGAGCCGCCGTCGGTGATCGGCCGCGATCTGGGCGAGCGAAAGTCCCTCCCACTCCGCGAGCAACAGCACCTCGCGGTCGCGGACGAGCCGGGGGATCCGGCCCTACCGCCTTCATGTCAAGCACCCGTTGGTTCGTTTGAAGCGCTACGGGCCGCGCCCGTCCATCCGGATCGTCCACGGGTCGATCGTGTCGACCCGGAGATGGGTCTCGCTCCACGGATCGCGCGCGTACGTAGCGCGAACGGCGTCCTCCGACTCGGCCTCGACGACCTCCGCCACGCGCTGCTCGTCGAAGAGCGGCCCGCCTAGGACGACGAAGCCTGAATCCACGAGCTCGTCCATGAAGGACGCGTGCGCCGGCCAGTCGGACTGCTCCTCCAGCGGCTTCGACGGGTCCCACCGAGGGCCGGAGCGGCGGCGGACGACGAGGAACATGGCCACGCCCGCCTTCTACCACAGCGCTCCTCGGCGGCCGATGAGATCCTCCCGGCCGACAGGTCTACTGACTGACAACGGAACGGCGACGAAAGAGGAGGTCCAAATGGCCGGTCAGATCGTGCACTTCGAGATCCCAGCGGACGACACCGAGAAGGGGCGCGAGTTCTGGGGCACGCTCTTCGGGTGGCAGTTCGAGGCCTACCCCGGCCCGTCCGAGTACCACATGACCCAGATCAGCGACCAGACGGGCGCGGCGATCACGAACATGGAGCCGGGCAAGCGCGGGACGCGCGCCTACTTCGACGTCGACGACATCAACGCCGGCGCCGGCCGCGTGAAGGAGCTCGGCGGCGAGGCGGACGACCCGATGCCGGTGCCGAGCAGGGGCTGGTTCGTGACCTGCAAGGACCCGCAGGGCAACGAGTTCGGCCTCTGGCAGAGCGACCCGTCCGCTCCGGCCCCGACCGGGTAAGCCTCACCGAAGCGACAGGCGGCGTCCGCTACCGGGTCGCCGCCGGTCGCCTCGCTCGTGAGATCAGCTCTCTGCCGGCGCGTAGGTTGCGAGCATCGCGCCCGTGCTCGTCAGCTCGTGGGCGACGAGCTGCAACGGCCTGAGCGCACCGTCATCGCGGAAGATGCGCTTGCCGCCGCCCAGAACGACCGGGTCGATCATCAGCCGAAGCTCGTCGACCAAGTCGTGCTCGAGCAACGCTTGCACCAGCTCCGTGCTGCCGATCACGTGCAGGTCGGCACCGTCCTCCTGCTTCAGCGCGGTGACGGCCTCGGCGAGATCGCCCCGGAGCACCGTCGAGTTCCGCCACTCGAGCGGATCGCCGAGCGTCGTCGACGCCACGTGCTTCGGCTTCGTGTTCAGAGGCTCGGCGATTACCTGCTCCTCCTCGGGCGCGTTCGGCCAGTAGGCCGCGAAGATCTCGTAGGTGCGGCGCCCGAGCAGGAAGCCGCCCGCCTCGACGATGCTCGCGAGCACCCACTTCTGCGCGAGCTCGTCCTCCATGTAGCGCATGTGCCAGCCCCCATGCGCGAAGCCGTCGCTCGTGTCCTCGTCGGCGCCGCCGGGTGCCTGCGCGACTCCATCGAGGCTCAAGAACTCGTTCACGATCACCTTGCGCATCTCGCACTCCCTTCAGGTTCGCTCGCTCGATTCACCCGCCGGTCGGGACGGCGTCCGCAGCTCGCTCGAGGGCGTCGATCTCGATCTTCTTCATCTCCATCATCGCCTGCATGACCCGCTGCGACCTCTCCGGGTCCGGATCGGCGAGGAGCCTGGGCAGGGCGGTCGGAACGATCTGCCACGAGACGCCGAACCGGTCCTTCAGCCAGCCGCACGGGCCCTCTTCCCCGCCCTCGGAGAGCTTGCTCCAGTACCCGTCGACCTCTTCCTGGGTCTCGCAGCTCACCTGGAACGAGATCGCCTCGCTGAAGGTGTAGTTGGGGCCGCCGTTCAACGCGACGAACTTCCGCCCGTTCAGCTCGAAGCTCACTGTCATGACCCTCCCTTCCGGGCGCGGCCCCGCCGAGCCGTGGCGGGTGACGTCCAGGATCCTCGAGTTCGGGAACAGGGACGTGTAGAACGTCGCCGCGTCCTCCCCATTGGTGTCGAACCACAGGCACACAGTGATCTCGTTCATCGCCTCGTCCTCTCTGGTAGCGGGAGTCGCTCTTGTCCTGTTGGACGATCACAGCCGTGAAAACTCATCGGTCGCGGGCGGCCATAAGAGGAAGACCTCGGCGCGGCTGCCGCCGCTCACGCCCGAGCCTCAGCTCAGCGGCTTGGCCAGGTAGCGATGGAGCTCCTCATCCCGGTGGGACCGGCCGCGCTCGTCCCGATACGTGTATCCGAGCGTGAACTCCTCGAGACCGGCGTCGGTGTACCCGCACTGCTCGTAGAGCCGACGTGCGGCCTCGTTGAACGGGTTGCCCACGCTGACTCCCAGGCCAAGGCTGGGCGCGCCGGCACTCGCCGCGGCCGCCTCGGCTTCTGCAAGCAAGGCCGTGCCGATTCCGTGCCCTCGAGCCTCCTCCTTGACGAACAGCTCCTCCAGCTCGGCACACCCAACGGTTGCGCCTTGCTCCGAAACGGGCGAGAGGTGCACGAGTACGTGTCCAACCGGCTCGCCGAGCCAGGCGATCAGGTAGGTCGCGCGGCCGGCGTGCTGAAGCTCGAGCCTCTCCTCGTGCTTGTTGGTCGGGGCGAACGGTAGCCCCGGCAGCGAGGCCGTCACAGCTGCGATCTCCGACCTCCGCAGCGGACGCACGACGGATCTGCTCATTAGGAACGGAGCTCGGCGGCGAGGCGCTTTGGCACCCGCGTCAGCCACGCGTCCTCGATCCGCTCGGCCAGCTCGTCGCGGTCGATTCGCTCCAGGCGGATCAGGACCGCCGGGTAGCCGCGGTAATGCGGCGTCTCGAAGTACACCTCCGGGTTCGACGCGAGGATCAGCTGCTTCTCGTCGGCGTCGACCCGCACCGCGAGCGCCCCGCCGTCCCGCTCGCGACTCTTCCAGGCGAAGAGCTTCCCGCGCACCCTGAAGGCCGGCCGCGAGCCGGACGCGTCCACGGCCTCCGGAAGCGAGAGCGCGATCTCGCGCACGGTCTCCCAGTCGGCCATGGCGAGAGGTTAGAGCAGCGCCCGTAGGTCGTCGATCGTGTCCGCTTCACCGGCGTTCTTATCGGGCCGGTAGCGCTTCACGCGCGCGAAGCGGAGCGCCACGCCGCCCGCGTAGCGGGTCGAGGACTGGACGCCGTCGAGCGCGATCTCGACGACCAGCTCGGGCCGGACGAGCACCGCGATCCCCCGCCGGCTCGTCTCGCGATCGAGCAGCTCCCTCGTCTGCCACTCGAGGAGCTCGTCCGTCAGCCCCTTGAAGCACTTCCCCACCATCACGAACTCACCCGTGCTCGGGTCGCGGGCGCCGAGGTGGAGGTTCGAGAGCCAGCCCTGGCGCCGGCCGTGTCCCCACTCCGCACCGAGCACGACGAGATCGTAGGTGCGCACCGGCTTCACCTTGCGCCACGCCTTGCCGCGCCGGCCGGCCGCATAGAGCGACGCGGCGTCCTTCACGACGACACCCTCGTGGCCGGCGCCGAGCGCCTCGTCCAGGACGCGCTCTCCCTCCTGCGTATCGGAGGTGACAACTGCCGGGATCTTGAGGTGCGGCGCAAGCGCCTCGAGCCTGACGGCCCGTTCGAGGAGCGGCGTGTCGAGCAGGTCGTCGCCGTCCACGTGGAGCAGGTCGAAGAGGAACGTCACGATCCCCTCCGGCGGCGCGTCGGCGTCGATCTGCGACACGGTGTCCTGAAAGGCAGCCGGGCCGTCCTCGCCCATCCACAGCGCTTCGCCGTCGAGCACGGCTTGTTGGACGGGCAGGCGTAGCACCGCGTCCACGATCCCGGGCAGCGCCCTCGTGATGTCGTTGAGGTTGCGCGTGTAGATCCGCACCTCCTCGCCGCGGCGATGGACCTGGATCCGGATGCCGTCGAGCTTCCACTCCACGGAGGCGCGGTCGAAGCCGGCGAGTGCGTCGGCCACGGTCTCGGCGGTCGACGCGAGCATCGGGAGAATCGGCCGGAAGAGCTCGAAGCCGACGGCCCGCAGCCCTTCCTCGCCGCTCGCCATCGCGATCTCCGCCGTACGCGTGAGATCGCCCGAGAGCATCAGCGCGCGGCGCGCGACCTCCGCGGGCACCCCGGCGGCCTTCGCGACGGCGTCCGCCATCAGCCCGGCCAGCGCACCCTGCCTCAGCTCGCCGGTGAAGAGCCGCTTGACGAAGTTCGCCTCCTGCTCGGTCGCGCGTCCGAGCAGCTCGCCGAGGAGCGCGCGGCGCCTCGCGGCCGAGCCGCTTCCGGTCGTCGCCTGGACGTCAGCGATCGCCCGGTCGAGGTCGGCGATCCTGAGAGACGGCTCACCGGCCGGCCCGGTCTCGATCCCGTAGATCGTCGAGTAGCCCACGCCGACCCGTCCCTGGCGCGGGACGCCGGAGAGCAGGCCGACCGCGATCGGGACCTCCGGCGCCTCGAGGCTCCGCAAGAGCGCCGCGAGGATCGCAATCTTTTGCGAGCGCGAGCTGGTGCCGGCGACCTCGTTCGAAGCGCTGACGAGGTCGGCGAGAAGCGTCAACCGGCCGCGGCGTCGTCGCGAGCCTTGAGCTCCTCCAGCCGCCGCATGCGCTCCTCCTGAAAGGCGACGCTGCCGCGCATGAAGCCGGTCAGGAACTCGAGCTGCTCGTCCGTGTAGCCGGCAAGCTCGGCCGCTGCCTCCTCCGGCGTCCCGTACAGCTCGGTCGCCCGCTGCCGCAGCTCGGGGGTCACCTCGACCAGGACGCGGCGGCGGTCCTCCGTGTCGCGCGTCCGGCGGGCCAGGCCTTTACGCTCGAGGCGATCGAGCATCGCGGTCGTCGCGCCGGGGCTGATGCGCGCCCGCTCGGCCAGCCGCCCGGCGGTCATCGGGCCCTCCTGATCGAGGATGTCGAGGCACCGATAGGCGGTGCGGTCGATGCCGAGGTAGTCGGCGACCGACTGGTCGAGCATCTCGGTCGCCGTCTGCGACGCCCGGATCGCCGCGATGAACTCGTAAATCAGTTCGTTCCTCGAACGTTTTGACATACAAATCTTTTTGTGTTAGAACCTTTCTACCGTCAAAGAATACCTCGAACGGAGGTGGAAGTGAAGGCAATCGAAGCATCCAACCTGAGAAAGACCTACAAGGGCGGTGTCCGCGCCCTGGACGGGCTCAGCCTCGAAGTCGAGACGGGCTCGATCTTCGGCCTGCTCGGGCCGAACGGCGCGGGCAAGTCGACGACGGTCAAGATCCTCACCACGCTCTCCCTCGCGGACAGCGGCGAGGCGCGGCTCGCCGGCCTCGACGTCGTGCGCGACGCCGGGCGGGTGCGCCGCTCGATCGGGGTCGTCGGGCAGAAGGCCGGCCTCGATCCCGATGCGACCGGCCGCGAGAACCTCGAGATGCAGGCCGAGATCTACGGCATCCGCGGCGGCGCTCGGCGCGAGCGCGTTGACGAGCTACTCGAGCGGCTCGGTCTGGCCGAGGCGGGCGGCCGGCTCGCCAAGACGTACTCCGGCGGCATGCAGCGGCGGCTCGACGTCGCTCTCGGACTCGTCCACCGCCCGAAGGTGTTGTTCCTCGACGAGCCGACCACCGGCCTCGACCCCGAGGCGCGCACCGAGCTGTGGCGGGAGATCGAGCGACTGGCCCGCGAAGAGGAGATGACGATCCTGCTCACGACGCACTATCTCGAGGAGGCCGACCGGCTCGCGGCCCGCCTCGTCATCGTCGACCGCGGACGCGTCGTAGCCGAGGGCAGCCCGGACGAGCTGAAGAGCGACCTGCGCGGTGACACGGTGCAGGTCGAGCTCGTCGAGTCCAGCAACGGCGACGCCGTCGGGGCCGTTGAGCGCCTGCCAGGCGTCAGCGAGCTGACAGTGGACGGGCGACTGCTGCGCGCGCGGGTGGACAGCGGCGCCGCGGCGATCCCGTCCGTGATCTCGGCCCTCGAGCAGGGCGGCCTGCGGGTCGCCTCGGCGACGGTCGCCCGGCCGTCGCTCGACGACGTCTACCTCCGCCACGCCGGGCGCTCGTTCCAGCAGGCGGACACCGACACGAAGGAGGCAGCGTGACCGCGTTCCGACACACCTGGCAGGTCGCCCTCCGCTACATCCGGGCGCTCCTGCGCCAGCCCGCCTGGGTCGGCATCTCGCTCGTGCAGCCCGTCATCTGGCTGCTCCTGTTCGGGGCGCTGTTCAAGCGCACCGCCGACATCCCCGGCTTCAGCAGCGGCTCGTACATCGAGTTCCTCACCCCCGGCGTCGTCGTCATGCTCGCCGTCTCGTCCGCGGGCTGGGTCGGGATGGGCTTCATCGAAGACATCAACCGCGGCACGATGGACCGGCTGCTCGTCTCGCCGATCTGGCGCGGGGCGCTCAACCTCGGCAGCGTCGCCCAGTCGGTGCTGAGCATCGCGATCCAGAGCGTGATCGTTGTTGGGCTCTCGCTCGCCGTCGGCGCCCACTTCCACAACGGCGTCGCCGGGGTGGCGGTGCTCGTCGCGGTGGCCGGGCTGCTCGGAGCGGTGTTCGCCTCGCTCTCGAACGGCGTCGCCGTCCTGACCCGCCAGCGCGAGACGCTGATCGGGATCGTCACGATGGTTACGCTGCCGCTGACCTTCCTCTCCTCGGCGCTGATGCAGCAGAGCCTGCTCCCGGGCTGGATCCGCTGGGTCGCAAGGTGCAACCCCGTCAACTGGGCGGCCGAGGCAGGCCGGTCGGCGGCCGCGGCGCACGCCGACTGGGGCCTGATCGCGAGCCGGACCTCGTTCCTCGCGCTGCTCCTGCTCGTCAGCGCCGCCTTCGCGACGCGCGCCTTCAACGCCTACCAGCGATCGATCTGACCCGTCACGACGTCTCGTATTCGTCGTGACGGCGCCACCATTGGTACGGCGGCGTCTGCGGGTATCCCTCGGGTGAGTCCTCCCAGGTCTCCTGCCGGCCGAGCGGTGTCAGGTCGAGGAAGGTCCAGTTGCTTCCGAGCGCCTCGGTCCCTCGCCCACGGGTGAAGTAGGTGCGATAGACGTCGTCGCCGTCGCGGAGGAAGACGCTGAGACCGAACGACTCGCCGTCCTGGTACACGGACGGTTGGGGGCTCTCGGGCGAGACGCCGAAGTCGACGTTGAAGTCGCTGTCGAACGACGAGTACCAGGGCAGGGCCCACCCCATCCGCCGCTCGTACGCCTCGATCTTGGCCAGCGGAGCGCGCGACACCAGCGCAATCGTGGTGTCGCGCGCGTGCAGGTGGGCGGGGTGGCCGACGTTGTCGACGAACATCGAGCAGCCGTCGCAGCCTGCGTCCTGGTTGGGCCCGAACATGAAGTGGTAAAGGATCAGCTGCCGTCGTCCCTCGAACAGGTCGAGCAGGCTCGCCTTGCCGTTCGGGCCGTCGAAGACGTAGTCCCTGTCGATCCGCACCATCGGCAGCCGGCGTCGCTCCGCCGCCAGGGCGTCTCGCGCGTGCGTGGCTTCTTTCTCGTTGGCGAGCAGCGCGTCGCGGGCGGCTTGCCACTCTGCCGGCGTTACGACGGGCGGAAGCTTCACGGGCCGTCCCTCCTCTCCACCATCCGCATCTGGTTGCCGGAGGGGTCGCGGAAGCCGGCGTCGATGCCGTAGGGCTGCTCGGTCGGCTCCTGCTGGAACTCGACGCCACGGCTCTTGAGCTCTTCGTACGTGGCCCGGCAGTCGTCGGTGGAGAAGAAGAGCCCGCTCGCAGCGCCCTTTGCCATCAGCGCCATGATCTGCTCTCGCGTCTCGGCGTCGAACACGGGCGGGCCTGGCACGGCCATCAGCGTGATCGCGGCGTCCTTCTGCCCGGGCACGCCGACGCTGAGCCAACGGAAGTTGCCCAGCTCGGGCACGGTCACGTCCTCCCTGAGCTCGAGCCCGAGCTTCTCCGTGTAGAAGGCGAGCGCCTCCTCCTGATCGTGAACCCAGACCTGCACGTTGGCGAGTTGATTGAGCATGCTTCCTCCTTCAGTTGTCTGCTGATCGGCGGCGACCTTAGCCGGGACGCCCCGCGCTGTCTTCTCGAAACCTGCTGGTCTGCGGGCGGGCATACGCCTGGAGCACGCACGTGGGAACGAGTGCGCGGGTGGCCGCCGGGACGTGAGCGGCGCGGTAGGCCGCCGGCGAGAGACCGTACGCCCGGCCGAAGCTCGTGGTGAACGACCCGACGCTCTGCAGGCCGACCGCGAAGCAGATCTCCGCCACCGGGCGGTCCGTGTTCCGCAGCAGCGCCGCCGCCCGCTCCAGCCTGCGCGTGAGGAGGTACTGGTGGGGCGTCTCGCCGAAGGCTCGGCGGAACTCCCGGCTGAAGTGCGCGGGCGAGAGGTAAGCCGCCCGGGCGAGCGCCGGGACGTCGAGCGGCTCCCGGTAGCGCGCGTCGACCAGGTCCTTCGCCCGGAGCAGGTGCCGGGCGGGCGGGAGCTGGGTCGCGGCGATGGCCGTCACGGCGTCGATCGCTCCTGCGGCGGGATGTTCTGGTTGCGGTGGAGGACGTTACCGGGGTCGAAGCGCGTCTTGAGCGCCTGAAGGCGCTCGAAGGCATCATCGCCGAAGGCGGCGCGGAGGCGCTCGATCGGCTCGTCGGCCTGCATGTAGTTGACGTAGCCGCCGCTGACCGACCACGGCTCGATCGCGGCCGCCGTGTCGCGCGCCCACTCGATGTGCTGCTCGTCGAGGGCCGGATCCAGCCAGCCAGCCATCGCGCTGACATTGAAGGCCGCCTGGCGGAAGCCGAGGGCCCCGGTGGAGATGTCGCCGTCCTTGGGCGCGCCGTGCAGGGACTCGATCAGGATCTGCCCGGGCGGCCGGCCCAGGGCGCCCATGCGCCGGAGCAGCTCGTCGATGAGCTCGTCTGGCAGCTCGAGCACGAAGTGGCCCTTCCAGTAGTTTCGGTCCGCGCCGTACGGGGGGTCGAAAACGCGCTGCTGGTCGAGGAACGACTGCGCGCGCACCCCGTCGTCGACGAGCCCCGGCGCGGAGCGCAACTCCTGGACCTCCGCGGGATCCCCGTCCGAACCGGTGTAGCACGGCACGACCACGAGGGCCGGCTCGAGCGACTCGTCCAGGGCGAGAACGGCCTGGCAGCTCAGGTCTCGCGGCGAGTCGGCCACGACGTCACGGAACCGGCGAAGCGCCTCGCGGACGCCCTTCCCGCCGTATGCGAGCCGGCCGCCGACGACGCGCTCGAGCGGATGCAAGTTGAACTCCAGCAATGTCGCCACGCCGAAGTTGCCGCCTGCACCGCGGAGTCCCCAGAGCAGGTCCCCGTTCTCCTCGGGAGTTGCCCGGGTCGCGGTCCCGTCCGGCGTGACGAGCTCCGCTCCCACGAGGTTGTCGCACGTCAGGCCGTGCTGGGCGGTCAGGTGGCCGATTCCGCCGCCGAGGGTGAGACCCGCCACCCCGGTCGAGCCGACGACCCCTCCCGGCGTGACGAGGCCGAGCGACTGGGTCGCCGCATCGAAGTCGAGCCAGGTCGCGCCGCCCTCCGCGCGGGCGATCCGCGCGTCCCCGTCGACGTCGACCCTGCGCATCTGCGAGAGATCGATCACGAGGCCCCCATCGCAGACGCAGTGGCCGGCCGGGTTGTGACCGCCTCCTCGCACCGCGACCTCGAGCTCGTGCGCCTGCGCGAACTCGAACGCGGTCGCCACGTCAGCGGCCCCGGCGCAGCGTGCGATCACGGCGGGGCGGCGATCCACAAGCGCGTTGTAGCAGCAGCGTGCCTCGTCGTACCCGGCGTCCGCAGGGGCCAGGACGGTGCCGGCCAGCGACCGCCGCAGCTCGTCCAGGGTCCCGTCGAGATGCTGTGACGTCACTTCACGACCCGGTACTTGAGGTGGGTGACCGCTGGGGACTCGATCACCCTCGTGCATTCGAGCGCGATCGGCTCGTCGCCGAGATCATCGAACAGCCGAACGCCGTCGCCGAGCAGGGCGGGGGCGACGTGGACCTGGAGCTCGTCGAGCAGCCCTGCTCGCAGGTACTGCTGGGCGACGTTGGCCCCGCCGGCGACCGCGACGTCCTTGTCCTCGGCTGCCGCCCGGGCCTCCTCCAGCGCCGACTCGATCCCGTCGGTGACGAACGTGAAGGTCGTGCCTCCCTGCTTCACGAGCGGCTCACGGGCGTGGTGGGTGAGGACGAACACCGGCACGTGGAAAGGAGGGCCCTCTCCCCACCAGCCTTCCCACGGTTCGTCCCGCCACGGGCCCTCCCCGCCGCCGAACATCCGCCTACCCATCAGGTACGCCCCCGTGCTCTGGATCGCCTCCTCGACGACCTCGGAGTCACGGTTGGTCGAGCCGCCGCTCAGGCCGTGGGGCTCGCGCCACGCCGCCAGAGGGAAGGCCCACTCGTGGAGCCGGTCGCCGCCGGCGCCGAGCGGCTGCTCGAGACTTGCGTTCGGCCCGGCGACGAAGCCGTCGAGGGACATGGAGATGTCGAGCATCAGTCTTGGCATCGAGCCTCCTTCTCTCACTAAGACCGTCCCACCCGGCGCAACTCATCGCCGGCCGTACGAATCAGGCCAGGCGATCCGCCATCCGGTCGAAGAAGGTCGACCAGCCCTGCCCGGCCCGCGCGTACTCCTGGGGCGAGAGGCCGCCGCCGCGCTGCTGGAAGAGCATCTCGGTGCGGCCGTTGCCGAGGTCGGTGAGGACGACGGTGATCAGCTCGTAGGCCTCCCCCGGCCGGTCGGAGATGGTGAACACGAGCCGCTCGGGCGCGACCACCTCGCGGTACTCGCCCTTCCAGTGGATCTCGCGGCGGCCGGGATCGGCGTACATCGTCGCCCTCCACGAGCCCCCGGGCCTGACGTCCATCGAGACCGTGGAGAGCGGCACCTCGGCCTCGACTCCGCCGAACCAGTCGGCGAAGCCCTGGGGCTCGGTCCACTCCTTCCACACGCGCTCGCGCGGCGCGTCGAAGACGCGGGTGATCGTAATCCCTGGCTCAGCCATCCTCCGCTCTCCTCCCGGTCGCTTGCAGGCGCTCGTCCAGGCGGTCGAAGCTCCCCCGCCAGAGCGGACGGTACTTCTCGAGCCATTCGAGCGCCTCCTTCAGCGGCGCGCCTTCGAGGCGGGAGGGCCGGAGCTGTGCGTTGCGGCCGCGGGCGATCAGACCCGCGCGCTCGAGCACCTTGAGGTGCTTCGAGACCGCCTGGACGCTGATCGGGAATGGCTCGGCCAGCTCGTTCACGGTGGCCTCACCCTCGGCAAGGCGGGCCAGGATCGCGCGCCGCGTCGGGTCGGCGAGGGCGGCGAACGTGCTCGTCAGCTCGTCGACTGCCATCGTTATTCACCCAATCGGTTTATCAACTGCTTCGTTGATTATGGTATCGACGGCACCGGCCAACGAGAAGGAGGACCACGTGGGAAGGATCGTCGTAACGGAGTTCATGTCACTGGACGGCGTCGTCGAGGATCCGGGCGGTTCCGAGGACTTCAGGCACGGCGGCTGGAGCTTCGCGATCGCCCGCGGAGACGAGGGCGACAGGTTCAAGCTCGACGAGACGATGGCGTCGGAAGCCCTACTGCTGGGGCGCGTGACCTACGAGGGGTTCGCGGAGGCCTGGCCGTCCAGGGAAGGCGAGTTCGCGGACAGGTTCAACACCATGCCCAAGTACGTCGTCTCCTCAACCCTGGAAGCACCCGAGTGGACCAACTCGACCGTGTTGAAGGGTGACGTCGTGGAGGAGGTTGCGAAGCTGCGCGAGGAGCGTGACGGCGACGTCGTCGTCCACGGCAGCGTCCGGCTCGTTCAGGCGCTGATCGAGCATGACCTGGTCGACGAGCTCCGGCTGATGGTCTACCCGCTCGTACTGGGAGCCGGCAAGCGCCTCTTCGGCGAGACGAGCGACAAGAAGCCGCTGCGGCTGGTCGACTCCAGGGTGGTCGGCGACGGCGTGGCGATCCTCATCTACCAGCGGGCGGACGGCGCAGAGTAAGGTGGCGTCATGGATCCCGACCGGGCCCGCAAGCTCCTCGCCGCCGAGCGCGAGCGCATCGAGCGGGCCCTCGCGCGGCTCGGGCACGAGAACACCGGCGAGCCGGGTGACGACGAGGACCCGGGCAACCTGGCGTCCGAGCTGTACCAGGACGAGCTCGACGAGGGCCGGGCGGAGGACCTCCGCAGAGAGCTCGCCGCGGTCGAGCGGGCCGAGGCGCGCCTCGCCGCCGGGACCTACGGGCTTTCGGTCGAGAGCGGGAAGCCGATTCCGGACGAGCGGCTCGAGGTCGTCCCGACGGCCGAGCGGACGGTCGAGGAAGAGGCGCGCTGAGGAAGCGGGCGGGCGCCGCTAGGCGGCCGCGGCGGCGCGCTTGGCCGCGCGCGCACATTCGGCCTGGCGGTCGGGCGACTCCTCGGTGACGAACCGCTCGGCAACACGCACGACCTCGCTGCCGAGCGTCTTGAGCTGGATCTCGACGGCCGGATCCTGAATCCGGCCCGAGGGGTCGAAGACGCGGGACGCGGCCGCGACCGGGACGACGTACGGCACCGCCCAGGCCCGGAGCGCGCGGGTGGCGAAGTCCATCGTGTTGATCGCCTGGAGCCCCTGTGTCCCGCCGGCGGCGCTGATCAGCCCGATCACCTTGTCGTGGAGGTAGGGCGGCTCCCGGCCGCCGAGCAGGTGCAGCCAGTCGAGCGCGTTCTTGAAGGCGCCGGAGATCGTCCCCTGGTACATCGGGCTGCTCCAGAGCATCCCGTCCGCCCCATGAGACGCCTCGATCAGCCTGCTCGCCGTCTCGGTTGGCTCGTCGTCGTCGGGGTTGTACATGGGGAGGTCGAGCTGCCGGATGTCGAGCAGCTCAGTCCGGGCGCCGGCCTCGGCCGCCCCCTCGAGCGCCGTCCGGAGCGCCGCCCGGCTCCTCGAGACGTTCGCGACCGAGCCGCCGAGGCCGACGATCGTGAGCGTCCCGGTCAGGGTTCCTGCCTACGCTTCGGGCTTGGTGCGCTGCGGCGAGTCGACGCACACGACGCGCGCGGGCTCGTCGCCAAGGACCTCGTACCCGTGCGCGACCCCGGCCGGCGTCACGATCACGTCGCCCGGCCCGGCGTCGAGGGTCTGATCCTCGACGGTCCAGCGCATCCGACCCGAGCGCATGACGATGACGTGGTCCTGCGGCGGTTCGTGGACGTGCATCTCCTTCACCTGCCCGACCGGGTGCGTGACCAGATGGACCTCGACGTGGTCGAGCCACATCCCTTCGTCCTCGCTCGTCGGCCGCGCGAAGCGGCTGTAGTCGGTCTTGTCGGTGATCTTGACCATGGCACCTCCCGTCTCCAGAAGGTTACGAGCTCGCCTCCGTGGCCGGAGCCGCGTGGCTCGCCTCGTGATCCTCCGCGAACGAAGGGGCGCGGTCACGAAGGAGCGTCGCACCGAGCGCCCCCGCGAGACCAGCGAAGACGGCGCCTACGAGGAACGCGAGGTGGTACCCGCCGGTGAGAGCGGCGAGCCGGCCGTCTCCCGCCGCGCGCAGGCTGTTGGTGCGGGAGTCGGCGAGGCTGGCGAGGACGGCCAGGCCCAGCGAGCCGCCCATCATGAACGAGGTGTTGACCACGCCCGACGCGAGACCGGACTCCTCCGGCTTCACGTCGCTCATCGCGGCGAGCAGGACGGGGTTGAAGGCCATCCCGGCGCCGATGCCGAGCAGGATCATGCTCGGGAGGACGTCGACGAGGAACGTCCCGTGCACCGGTGCGCGCACGAAGAACAGGAGCCCGGCCGCGGCCAGCGCCATCCCAACAGCCACAGGCGCCCTGATCCCGAAGCGCATCACGATCTTGGCCGAGAGTCCGATCGAGAACGCTCCCATGATCAGCGTCGTGGGCAGGAAGGCGAGCCCGACGTCCAGCGAGCTGTAGCCCAGCACCTGCTGAAGGTAGAGCGCCGACATGAAGAACCAGGCGAACATCGCGGCGGCCCAGAGGACTCCGATCCCGTTCGCGGTCGCGACGTTGCGAAGCTTGAAGAGACCGAGCGGCATCAGCGGCGAGGAGACCCGCGACTCGACGGCGAGAAAGACCGCCAGCAACGCTGCCGCGGCGGCGAGCAGGCCGAGCGTCCGGCCCGTCTCCCACCCGACCTGGTTGCCGTTGACGATCGCGTAGACGGCGATGATCAGCGATGCGGTCACGGTGACGGCGCCGGCGACGTCGAGCCGCGCGGCGCCCGGAAGGCGCGCGGCCGGCAGCAGCCGCAGCGAGAGGATTACGACGGCGATCCCGATCGGCAGGTTGACGAGGAAGATCCAGTGCCAGTCGAGGATGTCCGTCAGGACGCCGCCGAGCAGGACGCCGATGCTCCCGCCGCCGGCGGCCACGAAGCCGAACACGCCCATCGCCTTGGCCCGCTCGGCCGGCTCGGTGAACAGGGTCATCATCAGCGAGAGCGAGACCGCGGAGGCGACCGCGCCGCCGAGCCCCTGCACCGCGCGCGCGCCGACCAGCATCCCCTGCGTCGTCGCGATGCCGCAGGCGAGCGAGGCGAGCGTGAAGAGCGTGATGCCCGAGAGGAACAGCCGCCGGTGGCCGAACAGGTCGCCGAGGCGGCCGCCGAGCAGAAGGAAGCCGCCAAACGTCAGCAGATATGCGTTGACGACCCAGGCCAGCGAGGTCCGGGTGAAGCCGAGATCGTCCTTGATCGACGGCAGCGCCACGTTCACGATCGTGGTGTCGAGGACGATCATCAGGCTGCCCATGCAGAGCACGATCAGCGCGAACCAGCGATTGCGGCTATCCATCGTCATCGGCGTCTCCTTTCCGTCGGTCTCGAGGGGTAAGACCGCGTCATCGGGCGGAAGTCATCGGTCGCCGTGCCGATTAGTTACGCCTGGCCAAGGGGTCTTATTCCCGATGGCCGCCTCAGCTCCGCAGGCGATCGGCTTTGCCGTCCGCGGTCCAATCGCGCGCGGCGACCTGCCCGGCCTCTGCGAGCGTGTCTGCGCGCTGCTGGAGGATAGCGGCGCGGGCCTCGCGGTCTGCGACGTCCGGAGCGTCGACCCCGACGCGGTGACGGTCGACGCGCTCGCGCGGCTCCAGCTCGCGGCCCGGCGGCAGGGCTGCCGGGTCAGGCTGCGCCATGCATCGAACGAGTTGCGCAAGCTCGTCGCCTTCATGGGGCTGGAAGACGTCCTGACGGAATGACCAGCTAGGAATCGAGCCGCGGCGGCAGGCCGAAGAGCGGGAAGAGCGTGTCGGTCGCGAGGAAGAACGTCAGCTCGACGATCCGGCCGTTTGAGAGCTCGAGCACCTGGAGCGCCCACGGGTCGTAGCCCCGGCCCGTCTCGCTCGGCTTGTACTGCCCAAACGCGGGCGACCCGTTCGCCGCCACCGTGGGGATCACGCGTGAGCCGCGGCAGCCGATCCCCGGCCCGAGCCACCACGCGAAGATGTCGTCCCGGCCGCTCAGCCACAGGTCGTACGGCGGCATCGACTGCGTCGCGTCCTCCCGGATCAGCGAGGTGAGCGCGTCCATGTCGTAGCGCTCGAACGCCTCGACGTACCGGGCGAGAAGGTCGCGGTCGGACTCGTCGAGCGACGGCGCCGGATCGGAGGCGCTCACATTGCTCCCCTCGAGCGTCGCCCGAGCGCGCTGGAGGGCACTGTTGACCGAGGCGACGCTCGAGTCGAGCAGCTCCGCCACCTCGCTCGCCTTCCAGCGGAGCACCTCGCACAGGATCAGGACGGCGCGCTGGCGCGGCGGCAGATGCTGGAGCGCCGCGACGAACGCGAGGCGGATCGTCTCGCGCGAGGCCACCACGTCGGCCGGATCGCCGGCGAGCCCTTCCGGCACTGGCTCGATCCAGGTCGTCTCCGGGAGCGTGCTCAGGTTGGACTCGACGGGCTCGCGCGACGGCCCGAGATCCATCGGGCGCGCCCTCCGCTCCTTCCCGTTCAGCATGTCGAGGCAGACGTTCGTCGCGATGCGGTAGAGCCAGGAGCGGAGCGCGGAGCGGCCTTCGAAGCGGTCGAGGCTGCGCCAGGCGCGCAGAAGCGTGTCCTGGACCGCATCCTCGGCCTCGAACGGCGAGCCGAGCATCCGGTAGCAGTACGCGGTCAGCTCGCCGCGATGCTGCTCGAGCTCGCCGAAGTCGCGCGCGACGGTGACCGCCGAACCCTCCACGACCGCGCATCCTAGGTGCTCGGGCACCGCCGCCGCCTCCGACCCTCCGGTTGTCGGGGTTGACGTCCGGTTACCCAAGCGGATCACTCGCGCGTACCGGACTGATCCCGTCTCCGCCTCCGTGCGCTAGGCGGCGGAAGGAAGACAGTCTGGCTTCCAAGAGCTATACCGACCACGGCCGCAATACTGTCGGCGGCGTGCGAGTTTCTTGGTATTTGATCCAGGAGACTGAAGTACAATCGGCGCATGAGGACGGAAGTGCTCGTCGTCCTCCTGAGTGTCGGCGGTGCTGCGATAACGGCGGCGCTCGGGGCCTTCTTGGGTCCTCCCGTCAAAGGCTGGTTCGAAAAGAGAAACCAAGCAGCTGCGCTTCGCAGCCGATATGTCCCTCCTCTTCTACAGGCCGCTTATGACCTGCAAAGCAGGCTGTACAACATTGTCCGCCAAGACTTCATGCGCGCTTACGCACCCGCGGGCGGGGAACAACACGCCTACGCCGTACGCAGCACTCTTTGGCTGCTTGCCCAGTACCTGGGTTGGGTCGAGATCCTGCGTAGAGAAGGACAATTTCTCGACTTTGGGAGCAGGAAGAAGAATCGCCAACTCCAAGGCGCTCTATCAAAAATCACTCACGAACTCTCGACTGACAAGCGCAGCGCTAAATGTGCCGTGTTCCGTGGCGAGCAGCGAGCGATCGGCGAGCTAATGATTAGGACTGTTCACGATGCCAAGGAGGGCGAGCCGCGACAAAAGGACTGTCTCGGTTATGCCGAATTCGTTAGGCGGCTTGACGAGGCCCCTGATGACAACGGCAGCGAAAGCGCCGACTTCCTCTCTTGGTTCTCCCGCCTACGCGGCGATCTTCAGAGCCTAGCCACAGAAGAATCGTATGACGAGCACGACCGCCTGATTCGGGTGCAGCGGGCTTTGGTCGATCTGGTCGACAACCTAGACCCTGATCGAGTGCGCTACCCATATGTCGATGCGCGGGGCAGACTCCCCCTGCCGGAAGCCGAAGAAGATGAACCGCAACTCGACGAATCTGAGCGCCTCGCTCACTTCGAAGCGCAGGCTAGCGAATATCCCGCACAGTATCGCTCTGATTTCCCATGGTCCCTCCTAAACGACTGGGCAGAAACTCAGGATCTCAAAGTGGTTGGTGATGGCCCCGATCGACGAACTTATTTGGAAAGGCCTCGCTACCGCGGCATAAGCCCCTACCTGGGCGCTCGCCTTACTCTGACTGTCAGCCACACGCGCCGCGACATCGACGTTCATGGCGCCGCTCGGACGCCGCCTTGGGCGCACCGGCTACGTGTCGCCCCCACCTTCCTGACCGTTCAGCCTCGCGCGTGGCGATTTCCGCGGTCCCGTAGGCGTGCGAGGAGAATCGCAAACGCGCTTCTTGGTCGTTTCGACCGACCTGTTCTGCGTTAATCCAGGCAGGACGATACGTTCGACATCGCTCGTACTCGGCTGCGACTAATCGACGAACGCCGTCTGGTGGGAGATCTAGTGATGCTCGACCGCCCCGCGCCGTCGTGGTGGTGCCGTATCCTCACGTCGCCGGGCACATATCCCCGGCCGGTGCAGAGACGGCGAAGCTCGGTGCGAATCCGGCGCTGTCCCGCAACTGCGATGCCCCCGAACGGGGACGAGCCAGGTCGACCGCTCTGCGCCGTGACGAACATCGGCCCTCGGAGGAAGGGCGGTTCGTGCGGCCAATCACCGCCGGGCTTCTTCCTCCGCAGACGCGGAGGTTTTCATGACGGTCGCGCTCTCCTGGAGCGGCGGAAAGGACTCGGCCCTCGCCCTCTGGACGCTTCGCCGTCAGGAGCTCGAGCCGCATGTCCTCATCACGACGGTCACCGAGGGCTACGAGCGGATCAGCATGCACGGCGTCCGCCGCGAGCTCCTCCGGCGGCAGGCCGAGGCCCTGGGTCTCCCGCTCGTCGAGGTCGTCATCCCGCCGGCCTGCGTGAACGAGGTCTACGAGGCCCGGATGGCGGAAGCCTTCGCGGAGGAGCCCCTCTCCCGGACCGACGCGGTCGCCTTCGGCGACCTCTTCCTGGAAGAGGTCCGGGCGTACCGGGAGGAGCGACTCGCGGCCGGCGGCAAGCGCGGGCTCTTCCCGCTCTGGGGACGGAACACGGCCGAGCTCGCGCGGGAGTTCCTCGACGCCGGCTTCGAAGCGACCGTCGTCTGCGTCGACCCAAACGCGCTCGACGGCTCGTTCTCCGGGCGCCGCTACGACGGGCGGCTGCTCGCGGAGCTGCCCGACAGCGTCGATCCCTGCGGAGAGAACGGCGAGTTCCACACCTTCGTCCACGCCGGACCTGTCTTCGACGAGTCGATCGCCCATGAGAGGGGCGACGTGGTCGAGCGCGACGGCTTCGTCTTCTGCGACCTGGTCGCGAGCTGACGGATGCGGATCTGCTCGCTTCTGCCCAGCGCGACGGAGATCGTCGGCTCGCTCGGTCTCGCCGATTCTCTGGTCGCCGTCTCCGAGGAGTGCGACTGGCCGCCCGGCGTCTGCGACCTGCCGGTCGTCACGGCCTCGCGCGTCGACACCGGCCGGCTCTCGAGCCTCGAGATCGAGCGGGCCGTACGAGAACCCGTCTCGGACGGCCGCCCCCTCTACGCGATCGACCGCGACCTCCTCGAGGAGCTCGAGCCGGACCTGATCCTGACCCAGAACCTCTGCGCCGTCTGTGCCGTCTCGGCCGGTGAGCTCTGCGAGACGGCAGCCGAGGTCGTCGCCCTCGACGCGCACACGCTCGCCGAGATCGAGGAGCGCGTCGTGGAGCTGGCCGGCCTGCTCGGGGTGCCCGGGAGCGGCCAGGCGGTCGTCAAGCGAATGGAGGCGACGATCGCCGGCGTGCGGGAGCGGGTCGCCGACGCGCCGGCGCCACCGGTGTTCGTCGCGGAATGGCTCGATCCACCCTACGCGGCGGGCCACTGGATCCCGGAGATGGTCTCCCTCGCCGGCGGGCGCGAGGTGCTCGGAACAGCGGGCGCTCCTTCCCACCCAACGTCCTGGGACACCGTCCTCGAAGAGGCGCCCGAGCTGGTCGTCGTCGCGCCCTGCGGCTTCGACCACGAGCGCGCGGCGGCCGAGGCGGCCCTCCCCGCGCTGGGCTGTCGCGCCGTAGCAGTCGACTCGAACGCCTACTACGCCCGACCGGCGCCACGCCTCGCCGACGGCGTCGCCCAGCTCGCCTTCCTGATCCACCCCGACCTCGCCGACGATCCGGGGCTTCCCTACATCGAGCTCGCCCCGGCGTAGGAGGGAACGAACGCCTTGCTCCTGGCGTAGTCGCATGGATGGCCGTCCGGCTGCTGCTTCCCTTCGTCGTCGCGCTCGCCGGCGCGACGGCGTCCGCACCCGGCGTGAAGGGGATTGCCAACGTGAACGTCTCGCGGGCGCCGGGCCCACAAGCGGAGGTTCGGATCGCAGCCGATCCTCTCGACCCCTCGCACCTGCTGGCGGCCTCGAACTCGGAACCGGGAATGCGCGTCTACGGCTCTGCCGACGGCGGGCGCACGTGGAGCTCGGAGATCCTTCCGAGCCCGCCCAACAGCGCGATCGCGCCGTGCCAGTCCGATCCGGCTCCGGCGATCGACGCCGCCGGCAACGAGTACGTCGCCTTCATCCAGTCGGCACAGTCCTGCGACCAGGGCGGAGAGCGCGTGACGATCCGGGTCGCCGTACGCAGCGCGGGCGGCCCGGCTTGGAGCTACCGGAGCGAGAGCGCAATCCCCGAGGATCCCCGCGGCTCGTTCGACGACAATCCCTGGCTAGCCGTCGATACCGACCCCGCCAGCCCGTACAGCGGCCGGCTCTACCTGGCGTGGTTTCGATCGGTCGAAGGACGGCGAGTCGGGTTCGAGATCAGTCACAGCGACGACCGGGGAGCACATTGGTCCGAGCCGCGAGTTGTCAGCGACAGCGTGGTGGACGCGGGCTATCCGAGCCTCTCGATCGGTGGCGGCGGCGCCGTGTACGCGGCCTGGAACGACTTCGGCCGCCGGTCGCTCTTCCTCGACGTGTCCACGGACGGCGGCGAGACGTTCGGGCCGGACGTGGCTCGGCGACTCCGCGGGCGAGACGAGGGTAACTGCCCGAACGGCAGGTCGATCCCCGCGCAACGGCTGCGCTGCGTCCGATCCGATCCGACCGTGCTCGCCGATCCAGCCCGCGGCCGCGTGTACCTGACCTACTCCGACCTCGCGCGGAACGGCAGCGAGGACGTCTTCGTGGCCGGCTACGACGCCCAACTGAGGCCGGTCGCCGCCTTCCCCCTGCGCATCGGGGCCGCGGAGCGGGCGGCCTCGGACCAGTTCTGGCCGACCGCCGCCCTCGACTCGTCGACCGGACGCCTGGCACTGTGCTTCTACGCGACCGGCGGCGGGAGCGCCCGGACGCGCGCGACCTTCTCGTGCGCCCTCTCCGATCCGGCCGGGCGCCGCTGGTCGCGGGCTGTGAAGGTGGCAAGCGTCCCCTCGGACGAGACGAGGCCCGGCGCGACCGAGTTCGGATACGGCGACTACGAGGGTCTCGTCGTCGCCGGCGGGATCGCGCATCCGATGTGGACGGACTCGCGGAACCTGCGAATGAGCGGCGAAGAGATCTACACGGCGGCGTTTCCGCTCGCGCTTCTCTCGTCGGCGCCGGAGCGCCAGGTCGACGTGTCCAACGCGCCCGGCTCTCAGAACGAGGCCGCGATCGCGGTCGATCCGGGCAATCCGAACGTGCTGATCGCGAGCTCGAACTCGCTCGTCTCTCCGATGTCTGTGTACACCTCCCTCGACGGTGGCGGCTCCTGGTCGAGGCAAGCCGTACCGCCCGACCGGCCGAACGGTGTCTGCCTCGGCGATCCGGCGCTGACGATCGACACCCGCGGGCGCGAGTACTTCGCCTTCCTGCGCGACGTCCCCTGCGGGGGCGAGGGAGCTACGGGGCTCCTCGTGGCGACGCGCGACGGCCCGCGAGGGCCTTGGAACATGCCGGCGGTGTCGCTCGCCGGGCCCTTGCAGGCTGGGGAGTCGAATGACAAGCCGGCGATCGCGGCCGACACCTCGGCCGGCTCGCCCTTCCGAGATCGAGTGTACGTCGCGTGGGCGCGCGCGGTCGGTACCGACGTCCACTCGATCGTCGTCAGTCACAGCGACGACGGCGGCGAGACGTGGTCGTCGCCGGCGCGCGTCGAGGCGACGACGGTGGACAGCGGCTATCCAAGCGTCGCGACGGGCCCCGGCGGCGAGCTCTATGTCGCCTGGCATCCGTTCGAAGAGGACCGCCTCCTGATCGCCGCGTCGTTCGACGGAGGCGGCCACTTCGGCGCCCCGCGGGTGATCGACGTTAAGCGGGCACGCTCTTCGTGTCCCGCAAGCTGGCCGATTCCGGCACAGGCGCGGCGATGTGTCAGGCCGAATCCGATCGTGAGCGTCGACTCGAGCGGCGGGCGCTACCGAGGACGCGTGTACGTGACCTACGAGAACAAGGCCCGCGACGGCACCCAGGACGTCTATCTCGCGGCCTTCGACCGCTCCCTCTCGCCGATCCTCGGTGCTCCAACCGGCCGCCGGTTGGCGATCGGTTCACGCCGGCACCGGCTGCGCCATCGGGCCGACCAGTTCTGGCCGGCGTCGGCCGTCGATCGGGAGTCCGGTGTGCTCTGGGCGTGCTTCTACGACACGGCCGGCGACCGCACCCGCCGGCGGGCATGGTTCTCGTGCACCCGCTCGAGTGACGGCGGCCGCAGGTGGACGCCGATCGCCCGGATCGCGAGCGTGCCCTCGGACGAGACGGCTCGCTGGGCATCTCCCCTCCAGTACGGGGACTACGAGGGCCTGGCGGTCAGTCACGGCATCGCCCATCCGGTCTGGACGGACACGCGGAAGGGCGGCTCGGCCCGCCGCGAGGAGATCTACACGACGCGGGTCGTGCCCTAGACCGGAAGCTCGATCGGGGCCGGCGCGACCTCGACGAGCCGTTCGAGCAGGCGGCGGTCTCCCTCGACCTTCACGAGATCGAGGCGCTGGTCGACGAACATGTGGTAGATGCCCTCCGGGTCGCCCTCGACGACGACGTCCGGGTCCTCGATCGGCCCGTCCTGGGCCTCGCCATCGACAAGGGACGCGATCTCGTCCCCGACCCGAAATTCGAACCGCCCGGGCGGCGCGATCGGCCCCAGCACCGTGTCGACCGCATTCGAGAGCCAGCCGGGGAATAGCTCGTCCTCGTCCGGCGGTCCGAGCGAGCGGGCGCCCCAGAGCGCCAGCTCCCGCATGACCGTCCGCAGCTCCCGTCCGTAGTCGGTGAGCTCGTACACGCGCGAGGCGGCGGGCGGCGGCAGCCTCCGCTTCGTGACGACCCCGCACGCCTCGAGGTCTCGAAGGCGTGAAGCGAGGATGTTCGTGCCGATTCCAGGCAGGTGCTCGGCGAGGTCGGTGTAGCGCTTCGGCCCGTGCATCAGCTCGCGCACGACCAGCAGGGCCCAGCGCTCGCCGACCAGGTCGAGCGCGTGAGCGACGGGGCAGTACTGGTCGTAGCGCTTCTTCATTCGTGCGCAGTGTAGCGGATCCGCTTGCTGTTGTGAAGTTGATACTTGCAAAACGCAAGTTCGATCTGCTAGGTTGCAAGTCATCCCTACGAAAGAGAAAGGAAACGGGACGACATGGTGACTTCCGAACGACGCAAGTGGCTGGCCCTGGCGCTGCTGAGCGCGGTCCAGTTCATGGTCGTCCTGGACATCGCGATCGTGAACGTCGCGCTGCCCTCGATCAAGGACGACCTCGGGTTCTCGCAGGAGAACCTCCAGTGGGTGATCAGCGCCTACGCGCTCGTGTTCGGCGGCTTCCTGCTGCTGGGCGGGCGCGCCGCCGACGTCCTTGGACGCCGGCGCATCTTCCTCGCGGGCCTGGTCGTGTTCACGGTCTCCTCCCTCCTAGCGGGCCTCGCGTGGTCGGAGGCGTCGCTGATCGGCGCGCGCGCATTCCAGGGGCTCGGGGCGGCGATCATCTCGCCGGCCGCGCTCTCGATCCTCTCGACGACGTTCGCCGAAGGGCGCGAGCGCAACATCGCGCTCGGCGTCTGGGGAGCGGTCGGCGGCTTCGGAGCCGCGGCCGGCGTCCTCCTCGGCGGGATCCTCACGGACGCCCTGAGCTGGGAGTGGATCTTCTTCGTCAACGTGCCCGTCGGAGCACTCGCGTTCCTGCTCACGCCCCTCCTGCTCACGGAGAGCCGCGACGCCCGCGTGAAGCGGTTCGACGTCCCCGGCGGGATGCTCGTCACCGGCGGCCTCTCCTCGCTCGTCTACGCGATCACGCAAGCGGGTCAGGATGGCTGGCTCGCAGGCCGCACGGTCGGCTTCTTCGTCGCCGGCATCGTGCTCCTCGCCGGCTTCATCGCGTGGGAGCAACGCCATCCCGAGCCGCTGATGCGCCTCGGCATCCTCCGGATCCGGACGGTGAGCGGCGCCAACGTGGCCGGGTTCATCCTCGGAACGGCGACGTTCTCGATGTTCCTGATGCTGACGCTGTACATGCAGCAGGTGCTCGGCTACTCGGCGATGAAGACCGGCGTCGCCTACCTCGCGGTCGCGGGGACGGCGATCCTCTGGTCGGCCGTGGCGGCCCAGCTCGTCACCCGCGTCGGGGTGAAGCCGGTGCTCGTGGCGGGGATGGTTACGCTGACCGCAGGTCTCCTGTACTTCACGCAGGTCTCGGTCGGCGGCTCGTACCTCGGTGACCTCCTGCCCGGATTCCTCCTGATCGGGATCGGGCTCGGCTTCTCCTTCGTGCCGATCTCGATCGCGGCCCTGGCCGGCGTCCAGCCCGCGGAGGCCGGGCTCGCCTCCGGCCTGATCAACACCTCGCAGCAGATCGGCGGGGCGCTCGGGATCGCCGCGCTCTCGACGATCGCGAGCTCGTGGACCGACCACGCGGTCGCGGATGGGACCGCCCTGCCCACCGCGCTGGTCGACGGCTTCACCGCCGCCTTCGTCGCCGGCGCAATCGTCGCGGCCGTCGGAATCCTCGCGGCGGTGTCGCTGATCCGGCGCGACGAGCTCGAGCAGGTGCCGGAAGCAGAGCCGGCGCTCGACCTCGCAGCCTAGAGACCCACGAGTGGGGGAGTCCTACGGCTCCCCCACTCCCCTTCCTAGCGCTTGATGGCGTAGCCGGCGAGGCCCTTCTCGAGCCGGTCGAAGGCCCGCTTGCCCTGCGCCCTCGTGTCGCGCACGAGCTCCGCGCCCCTCAGCCCCGCCAGGACGCTCCCGCGGACGTGCTCGACGAGGGCCCGCTGGGCTCCCATCAACGCGCTCGCGACCACCGAAGGCTCGATCCCGCGCGCGCCCGTCTCCTCCGCGATCACCTCGGCGAGTGCACCGGTGTACTCGGCGACGACGTCCCGTTCCCGAGCCTGGAGCGCCGGGCTCGCGTTGATGACGCGGATGGCTTCCTCGATCAGCTCCGCGCGCTCGGCGAGACCCCGGGAGCGATCGAGGACGAAGCGGCGAAACGCCTCGAGCACGGACTCGCCGGGCGGCCGCTCGCGAACCGCATCGACAAGCGAGGCCTCGAACGACTCCATCTGGCCGTAGAACAGCTCCTCCTTCGTCGGGAAGTAGTTGAAGACCGTCCCCTCGGAGACGTCGGCCTTCCTCGCAACCTCCGCGACGGTGACCGCGTCGAAGCCGCGCTCGCGGAAGAGCCGCTGAGCAGCCTCGGCGATCGCCAGGCGCGTCCGCTCCTTCTTGCGCTCTCGAAGGCCAGGTTCGGCGCGCATATCGGGATCGTACCTTCTTTCTTGCTGTCGCACTAGTTTTTATGTTACTCTATTTTTATGGCTGCTCCACCGAACACCAACACACTCGATCGAGAGATTCTCGTCCTCGGCGGCGTGATCGTGATCGGGACGATCATGGCGATCCTGGACGCGACGATCGTCAACGTCGCGATCCCGACGCTCGGCCGCGACTTCCACACGTCCATCTCGACCATCCAATGGGTGATGACCGGCTACCTGCTGGCGTTCGCCAGCGTGATCCCGCTCACCGGCTGGGCGAGCGAGCGCTTCGGCGCCAAGCGGGTCTGGATCGCGGCGCTGCTGCTGTTCATGGCCGGCTCCGCGCTGGCGGGGTCGGCGTGGTCGATCGAGGCGCTGATCGCGTTCCGCGTCCTCCAGGGGATCGGCGGCGGCCTCCTCATGCCGGTCGGCCAGACGATCCTCGCCCAGGCAGCCGGGCCGCAGCGGATCGGGCGCGTGATGAGCGTGGTCGGCGTCCCGATGCTGCTCGGCCCGGTCTTCGGGCCGGTGATCGGCGGCGCGATCGTCGACCAGGTGAGCTGGCGCTGGATCTTCTTCGTCAACCTGCCGATCGGCGTGCTCGCCGTCGTGCTGGCCTGGCGGCTCCTGCCGGAGACGGCGACGCGGCTCGGGCGGCGGCTCGACCTGCGCGGCCTCGTGCTCCTCTCGCCCGGACTGGCGATCTTCGTGTACGGCATGTCGGAGGCGGGCGCGGCCGGCGGCTTCACGTCGGGCCGAGCGCTGGCGGGCATCGTGCTCGGGCTCGCGCTGGTCGCGCTCTTCGCCCTCCACGCGTGGCGGCGCGGGCAGGCCGCGCTCATCGACCTCTCCCTTCTGGCCCGTCGCGCTTTCGCGGCAGCAGCGGCGACCAACCTGCTCGTCGGGATCGCACTCTTCGGCGCGCTCATCCTGCTCCCGCTTTACTTCCAGACCGTTCGCGGCGCGAGCCCGTTGTCGACCGGCCTGCTGCTGATGCCGCAGGGGATCGGCGCGGCGCTCGCCATGCCGATCGCCGGACGGCTGACCGACGAGATCGGGGCGCGCGTTGTGATCCCGGCCGGGATCGTCCTCGCGCTCGCCGGAACGGCCGGCTACACGCAGGTCGGCGCCGACACGTCCTACCTGCTTCTTGCCGGATCGCTGTTCGTGATCGGCCTCGGGCTGGGCGCCACGATCGTGCCTTCGATGGCGGTCGCCTACCAGGCGGTGCCGCGCGAGGCGGTCGCCCAGGCGACGAGCACGATCAACGTGATCCAGCGGATCGCAGGGTCGGTCGGAACCGCCCTCCTCGCTGTCGTCCTCCAGCGGTCGATCAGGTCGAGCCTCGGCGTCGATTCACTCTCGGAGGTGTCGCGCCTCGGCCGCGCCGAAGCGG
This sequence comes from Gaiellaceae bacterium, assembly GCA_036506915.1. Classification (GTDB taxonomy): domain Bacteria; phylum Actinomycetota; class Thermoleophilia; order Gaiellales; family Gaiellaceae; genus AC-32. Next base: position 10,060 of record DASXQY010000149.1, on the reverse strand, counting down.
CCCCGGCGTTGGCGAATGCGTTCAGCACGTCGTTCTGGGTCGCGTTCGCCCTCGTCGCCGCGGCGCTCGTCCCGGCGCTCCTCCTTCCCCGGATCCGCGCGAGGGACGGGCAGCCGGCGACGCCGGCCTCGGAGGGGGCGCCGTCCTGACCTACTCCGGAACGATCGCCCTGCGGACGCGACCTGCATAGTGTTCACACAGGACGATGGGCGCAGGACTGGTGGTCGGCTTTACCGCAGGCGACAGCCTGATCCTCGTCGGCCTGCTGGCGGCGGTCGCCACGCTCCTGGCGCTGGCCCAGTTGACCCGCGTGCCCTACCCGATCATGCTCGTCCTCGGCGGTCTCGCCCTCGGCTTGGTTCCCGGAATGCCGGAGATCCAGCTGTCTCCCGACCTCGTCTTGGTCGCCGTCCTGCCGCCGCTTCTCTACGGGAGCGCGTTCTTCACCTCGCTGCGCGAGCTCCGCGCGAACGCGCGCCCCATCGGCCTGCTCGCGATCGGTCTCGTCCTGATCACGACGGTCGCGGTCGCCGCTGTTACACATATGGCCATTCCCGGTCTCAGTTGGTCGAGCGCTTTCGTCCTCGGCGCGATCGTTTCCCCCACCGACCCGACGGCCTCGACCGCCATCGCCGAGCGCCTCGGCCTCCCGCGCCGCCTCGTCGCGACGATCGAGGGCGAGAGCCTAGTCAACGACGGCACCGCGCTCGTCGCGTATCGCTTCGCCGTCGCCGCCGTCGTCACCGGCAGCTTCTCGCTGGCCGAGGCCGCCGGCCGCTTCGTCCTCAGCGTCGCCGGCGGGATCGCCGTCGGACTCGTGGTCGGCTTCGTGATTCGCCAGGTGCGGCGCCGGCTGGACAACCCGCCCCTCGAGCTGACGATCTCACTCCTGAGCGGCTTCTTCGCCTACCTCCCGGCGCAGGCCGCCGGCGTCTCGGGCGTTCTCGCCGCCGTCACCGTTGGCATCTACATGGGCTGGTACACACCCGAGCTGACCAATCCACAGACGCGCATCCAGGGCGTCGCGATGTGGGAGATCCTCTTCTTCGTCTTGAACGCGCTTCTGTTCGGGCTCGTGGGGCTCCAGCTTCCGGGGATCGTCGACTCGCTCTCCGGCCGTTCGACCGAGACGCTGATCCGCGACGCGGTGATTGTCTGCGCCGCGGTGATCGGCGCCCGTTTCGCCTGGGTCTTCGCCGTCGGCTACCTGCCTCATCTGATCGACCGTCGCCTCCGCGCGCGAGACCCGGTTCCGGCATGGCGGCAGAAGACGGTCCTCGCCTGGTCGGGCATGCGCGGGGCGGTGTCGCTTGCCGCCGCGCTCGCCCTGCCGCTGACGACCGACGCCGGCAACGCGTTCCCGGATCGTGGCCTGCTCATCTTCCTGACGTTCGCGGTCATCCTCGGGACGCTCGTCGTCCAGGGCCTGACGCTGCCCGCACTCATCCGCGCGCTCGCGCTCGAGGACGACGGACTGGCCCAGCGCGAGGAGGCGAAGGCCCGGATCCACGCGGCCGAGGCGGCGCTCGAACGGCTGGACGAGCTGATCGACGAGGACTGGGTGCGCGAGGACACGGCCGAACGCATGCGCGGGCTCTACAACTTCCGCCAGGCCCGCTTTCGCTCCCGGGTCGACGCGGAGGCCGACGGCTCCGCCGAGGAGCGCTCGCTCGACTACCAGCGGCTGCGGCGCGAGCTTCTCGACGCGGAGCGCAACGCCGTCATCGATCTCCGGCGGACCGGCCGCATCGACGACGAGGTGATGCGCCGCGTCGTGCGCGACCTCGACCTCGAGGACCTGCGCCTGGACGTCTAGGAGGGTTTGGCGGAATGGCGCTCGTTGCCGGGGTGCGATGCTCGTTCCGAGGCAAGGACGCAGGGAGCGTTCGTACCTGAAAGGTACGGGCGCGACTGAGGACGCGGCATCGGGGCGAGCAGCGCGGCCCGGCGGCTCAGGCGGTATTTCGTCAAACCCTCCTACTAATCGCCGGGGACCAGGACGACGGGGACGCGGACGACGTGCGGCGGCGTGCCCTTCCCGGCCGCATCGTCGTCGTGGACGACGATCGTGCCGCGCTGCTCGCGATCGATCTTGAACGCGGCGAGCGTCGAGTACGTGCCCCGGCAGCCGGTGCCGCAGGTGGCGGTCGTGAACGTCCGGCCGACTTCCTTCCCGTTGGCGTCGAGCACCTGCACGGTCACGTTCGCCTCGAACACGTTGGCGCTCCCGGAGACGCGCACCGGGCTCGTCACCCTCGCGCCCTGGGCAGGCGTCTCGACTGTGATCACGGGGAGCAGGTCCGTGTAGTCGCTCCGGCCGACCGGGTGGTCGAGCACGATCCCCTCGCCCGAGAAGACGTTCACCGGCGCGCCGTCGAGCCGGAAGCGCACCGCCCGCACGGTCGGGAACTGCGTGAGCGTGTAGACGACCTGCCCGAGGCGCATCTGCATCGACAGCGATCCGCCGCCGGACTGGTACTCCGAGGTGAGGTCGACCGTCGCGACGCCGCCGGCGATAGCAATCCCGAGCAGCCGCGTCCCGCCGGGAATCGCCGTCGTCAGGCCGGCCGCCCGCTCGGCCGGGCTCGGGCCCGCGAGCAGCGCCGCGACCGCCGCGGTCGCGACCCGCGGCGTGAGCGCATGGGTGCGTTTCCTGGCGACGAGGGTGTCGTCCTTCGCGAACCAGACCTCGAGCGAGACCGAGGTCGGAACCGTGCCCGTGATCTCCTCGCCGGTGGTCGAGGCCGTCGTCGGCTTGCCGAGCGAGACCGCGTCCTCCGAGCCGCAGCCCGCCGCGACGATCCCGAGCGAGGCGCCGAAGACGATCAGGCCGATGAGCGCGAGCCGCTTCTTCATGACGTCCCTCCGAGCGAGTACCTGCCGATAACGATGCCGGTCTCGGGTGACGACGCGAGCTGGTAGAGCCGGCCGTCGGGCCCGACGCGGAGGTCGGCGAGGAGATTGTCGCCGAACACGGCTCGCGGGAGCGAGAAGCGCGTGCGCACCCCGTGCCGACCCAACCGCAGGACGACGTACTCCCACTTGAAGTCGTCCCCGTGCTGCGCCGTGGCGTCGAGGACGACGACCGGGTCGCCGCCGACGATCGCTGGCGTCGCGAAATCGAAGTTGATGTCGGTTCGGCTCAGCACCCGCCACGCGCGCACGAGCCGGCCACGGCGATCGATCAGCGCGTAGCGCGCCTCGTGGGGAGCCGTCTCGGCGTTCGGCGGGACGTACACCTCCGATACGAGGCGGAAACCGCCTGCGACGGGCTGGTCGGGCCAGTGCGTCCGGCGGCGCTGCTCGGAGACCGGAATCGGCTTGCCGGCGGGAGTGGCCACCGGCATCCAGCCGGGCTCGCCGCCGGGCCGGCCGAACATCCCGGTGAGGAGGTAGACGGTGCCGTCCGGGCCGGTGCGGAGGGGGCTGTTCGCCCCGACTGCGAAGGAGCCTGATTCGCCGGCCTCGCCCGCGAGTCGGCTTTTCCAGAGCACCCGGCCGGTAGCGTTCAGCCGGTAGAGGACGTTGTGGGAGGCGGCGCCTCTCCCCTCTCCGCCGGTGACGTAGATCGTTCCGCCGGGGCCGAGGGCGACGTCGTTGTCGGCGCCGCGAGGCGGCAGCGGCATCGAACGGTCGAACGCGTCCGGCCGGCCCGCCCGCCAGACGAGCATCCGGTCGTTGAGCCCGTCGTGCAGCCAGATCGAGCGGTCTCGGCCGACGACGAAGGTCTCCGGGCCGAACGAGGGGCCGCACCCGCACCCTTCAACCGGGCTCTGCCAGCCGACCTCGTCGGCGCGCGCCCGGGCGACGATCGCTCCGGGCGCGCGCGTGTGGCCGAACCGGTGCGTACCGAGCCTGACCACGACCGGCTGCTCGAGGATCCACGCGGACCCTGGCGCACGCGCGCCTGCCGCGGGAACGGTCGCCGAGCGGCGGCTGCGTGGATCCCGGATGACGGCGTAGTAGAAAAGCCGGTGCCCGTGGATGAGGCGCGCCGGAACGCGCGCTTGAAGGGCAGATGACGGCCCGCGCACGTGCTTGAGCGCCAGCCGCTCGAAGCGCCGCCGGAGATCGTTCCGTACGTACAGCGTTCCCGTCGTCGAGTTGAACCCTGGCGCGTCGTAGGCGATCTCGACCCGGTCGCCCGGCATCACGAGGTTTCCGATGCCGCGTGGCTCCTGGCGAGGCGTGAACGGCTTTGCCGCCGATGCGCTCTCGTTCCGCGGGGCGGCGCTGGAAGCCCGCTCTGGGGAAAGCGTTCCGCGCAGGTCCCGGACGAACGCGTCCGCCGTGCCGTTGGTGTCGCCGGGGACGAGGTTTCCGGCCCAGGATGCGAAGACGAGGTACCGATTGCCCGCGCTGAATGCCGGCGTCCCATTGGGCCAGCTCGCGTCGGTGCCCTGAGCGCCGCTGCCGCTGAGGCTGACCAGCAGCGTGCGGCCGGTCTTCCGGTCGCGGACGAAGGCGTCCGTGATGTCGTTCTTGTCGCCGGGGACGAGGTTCGTGGCAAGCGACGCGAAGGCGACGTAGCGGCCATGGGCGCTGATGCTCGCGGCGCCGAGGTTTTCGGCGTTGGCCTGCCGGCCGCGGCTGTTGACGCTGACGCGCTCCGTCTTCCGCGTTACGCGGTCGTTGACGAAGATGTCGAACGTCCTGTTCGTGTCGCCGGGGACGAGGTTCGGCATGTCCGAGTGGAACGCGACGTAACGGCCGTCGGCGCTGATCGTCGGAGCGTTGCTGCCGTTGGAGCCGGGCTTGCCCGTCCCCTGCCTGCCGCGGCTGCTGAGGCTGGCGCGCCGGGTCTTGCCCAGCGCGCGGTCACGGACGAAGACGTCCGGGAGCTGGTTCGTGTCGCCGGGGACGAGGTTCGACGCGGCCGAGGTGAATGCGACGTAGCGGCCGTTGGCGCTGAGCGTCGCGCCCTCGCTCCAGCCCTTGCCCTCGCGGCCGCCGCTGCTGATGCTGACCCGGGTCGTGCGGCCCGTCTTCCGGTCGTGAACGAAGACGTCCGTTGCCCGGTTGCGGTCGCCGGGGACGAGGTTCGATGCGCCCGAGGTGAAGGCCACGTAGCGTCCGTCGGCGCTGATCGACCCGGAGAGGCTCGCGCCGCTGCCCTGGCGGCCGCCGCTGCTGACGCTGACCCGGGTCGTGCGCCCGGTCTTCCGGTCGCGGACGAAAAGGTCCTCGGCCTGGTTCGTGTCGCCGGCGACGAGGTTTGCAGCGTCCGAGCGGAAGAGGATGTAGCGGCCGTCGGCGCTCATCCCTTCGGCCGCCGAGCCGCCGAACGGATCGCGAGCCGCCTTGCCCTGGCGGCCGCTGCTGCTGAGGCTGACGCGCACCGTCGTCCCCGTCTTCCGGTCGTGGACGAACGCGTCTTGCCGCCGGTTGGTGTCGCCTGGAACCAGGTCGGCCGAGCCCGACGTGAAGACGACGTAGCGGCCCTCGGCGCTGATCCCTTCCGGGTAGCTGGGCAGGTTGCCCTCGGCGCCCTTGCTCGAGACGCTCACGCGTTCCGTCGCCGCGGCGCCGGTCGGCCCTGAGAGCAGTGCGGCCGGCGCCGCCGCGGCGGAGAGGAGGACGCAGCCGAGACCGACCAGGCCTGCGAGGGCGAAGAGCTTCTTTACGAGGGCTTCAGATGTAGACGACATCGCGGTTCCTCCTAGGCGGCGTAGGCGAAGGGGTGATAGAAGGCGTCGAGGGCAAGCTCGCGCTCGACGGCGACCTCGAAGCGATCGCCTGTGCGGCAGTCGGCCACGGAGACCGTCACCGCGTCGTCGCGCGGATGCCAGAGCAGGACGACGGCGAGTCCGTCGTTCTCCCGGGCGGCGAGCTCTTGAGTGTGCTTTCGGGAGGTGGTGGTGCTCATCGCGGCTCCTTTTGCTCTCTTGCTTCTTGCCGCCATCCTGCTCCGGCTCCGCAACGCCCGGGTCACCCGCTCGTAACGGTTCTGAAACAGCGTCGAAAGGCCGAAGCCGCAGCGCGAAGCCGTCGTCGCCCGGACGGGCGGGCGACGACGGCGCTGCGGGGGGATGCGGGCTACGGGCGGTACTGCTGGTCGAGCGCGCAGACGGAATCCACGTGGACGCGAATCCAGATGCCCGAGTCGAGGGGCTCGAACAGCGGACGGTGGCTTCCGCCGTTGACGATCCGTTCCAGCTCGGGGACCGTGATCACGGTCGCTGCGAAGCCGTTGCTGTCGAGGGCTCCTCCCTTGGCGAGGACCGTGACGTGCGCGGTTGCGGGAAGGAGGTAGGTCAGCAGGCGGTGACCCTCCTCGACGACATAATTGTCGTTCGGGACCGGCTCGCCCGGCGACACCGCCCCGTCCTCGGCGGCGGCGGTGTTGGCCGTCACGCCACTGGTGAACCACGCCGGGTCGAAGCGCAGCTCGAAGCGGTCGCCCGCGCCGGTGAGGGACGCGATGTGGCCGTAGATCCGGTCGCCGCACGGCTGTGCGACCACCGTCTTCGTCTTCGTGACGGCCACCGTGCTGGTCGCCGGCTCGGTCAGGAAATAGAGCGACGCGAAGACGGCGGCGGCCGCGGTCCCGGCGATCCCGACAACTCTGAAGATGACGAGCGATGACTTCATGACTCCTCCTTGCGCTTCGGCTCTTGCCGCCCATCCTCGTCGCGCCCTGCAACGCCGCCGTCACCGGCGCGTAACGATTCCGGCACAGAGATGAGGAGCTACAACCGGAGCGTGAAGCGGGTGCCTTCGCCGGGCTCGCTCCAGACCTCGATCTCGCCGCCGAGGAGGCGCGCGTTCTCCCGCGCGATCGCGAGCCCGAGGCCGGTGCCCCCGCCGCTGCGGGCCGGATCGGCCTTGTAGAAGCGCTCGAACAGGTGCGGGAGGTGCTCGGGCGAGATTCCCGGACCCCGGTCGACGACCTCGACGAAGGCGCCGACGCCGTCCCGGCCGACCCGGACGGCGACGCCGTGGCCTCCGTGCTCCAGGGCATTCCCGACCAGGTTGGCGACGATCCGCTCGAGCCGGCGGGGGTCGCTGGTGAGCACGACCTCGTCCGCAGCGAGCTGGACCCGCCCGTCCCAGCCCCGCGCGCGGACGGTGGCCGCGGTGATGGAGCCGAGATCGACGGTCTCGTCCCGAACGCTCTCGGCTCCGGCGTCGAAGCGGGAGATCTCCATCAGGTCCTCGACCAGGCGGCGCAGACGGCCCACGTCCGCGATCAGGAGCTCGGCGGGCCGCCGAGCCTCGGGCGGCATCCGCTCGAGGTGCTCGGCGAGGAGCGAGGCCTCCCCGACAAGCGCGGTCAGCGGCGTGCGCAGCTCGTGGGAGACGTCGGCGGTGAAGCGGCGCTCGCGCGCCTGAGCGGCGGAGAGGGCCGCGATCTTCCCCTCGAGCGCCGCCGCCATCTCGTTGAACGACTGCGCCCAGGCGCCGAACTCGTCGCGGCCTTCGACGGGCAGGCGCGTCTCGAGGAGCCCCTCGGCGAGGGAGCGAGCCGCGTCGCTCGCTCGGCCGACGGGTCGCAGCGTCCTGCGCGCGAGCACCGCGCCGACGAAGCCGGCCAGCAGGACCAGGATCCCGACCCCGGCGAGGAGGATGTTCCGGAGCACGGCGAGCTCGTGCCGGAGGCTCTCCTCCGAGAAGAAGTAGTAGAGCTCTGCGCCCTTTCCGGCCGGCCCACCGACGATCAGGTAATGCGTGCCCGCCACGGTCTCGCGCTGGTAGCCGAGCTCTCCTCGGCGGGTGATCGCTCGCAGGTCGCCCGGCACCTCGCGCACGTCCACGGACAAGCTGGACGAGAACGGCCGCCCGCGGTCGACCCCAACGGCGAGGGTCCCGGTGCGCTGGTACGCAGCGACCAGAGCCCCCCTTCCCCCGTTCTGCTGCAAGTACGTCGGCGCGACGGCCAGGTTTCGGCGGGCCTGGCGCGCGCCGGAATCGACCGAGTCGGCCAGGAGGTTGTGCCGCACGACCAAGTATGACCCGACCGCGAGCGCCGCGGCCGAGACCCCCACCGCGAGCATGAACACGATCGTCAGGCGACGGCGAAGGCCCCCCGGCGAAACCGTGCGTCGCATTAGCCCGGGTCGAGCCGGTAGCCGACGCCGCGCACCGTCCGGATCAGCTTCGGCTCCTTCGGGTCGTCCTCGACCTTCGCGCGGAGCCGCTGGACGGCCGCGTCAACGAGGCGCGAGTCGCCCAGGTAGTCGTAGTTCCAGACCAGCTCGAGCAGGAGCTCGCGGGTGAAGACCTGCTTCGGCCGCCGCGCGAGCTCGAGCAGGAGCTTGAACTCGGTCGCGGTGAGCGGGATCTCCTCGCCCAGCCGCCGGACGGTGAACCCGCCGGGGTCGATCTCGAGGTTGGCGACCGAGATCGGGCCGTCTCCCGGCCCCGCGCCGGAGCGGCGCAGCACCGCCTTGATCCGCGCGACGAGCTCGGGCAGCTCGAACGGCTTCGTCACATAGTCGTCGGCGCCGAGCTCGAGCCCGACCACCACGTCGTGCAGCTCACTGCGCGCCGTCAGCATCACGATCGGCACCTGGCTCTCGCGCCGGATCTCGCGGCAGACCTCGAAGCCGTCGAGCGAGGGCAGCATCACGTCGAGCACGACCAGGTCGAACGGGCTTTGCCGGAAGAGAATGAGGGCCTCGCGCCCGTCGCCGGACGCCGTCACCCGGAACCCGGCCTGCTCGAGGCCGAGAGTGGCGATCTCGCGGATGGAGGCGTCGTCCTCCACCAGCAGCACATGCTCGTCCACGGTGAGTGAAGCCTACGACCGGGCTGCGACGACGGCCGCCGGACCCCGGCCCTCGCTGGCTGAGAAATCGACACACCTGGCGCTCGCGCCGCAGCGGGCGCGAGAATCCGGCGGGTGCGCCGTACCTATCGCCGGTTCGCCGGGCTCGTGCTCGGCCTCGCGGTCGTCGTCGCGACCTTCGTCTTCGTCCTCCCGCGAATCGCGGACTACGGCGACGTGTGGCGCGTGGTGCGCGAGCTCTCGTGGGAGCAGCTCGCCGCCCTGACGGGCGTCACCGTCCTCAACCTGGCCACCTTCCCGCCGCAGTGGATGGCCGCCCTTCCCGGCCTCCGCTTCCAGCAGGCCTTCGTCGTCACCCAGGCATCGACCGCCTCCACCTACATCGCGCCGGGCGGCCCGGCGGTGGGAGTAGCGCTGTCTTTCGCGATGTTGCGCAGCTGGGGCTTCCGCCCTAGGGACGTGGGCCTAGCCGTCGCGATCAACGCCATCTGGAACCAGCTCTGCACGCTCGGCTTCCCCGTCGTCGCGCTCGTGTTGCTGACGCTGGCGGGAGGCGATGATGCCCTTCTCCAGACGGCCGCGCTGATCGGCCTCGGCATCTTCGTCTTCCTCGCAGGTAGCTTCGCCGTCGGGCTCGGCAGCGCCCACCTCGCGCGTCGCGTCGGCGACCTCGCCGCCGGGACGGCGAGCGGGGTGCTGCGCCTGCTCCGGCGCGACCCGGTCACCTGGGACGGCGAGGCCTTCGTCCGCTTCCGCGCCCGGACGATCGGGCTCCTGGAGCGCCGCTGGCCCGTGATCACGCTCGGGACGCTCGCGGGCCAGCTCACCGTCTTCCTCGTGCTCCTCGTCTCGCTGCGTGTCCTCGACGTCCCGGCGCGCGAGGTCTCGGCGACGGAGGCGTTCGCCGCCTGGTCGCTCGCTCGCCTGCTCGCCACGGTGCCGATCACCCCCGGCGGGATCGGCGTCGTCGAGCTGGGCCTGACCAGCGCGCTCGTGGGCTTTGGCGGAGGCAACGCGGGAGTCGTTGCGGCAGTGCTCGTCTACCGCTTCCTGACCGTCGTCCCGACGCTCGTGCTCGGGCTTCTCTCCGCCGCCACGTGGCGCCACCACAATCCCGGCCGCCTCGACGCCGAAACAGCCCCGGCGGGTCCGAGCCCCGGGCCGCCCGCAGCCTAGGCCGACTCAGGAGCCGTTGCTTCCGGGGGACGCTCCGGTGGACGTACGAAGAGGAGCCGCGCGGCGGGACGCGGCAGCCACCAGTTCCATTGACCCATCAGCCGCATCAGCGCCGGCACGAGCAGGGCTCTGATCACCGTGGCGTCGAAGATGATC
>DASXQY010000148.1:0-2338 GCA_036506915.1 Gaiellaceae bacterium | reverse complement strand
GCGACCAGCCCGGCCACGAGGAGCGCTCCCTTCAGCTCGCGCCGCTTTGCGAAGACGGCGACGGCGAACAGCACTGCGGCAATCGGCAGCGCCACAACAGTGGTGATCCACCAGCGCCACCAGTCGATCATCGCGACCAAGTTCAGCCTCCCGTACTCAATGTAAAGGGGCCTAAAGGGGATTTCAACGACCGCGCCATCGCTCAGCTATTGCCGGCGATGCCGAAGCCGATCGTGCACCGGATCTCGCCGCGCTCCATCGCCGGCGCAAAACGACCGGAGCAGCAAGGTGTAAAGAGCGGGAGCGACGGGACTCGAACCCGCGCTTTACCCCCGTGATCCGGTCGCGAGAGGAGGCGAGTTGAGCCGAGCGCAGCGCGTACCCGCGCCTACGCGCGCGGTGCGTAGTCGACGCTGCCGAACGGCCAGTCGGACGCAAGCCAGTCGCTGACGGCGCGCCACAGGGGGACGTCCAGCTCCGCGTGGCTCGCCCGTACCCAGGAGAGCGCGCGGGCGTCGTCGTCGCTGTCCGGCCGCGGGTAGATGTAGACGCACCCGATGACGTCTCGGTTCGCCGGATCGAGCACCGTGTACGTGAATCCGGTCCGGTTGCGGAAGTCGTCGGCATGACGCTGCAGGTCCGCCCGGTTCTCGTCCGGCGTCATCTCTCGCGGCCAGCGGCTGTCGTCCCACCCGGACGTTTCGGCGATGTGGTCCATCGACGATGTCCAGGCGTCGTAGTCCTGCTTGTTGTGTTCAGGCCCGAGCGGCTCGAGCACGAACTGCGGCGTTTCGAGCCGGCGAGGCACGTCGAAGTCGCGCGGGACGAACTCGTTCACGCGGTCGATCGTAGACCGCCGCCCGGCGGGGAAGTGGAGCCTCGCTCGGGGCGTCGCGCAGACATCGGTAAGGGGAGCGGGTTTGGAGCTGGCCGTCGCACGTCTTGGGGCACTAGCGGATCGGTAGCAGGCCGGCCTGCGGCGGTTGCTTTTTAGAGCGGAAGGACCATCTCGTGTTGGCGAAGGCGCACCGTTGCCCCTGCTTGGCGAAGCGCTGTCGAGACAGGCTCACCGGCTGGAAAGTTCAGCGCCGAGACGTTGCCCCGCGAGCGTAATGCGGCGGCGAGCGCCTCAAGGCCGGCGGCGTCGCCCGCGGCCTGGGGCAGGCTGATGCGGTCACCGTCCTCACTGAAGACCGCCGCGGCCCCGTCGACGGTGATGGCCCGTGGAGGCGACCCACGACGGGCGAGATTGGCGACCGTCTCGTCGGCGCGTTGCCACGGGTCAGGCCCGCCTCGAGTCGCGGCGACGACTTTCAGCCCTTCTCCCAGGTCGGTCTCGCGTGCTTCCGAATGTCCGGTCGACGCGGCGAGCGAGAGCACCTCGAGCTCGCGCGTCCGTGCGAAGCCGAGCTTCTCGTAGAGCGCAATCGCCGGCGTGTTCTCGACGATCACCTCGAGCACCATCTCGCGAGCGCCCGCTTCGCGGGCTTGGTCGAGCAGCATGCGGGTGAGCGACTCCCCGACGCCTGAGCCCCGATGGTCAGGCACGACTCCAACTCCACCAAGCCAGGTTCTTTCTCCGCGTCGGCCGAGATTCGCAAGTCCGACGGGTCGTTCGCGTTCGACTGCGACCCGTGACCTGCTCAGGTCAAGATCGAACACTTCGACCATGTACGTGAGTTGGGTCTCGTTGACAACGAAGGGAATGAAGTAACCGTGGTACGAGGCGGTGAAGACGGTGGCTAGCTCTGCGAGGGAGAACTCGCTCGACCGGCGGAACTCGACTGTCATATTGCAACTCTGCCCGGAGAGAGAAACAAGACCCTTGAGTTCGGACGCAAACGCGGCGGTAAAGAGCGGGAGCGACGGGACTCGAACCCGCGACCTCCGGCGTGACAGGCGTGCGGAGGTGTTCGCCGCTAGTCGCCGGCAACCGCCGTAGCCGGATGAATGGCCAGTTCGGGAGCCGCACCGCCGGAGTTCGTTCGCCGCCATTCGCCGCCGCCGTTTTCCGTTGGTTTTCCTCCCGTCGCCGCTTGAAGGGCTGGCGCGACCTTCTCGTTGTGCGCGGTGGCGTCGACGAGGTGCGCGTAGATTTCGAGCGTGATGATCGGGTTGGCGTGGCCCCTCGCCTTCCCTCGAGGCGTCAGAAAGCCCGCGTTTCCGCGTGGCACCTCCGTTTGGAGCGGGAGCGACGGGGGTCGATCCCGGGCTTTACACACCACGACATCGAGATCCGCTACGCCGAACCTGACTGATTGCGGCGATGTGCCTCCTTCACGCCCTAAGACAGATGACCGTTGGGCCTCCGCCCTCCAGGACGTGGGTGAGCGAGCCT
>DASXQY010000147.1:0-4966 GCA_036506915.1 Gaiellaceae bacterium | reverse complement strand
GAAGCCGAGCAGCTGGGACACGGCCTCGTTCGCCTGGAGGATCTTGCCCTCCAGGTCGGAGACGAACACCGGGTCGGGCGCGTTCTCGATCAGGCTCTCGGCGTAGGCGCGGGCCTTGTCGAGCTCGCGCATGTCGCGAAGGACGCCGATCGCCCCGATCACCTTTCCGTCGCTGTCGCGCAGGGCGGAGGCGTTGAGGCTGGTCGGGATCACCTCGCCGGAGGCGCTGCGCGGGTTGAGGACCGCGTTTCTCGTCACGCCGTGCTCGACCACCTCGCGCAAAGCGGCGGTGAACTCCTGGGTCTCCTCGGCGCTGATGAAGCGCGAGAGGGACTGCTCGAGCACCTCGTCCTGCCTGAAGCCGAGCAGCTGCGAGACCGCGTCGTTCGCCTGGAGGATCTTGCCCTCGAGGTCGGAGACGAACACCGGGTCGGGCGCGTTCTTGATCAGGCTCTCGGCGTAGGCGCGGGCCTTGTCGAGCTCGCGCATGTCGCGGAGGACGCCGATCGCCCCGATCACCTTTCCGTCCGGGTCGCGCAGGGCGGAGGCGTTGAGGCTGGTCGGGATCACCTCGCCGGAGGCGCTGCGAGGATTGAGGACGACGTTGCGCGTGACGCCGCGCTCCACGACCTCGTCCAGCGCGGCGACGAACTCACGCGTCTCCTCGGGGCTGATGAAGCGTGAGAGGGACTGCTCGAGCACCTCGTCCTTGCGGAAGCCGAGCAGCTCCGAGACCGCATCGTTCGCCTGGAGGATCTTCCCTTCCAGGTCGGAGACGAACACGGGGTCGGGCGCGTTCGCGATGATGATGTCGGCGACGAGAGCGCCGCGGGACGGGGCGCCGTCGGCCTGGGAGACCGCGGATTTCGCCGAGGCTCCGTCGCGACCCGTTTTTGCAGGGGGATTCAGAACCTTTTTAGCCACCGCTGTCCTCCCGGTCCGAGCTGGGCAAGAGCGCTCGTGCGTACGTAATTGTGCTGTTTCTCACTCGTGCAGGCAATCCCTCGGTCCGAGTCGCCGCCTAACGGCGGATCCGGAAGGCGGCCACGACGGTCTTGCCGATGTTGCCTGACGCGTCGCGCGGACTCGCGTCCAGCCGGTACGCGCCGGAGGCGAGCTGCCTGCCGGCGAACCGGGCGTCGAAGTGGAAGCTGTTCTGGCCGGCGTGCCCTTCCTGGCTCACGCTTCCACGGACCGGGAGGTAGCGCGTGCAGGGCCGAAGGCGCCGGCGTCTCGGGCCGGCGACGCATTTGCCGCCCCGCCTGACCCCGCGCAGGACCCGGTCGGCCTTGAACGTCACGACCGCGTTCTCGGAGAGCCTGAACGAGATCGTCGTCCCCTTCGCGGCGCGAAAGATCCCCGGCGCGACCCTGAGCAGGCTGAGGACCGGCTTCGTCCTGTCGAGGGTGGTGAGGCTCTGGTCGGCGCCGGCCGCCGTCCCGTCGGGGTTGGTCGCCACCAGCCGGAAGTGGTAGGTCGTGCCGGCGCGCAGGCCGGTGACCAGTGCCGAGACGGAGATCGGCCCGCTCCCGGCGCCGGCCCACTGGAGCGGGGTGAGCGCGCCGTACGCGGTCGTCGCCCCGTACTCGAAGCGGAAGGACGTCTCGCGCACGTTCGGGTCGAGCGTGCCGGCCAGGACCGCGCTCGTCAGCCCGATGCTCCCGGCGACGGAGGTTGCGACGGTGGGAGCGGCGAGCTCGTAGGCGCCGATCTCGCAGGCGGCCCCTCGCGGGCGCGACACGCCGCGCTGGTCGAGGCTCGGGCAGTCGGCGCCGGCGTCCACCGCGGGGCTGCCGGCGAGCGGGGCCTCGGTGTCCGTCGGGCCGCCGTTGTCGGCCAGCGGCCCGAGCCGCGGGTCGGCGCCCGGCCGGTCGCCGGCGCCGGTCAGGCCGCAGTCGTTCCCGTCCGAGAGGTTGTGGCCCTGCGAGGTGACCGCGCCGACCGCGCAGTTGTCCGCGAACGTGGCGCTCTGGTCGGACGGGTGCGAGACGTTGTTCGCGACGATCGTGTTGGCCAGCGTGGCGGCCGGGGCCGCGATCCCGCCGCCCGAGCCGGAGCCGCCGAAGGCGACGTTGCCGGCGATCGAGGCGCTGCTCGCGGTCAGCGTCGCGCCCGTGCTCCCGTGGATCCCACCGCCGCTCCCGTTCGAGCCCGGGCCGCCGGCGACGTTGCCGCCGATCGTGCTGCTCGTCAGCGAAAGCGCGCCGGAGACGTCGATCCCGCCGCCGTTGTAGGCGCGGTTGCCCGCGATCGTCGACTGCGTCACGACCAGCGTCCCGCTCGAGGCGATCCCGCCGCCGTCCCGGCTCGTGGCGGCCCGTACCTCGTTGCCCGCGACCGTTGCCCTGAGCAACGTGAGCGTTCCTGCGTTCCGGATCCCGCCGCCGTTGCCGTCGGCGAGGCCGCCGGTGATCGTCAGGTCGCCGAGCAGCGCGGTCACTCCCGGAGCGACGTCGAAGACGCGGTCGAGCCCGGCGCCGTCCACGATGGTGGCGCGCGCGCCGGCGCCCGTGAGCAGGACGCTCTTCGTCAGGTCGAGGTCGCCGGTTGCCGCCGCATCCTCGTTCGGCCCGGCCCGCCCGAGACGAACGAGCCCGGCGGGGAGCTCGATCGTGTCGCCGCCGGGGCCCGCGTTCGCCGCGAGGACGGCCTCGCGCAGCGAGCAGTCGGAGTCACAGGCGCCCGGTGCTGGGTCGTCTCCGCGCGTGACGACGAATGTGGCGGCATGCGCGTTCGCGGCACAGGCGAAGGCGGCTGCCACGGCAAAAGCGACCCCAGTTCGAGCCCTCATCGGACTCAGCCGAACGTACCGCCGCCCGCCGGCCGGGTCAAGCGGGTCAGCGGAGCAAGGGGGCGAGCAGCGCCGCGAGCTCGGCCCGGTAGGGCTCGCCCTCGTACTCGTGGACCGGGTGCGGCGGAAGCAGGTGCTCGCCGATCTCGCCGCCGCGACGGACGTAGACCGTCGGGATGATCCGGCCGGAGCCGTCGACCTCGACGCTGGCGGCCACGGCGTCGGCGCCTCCCGAGTCGAGGAAGTGCGCGAGCGGGACGACGCCGTCGTCTACGAAGCCGCCCGCCTGCGAGATCGCGACCCGGCAGAGGTATCCCTTCTGCACCAACAGCTCGGGCGCGGAGCTCAGCTCGCGGAGCAGGAACGAGACCAGATCGGGGACGGGCGGCCGTTGGCGCGCGACCCCTGCCAGCGTCTCGGCGATGTGCTGCGCGAGCACCCGGGCGTTGTAGCGGAAGCCGTTGACCGCGCTCGAGCTGGCGCCGGCGCCTCGCTTGGCCAGGCCCTTCGCCCCCTGCGACGCGTTTCCGGCGAAGTACAGGCCCGGCAGCGAGACGCTCTCCCAGAACGGCGTCAGCGCGGGGATGCGGCCGTCGTTCACGGTCACGAGGCCGAGGCTCGGGAGGTCGCGGAGCGGAGCCCGGAACCCCGTCGCGGCGATCACGTCGTCGACCTCGAACTCCAGCCGCCCGTCCCAGGTGGTTCCCTGCGTGACGACCCGGAACCCGTCCGCGTGCCGCTCGATCCGCTCGATCGTGACGTCGAGAACGTAGGTTCCGGGCCCGCCGCGCGCGTACTCGTCGTAGGGGTGCAGGTAGCGGACGCGCAGGGCGGAGAGGGCGAGCGCGTCTGTCTGCACCGGCCGCGGCGAGCCGAGGATCATGTTGCGCGCCCAGGGAAGGATCCCCTGCGCCACCTCGAAGCCGGAGTTGCGCTTGCCGACGATGAAGACGCTGCGGCCGGCGTACCGCTCCGGGGCGGCCGTGTCGACGTAGTGCGCCGCATGCTCGAGCCCGGGAACCGGCGCGCGCCAGGGCTCCGTGACGCCGAGCGCGAAGACGACCGCGCGGCAGCGGTACTCGCCGTCGCTCGTGACCACGACGGTCCGGTCGCCCTCGCGTCTGGTCGACTCCCAGGTGCAGCCGTAGCGAACCTCGAGCCCCGCACGCGTGGCGAAGGCCGCAATCCCCGCCTCCATCTCGGCCCGCGAGGGAAGGTCGTACGCCCGGTCCATCAGGCTCGGGACGAGGGCCTTGAGCTCCGGCTCGTCGGCTACGAGGCTGTTGTGGTCGTACCACTCGTACTCGCGCGTCGTCCGCTCGACCGGGGCATCCGGCTTCGTCCAGGTGATCAGGCGCTGGAAGATCGGGAAGCGCCGGAACATCCCCGCCGGCGCGTCGTCTCGCGAGAGGACGGCGTGGCGGACGCCGAAGCGCCGCAGCCAGTAGCTGGTCTGGAGGCCGCCGGGGCCGCTCCCCACGACGACCACGTCGTAGTCGCCGGGTGGAAACGGCCGCTCTACGGCCGCCACTCGATCGTGCTCCGCAGGCGGCGAGCCTCGGTCCGGAGCAGCCGGAGCATGAACTTCGGGCGTTCCAGCAGGAGCTTCTCCAGCTCCGCCGCGGGAATGACGAGGCAGCGGAGAAGCGTGGCCGCGACGACGTCCGCGCTCGGCGTGTCGCCCGTCAGCGCGGAGATCTCGCCGAAGAACTCTCCCCGGCCGAGCCGTTGGCGCTCCTCGCCGCCGATCTCGACCGACGCCTCGCCCTCGAGAATCACGTAGAAGTTGCCGCCGCTCAGCCCGCGCCGGAGAACGCGCTCCCCCGCCGCGAAGACGTCCTCCTGGTGCGAGTGGGCGATCGCCTCGACCTGCGAGGGGGTCAGGTCGGCGAACAGGGCCAGCTGGCCGAGGCTTTCGGCGACGTCCACGGGAGACTTCTAACGCACGGCGGAGCCGGGTGCAGGCTCGGGGAGCTCGAGCCAGACGTCCGCGCCGCCGTCGACGTTCGCGGCGTGCGCCCGGCCGCCGTGGGCGCGGGCGATCACGTCGATGATGGCAAGGCCGAGACCTGCGCCTCCGCCCGAGCGTGCCTGGTCGGCCCGTGTGAACGGCTCGAAGGCGTGCGCGATGAACCCCTGTGGGAAGCCCGGGCCTTCGTCACGGACGTGCAGCTC
>DASXQY010000146.1:0-2570 GCA_036506915.1 Gaiellaceae bacterium | reverse complement strand
AACTACATCCCGCTCGAAGCACCGGCCAGCGGGCCGAACTTCTACAGCTTCGACGACAGCGTCCTCTACGAGATCAACGTCGACAACAACGGTGACGGCGAGGAGGACCTGAGCTACCAGTTCCGCTTCAACACGGCGACGCGGAACCCGAACACGTTCCTGTACGACGACGGTCCGATCACGTCGCTCGACGACCCGAACTGGAACAGGCCGCAGACCTACAGCGTCACCCTGGTCCGGCACGGCAAGCACGCGGAGCCGAAGGTGCAGGTGCTCGGCACGAACATCCCGACGCCACCTGACAACGTCGGCCCGCGCTCGACGCCGAACTACTCGTCGCTCGCCGCGGCGGCGGTCACGGATCTCCCCGGCGGAATCAAGGTGTTCGCCGGGCAGCGCGACGACCCGTTCTACGTCGACCTCGGCTCGGTGTTCGACCTGGCCGGGCTGCGGCCCTTCAACCCGTTCCACCTGCTCCCGCTTCCCGCCGCTCCAGGCGTGGACGCGTTGCGCAACTACAGCACGCACACGATCGCGATTCAGGTCCCGAGCACGCAGTTGCTCCAGGCCCCGAACGCGACCATCGGCGTGTACGCAAGCGCGCTCCGGCAGAAGGTGCGGGTGCTCCAGAAGGACGGAAGCACCGCGGGCCATGGCCATTTCGTTCAGGTCTCGCGGCTCGGCGAGCCCTTGATCAATGAGGTGGTCATCCCGCTCGGGCAGAAGGACTTCTGGAACCGGTCCGACCCGGCGGACGACTCGCAGTTCGAGAGCCTCTACCTCAATCCCGAGGTCTCCCGGCTCGAGAACGCGCTGTACGGGACGCCGCCGCAGGGCCACGCCGGCGGAGCGCTTCAGAACATCGACACCACCAACAGGAGCGATCTCTCGCTGATCCTCCTGACGGGCGTGCCGACGCTCAACTTCACCGGCTCCACAAAAGCCGACCTGCTGCGGCTGAACACGTCGCTCACGCCCAACCCGGCGACGGGCGCGTGCTACCACCCGGCAACCGGCAAGCCCGCCAACGAGCCCGCGAGCCGTCTCGGCGTGCTCGACGGCGACCTCTGCGGCTTCCCGAACGGCCGCCGGCTCGCCGACGACATCGTCGACATCGACCTGCGTGCGTTCGCCCAGGGCTACGGCCCGTTCCTCAACGCTGCCTTCGGGCTGCCGAACAAAAGCCCGAACAACCAGCTCGGGGACGGGGTGGATCAGAACGACAAGTCGTTCCTCGCCCACTTCCCCTACGTGGCCGCGCCCAGCTCGGGCTACGACGTTCCCTAGGCACGACGACCGCCCCCGGGGCCTGCAGGCGCAGGCCCCGGGGGACGGCGGAAGGAGGCTGTGTGACCAGACGAAGGCTCGGAGTGGCGGCGGCGGCGATGATCATCGCGGCCGCGATGCTGCTGCTCGGCGGCGTCCTTCGCAGGCCTTCGGCCGCCAGCACCGCGCCGCTCTCCCCGTCTGCGGGCGCGTCGGCCGCCTCGCTCGAGAGCGGGTCCTCGGCGGGCAAGACGGAGGAGCTGGTCGAGGGGCTGCAGGCGACGCTCCGCGGCTCGCCGAACGACGTCCACTCGCTCGACCTGCTCGGCCTCGCCTACCAGCAGCGCGCGCGAGAGACCGGCGACCCGACCTACTACACCAAGTCCGAAGGGGTCCTGAACCGCGCCCTCGCCTTTGAGCCGAGGGATCTCCTGGCGACGAGCAGCCTCGGCTCGCTCGCGCTCTCCCGCCACCGCTTTCGCGAGGCGCTCGTTCTCGGCCGGCGGGCCCGCGTGATCTCCCGGACCACCGCCCGCAACTACGGCGTGATCGGAGACGCGCTCGTCGAGCTCGGCCGCTACCCCGCGGCGTTCCGCGCCTTCGACCGGATGGCCGCGATGCGCCCCGGCCTCGCCTCCTACGCGCGCGTCTCGCACGCGCGCGAGCTTCTCGGCGATGTTCCAGGGGCGATCGACGCGATGCGGCTCGCGCTCGACGCCGCCGCCGGACAGGGCGAGCCCGAGGCGTGGACCCGCGTCCAGCTCGGCAAGCTCTACTGGTCGATCGGCAGGCTGCGCCCAGCGGCCGCGGAGTACCGGAGCGCGCTGCGGGCGTTCCCGGGCTATCCCTACGCGCTCGATGCGCTCAGCCGGGTCGAGGCGGCCCGCGGGCACGTCCGGCGCGCCATCGCTCTCGAGCAGAGGGCGGTAGACGTGAACCCGCTCCCCCAGTACGTTGCGCAACTCGGAGACCTGTACCGCTCGCATGGCCGGCTCCGGCTCGCGCGCCGGCAGTACTCGTTGATCGGCGTGATCGAGCGCCTGCTGGTCGCGAACGGCGTCAAGACCGACCTCGAGACCGCGCTTTTCGACGTCGACCACGGGATCCGGCTCCAGCACGCCCTGGCACTCGCGCGGCGGGCCCGGGCAGACCGGCCGAGCATCGACGGCGACGACGTCCTCGCCTGGGCCCTGGCCCGCACCGGCCGCTGCGAAGAGGCACGGGCGTACTCCAAGCGGGCGCTCCGGCTCGGCACGCTCGACGCGCTGAAGCTCTTCCACCGCGGGATGATCGAGCGCTGCCTC
>DASXQY010000145.1:0-4294 GCA_036506915.1 Gaiellaceae bacterium | reverse complement strand
CCTGCGACGGGCGCCTACACGCTGGCGATGGGCTCGAACTACAACGCGGTGCCGCGGCCGCCGGCGGTGCTCGTCTCGGACGGCTCTGCGCGCCTGATCCGCCGGCGCGAGACGGTCGACGACCTGCTCGCGCTCGAGGCCGGCTGCTGAGGCACCGCTTGTCGGTGCCGACATCAGAACGCATGGGCTTCGCCCATGCGTTCGTCTGCGCCGCTGACCGATAGGCGTGATTCCTGCGAGGCGCTCTGACCAACGAGGCCGGGCCGCACCAGCCGCGGCGGCGCGACCAGGCCCGCCTCGCTGACCGGAGGGTTGCGCGGCTCCGCCAGCGGTGCCGCGCCGTAGGAGGCAAGTCGCCGCTCCTCGGGCGCATGGTCGTAGAAGGTGGTGCGCTGGCGCGGGGTGCGCCCGAGCGCGCGGATCGCGCCTTCGAGCCGCTCCGGGGGCATCTCCTGCCCGTGCGCCGCGCCGGCCGCGCGCGAGATCGACTCGTTCATGAGCGTCCCGCCGAGGTCGTTCGCGCCGGCCTCGAGGACTGCGGCCGCGCCCTCGAGCCCGAGCTTGGGCCACGAGGCCTGGATGTTCGTGATCCAGGGGTGGAGCGCGAGCCGCGCGACAGCGTGGACGAGCAGCACCTCGCGAAAGGTCGGGCCGGGACGGGCGCGGCCCTTGAGGTAGATCGGCGCCTCCATGTGGACGAACGGGAGCGGCACGAGCTCGGTGAAGCCTCCGCTTGCGCGCTGCTGCTCCCGGAGCCGGAGCAGGTGGCGGGCCCAGCTGCGGGATGAGTCGACGTGCCCGAACATGATCGTCGTCGTCGAGAGCAGGCCAGCGCGGTGCGCGGCGTCGTGCACCTCGAGCCATTGCGCGGTCGTGACCTTGTCCGGGCAGATGACGGCGCGGACCTCGTCGTCGAGGATTTCGGCCGCAGTGCCGGGGAGCGACGCGAGCCCCGCCTCGCGCAGCTGCGTGAGGTAGTCGTCCAGGTGCAGGCCCAGCGTGGCCGCGCCCTGCCAGACCTCGAGCGCCGAGAACGCGTGGACGTGGATGTCCGGAACCGCTTCCTTCAGCGCCCGGCAAACCTCGAGGTAGTAGTCGCCGGTGAAGGCCGGATGGATCCCACCCTGAAGGCAGATCTCCGTCGCGCCCCGCTCCCACGCCTCGCGCGCTCGGCGCACGATCTCCTCCAGCGGGACCAGGTAGGGGCGGCCGCGCAGGTCGGCGGCTAGGCGGCCCTTCGAGAAGGCGCAAAAGCCGCAGCGGAAGTAGCAGACATTCGTGTAGTTGACGTTCCGCGTGACGACATAGCTGACGGCGTCGCCGTTCACCTCCTGCCGGAGCACGTCGGCTGCGCGGAGGACGGCGCCGAGGTCGCGGCCCCGGGCGCGCAGGAGCGCCGTCAGCTCGTCCTCGTCGAGCTCGGCGCCCTCGCCGACCTTGGCGAGCGCGGCCGCGACCGGTTGTGACGGTTTCGGCACGCTTCCGTTTCCCACGTGCGCGAATTTCCCCGTTAGGCTCGACTCGGGGAGGAGGTCGGGGCTACCGCCGCCGGCCGCAAAGTGCGGGAATTCGGGGCGCGGCGGCGAGCCGGCGGCGCCCGCGGCCCAGGAGTCGTCGCGAGCGAGCCCGTCGGCGTCTGCGCGTCGGAGAACGTACGGCGCAACCCGAGCGTCGGCCCAGCGCTGCAGGTCGGCCACGTAGTGCGGGTAGATCGCCAGCCGCGGAACGAGCTCGAGCCCGGCTGCCTCCGTCGCCGCCCGCAGGCGGTCGAGCTCCGGCCACGGCGCCTCGGGGTTGACGTGGTCGACCGTCACGGGCGAGACGCCGCCCCAGTCGTCGATCCCGGCGTCGAGCAGGCGCGGGAACTCGTCGTAGCTCAGGTTCGGCGGCGCCTGGATGCTCCACTCCGCACCGAGCACGAGCCGGGCCGCCGCGCACGTCCACAACAGCTCCTCCAGAGCGGGCTCCGGCGCTGAGGCCATCCGCGTCCCCGGTTTGGCGCGGAAGTTCTGGACGATCACCTCCTGGACGTGACCGAGCGGCTCGCCCACCTTCCGGATCGCAAACAGGGCCTCCAACCGCTCGACCCGGGTCTCGCCGATCCCGATCAGGATCCCGGTCGTGAACGGCACCCGCGCGCGCCCGGCCGCCTCCAGTGTCTCCAGTCGCCGCGCCGGCAGCTTGTCGGGCGAGCCGAAGTGCGGCCCGCCTCGCTCGTAGAGCCGCTCGGAGAGGCTCTCCAGCATCAGCCCCTGGGAGACGCTCACCTCGCGCAGCTCACGAACGTCCGCCTCGGACATCACCCCAGGGTTCAGGTGCGGGAGCAGCCCGGTCTCCTCTAGCACGAGCCGAGAGGCTCGTGCTAGGTACTCGAGCGTCGTCTCGCACCCCAGCTCCCGCAGCTCGTCACGCGCCGCCCGGTAGCGCAGCTCCGGCTTGTCCCCGAGCGTGAAGAGCGCCTCGTGGCAACCGGCCGCCGCGCCCGCCCGCGCCACGTCGAGCACCTCCTCCTCGCTCATGTACGCCCGCTCGCCCCGCCGCGGCGGCCGTGCGAACGTGCAGTAGTGGCAGACGTCGCGGCAGAGCTTCGTCAGCGGGACAAAGACCTTCGGCGAGAAGGTGACGAGCCGCCCGCGCCCCGCCTCGCGCAGCCGGCACGCCTCGCCGGCGAGCTCCTCCCACGGCATCTCGACGAGCGCTCGCGCATCCGCCCGCTCCATCCGGCGAGCTTACGGGAAGTCAGCGAACGCGGAAGAGGCCGCCGAAGGCGACCCAGTGGCCGTCGTGGTAGCGCTCGAGCTTCGCCTGGTCGAGCGGGAAGTGGTCGCCCGTGCCCGTATGCACAGTCATCCCTGGCAGCAGGAACGGGTCGTTGCGGACGTTCAGGTGGTTCGCCGCGCGCATGATGCTGTCGCGTGTCGGGTTCCTGCCCGCCTTCTTGAGCGCCTCCACGAACGTGTGCGCGGCCGACATCCCGTAGACGTTGTAGACGTCCTTCCAGCTCCCCTTCGCATTGAACCTCTTCATCACCGCCCGGTAGAGCTTGATCCCCGGGTCCGTCGCCCAGCGCCGGTCGGTCGGATCCTTGAGGAAGACGATCGAGATCGAGCCCTCGGTCTGCTTCCTGCTCGTCGCCGTGGTCGCGATCCCCATGATGTTCGCCGCGCTCGAGACCGCGTTCACGTAGACCTTCGGCCGCCAGCCGAGCTTGCGCGCGTGCACGTAGGACTGGATCGCGAACGCCGGCGTGGCGAAGATCATCAGCGTGTTCGCCCTCGCGCTTTTCAGGCGTGCGATCTGCGAGCCGACGTCGCTGTCCGTCACGTCGTAGCTCTGCTTCGAGACGATCCGGCCCACCTTCGAGCCGAGGCCGCTGCGGAGCCCCTTCAGCAGGTCCTTGCCGTAGTCGTCGTCCTGGTAGAGGACGCCGATCCGGGCCTTCGGCGTCGTCTTGGCGATGTAGCGGCCGTAGATCGTCCCCTCGGCGATGTAGTTCGGCTGGTAGCCGATCGTCCACGGGTACTGCTTGTAGTCCTTGCCCCACGTCGTCGCGCCGCTCGCGACGAAGAGCTGCGGCACCTTGATCGCGTTCAGGTACGAGCGGGTCGCCTGGTTCTGCGCGGTGCCGAGGCTGTTGAAGATCGCGAACACCTTGTCCTGCTGGACGAGCTCGCGCGTCTGGTCGATCGTCTTCGAGGGGTCGTAGGCGTCGTCGCGGATCAGGTATTTGATCTTGCGCTTGTTCACCCCGCCGTGGGCGTTGACGTACTTGAAGTAGGCATCCGCCCCCCGCGCGACGGACGAGTACGCCGAGGCGACGCCCGTCAGCGGGGTGGTCCCGCCGATCAGGACCTGCGTCGAGCTGATGCCCGGCGTCGCGGTGCCTGCCCCCGAGGCGACCGTCGCCAGCGCGAGC
Source organism: Gaiellaceae bacterium (assembly GCA_036506915.1). Taxonomy (GTDB): domain Bacteria; phylum Actinomycetota; class Thermoleophilia; order Gaiellales; family Gaiellaceae; genus AC-32. The sequence goes on along the minus strand of DASXQY010000145.1, from coordinate 378 downwards.
GCGCAAAACGCCGCCAAAACCAGGTAAACCCTCGGCACCATCGCGGTTAGGGACGAGTGTATAGCCAGGTTGTTAGCGGTCTCGCCGCGCGGCGGAGCAGCCCCCCGGCCCCCGTCGGAAGCAGGATCATGATCGCGATGATGGCGCCGCCGTAGACGGCGTCCGGCACTCCCTCGGCCGTCGAGATGTGGGTCGAAAAGTCGGGCACGTACTGGATGAAGAGCGCCCCGAGCACCATTCCCGGGAGCGCGCCGAGCCCGCCGACGACCGCCCCCACGAGCAGCGTGATCGAGAGCAGGAACGTGAAGGTGAGCGGGCTGACGAGCTCCTTCTGGATCGCAAGCAGCGAGCCGGCGACGCCCGCGTAGACGCCGCTCA
>DASXQY010000144.1:0-36194 GCA_036506915.1 Gaiellaceae bacterium | reverse complement strand
CGCGGTGACCGCGCCGGCCGGCGCCTTCGAGCAGGCGGTCGAATTCGCTCGCGCGACCGACTCCGCGATCGTGCACGACTTCGCCTACGGCGATCTCGTCTTCGACGGGCGCGAGCCGCAGAGCTTCCTCGCCACGCCCGGGGCGAAGCGGGTCGGGGTCGAGATGTTCTCGATGTCCAAGTCGTACGGGATGGCCGGCTGGCGGCTCGGGTTCGTCGTCGGGAACGCCGAGATCGTCGAGCGGATCAACCTGCTCAACGACCACTGCCGCGTCGGGGTCTTCCGGCCGGTCCAGGAGGCGGCGATCGCCGCGCTGACCGGGCCGCAGGAGTCCGTCGCCGAGCGGCGGGACACGTATCAGCGCAGGCGCGACCGGGTCCTGCGCGCTCTCCCCGACACCGTCTGCCAGGGAACCTTCTACGTCTGGTTCAAGCTCCCGCGGGACCTCACCACGGACCAGCTCCTGACCGAGCACCGGCTCGCCGTCGCCCCCGGCGAAGGGTTCGGCCCGAGCGGCGCCGGTTGGGCGCGAATCTCGCTCGCGGTCACCGACGAGACGCTCGAGCTCGGGCTCGAGCGTCTCGTCGCCGCACTCGCAGGAAGCTAGACGCGAGCTCCTTCGAGCTCGACCACCACGGCCTCGTAGAGATCCGCCGACTCGACCGTCAGGCCGACACCCCCGGCCATCTGCTTCCGGCGTTCCGCAAGCGTCTTCTCGGCCTCCTCGGCCGCCTCCTCGCTCTCCCAGAGCAGGACGGCCTTCGCGCGCCGGTTATGCTTGTCGTACAGGGCGATGTAGCCGTTGAACCCGTCGTACTCGCGCAGCGTCGGGATCACCGTCCCGCGGATCGTCTCGATCGCCTTCTCACGCTTCTCGGGGTCGGCACCGGAAAACGAGACGAGCGTCGCGTACATCGTGTCCTCCTTCCGACGGGGTCGGCCCGATCCTACGCCCCTACGGCCGTCGGACGCTGAGCACCTTGCTGTAGCCCGCGATGTAGCCGGGCGACGTCTGCGAGGTCGGCATCACGATGCGGAGCCGGTTGCGCCCGGAGTGCAGACGAACGCGGAAGGTCGCCGAGGAGCTCGCGTTCAGCTTGAGCTTCTTCAGCGTCAGCGTCCCGTCCGAGGTCAGGCGTTGCACGAGGACGAACTTGCCCTGGAACGAGCGCGCCCCCGTGACGGTCGTCGAGAAGGTGCGGCTCGCGAGGTTGACCAGCTCCAGCGAGATCAGCGGGCGCACCTTGACGGTCACCGGCTGGCTCGTGAATTGCTTGTACTTCGCCTCGTAGCTCGTCTGGATCGTCGGCTTGACGGTCTCGCTCCACTTGCCGCCGCTCACCGTGTTGAGGGTGTCGAAGGCGATGAAGCCTGTCTGGCCGAAGGGATCCGCGAGGAGCGTCACGCTCTCGCCGGCCTGGTGGTTGGAGACGGCGCCGGAGAGCTTCACCGTGCCGCCGTAGACGACGCTCGGCCGCGACAACGCGATCGTGACGGAGTTCGGGGGCGCGGCCGCGCTCACGGCGACGGCACCCGGCATGGCAGCGCAGACGAACAGCGCCAACAGTGTCTTTCGCATTGGAACCTCCATTTCAGGAACCGTTGACCGCACACATTGGTTCCCGTTTGTGTAGACGCCGGTCAGCGACGAATCGCACGCAGCGCCGCGTAAAGAAGGCGTAAGGATCTAGACGGCCAGAGTGTTCTGCACCACGCCCAGGAACTTGCTTTCAGGGTTCGACGACGACGATCTCGAGCAGGTCTTCGAGTCCTGACAGGTCCTGCGGGTCGCGCGTGTAGAGAGGCAAGCCGGCTGCAAGTGCCGTCGCAGCGACCAGAAGATCGAGGGCTCGCCTTCCTCGCCCTTGGCGACCTGCGGCTGCTGCCGCGGCGTAGGCCCGACCATAGGCACGGGCTACCGATCCGTCGACGGGCAAGGGTTCGAAGGTCGCCTCGGCTCGTTGGAGTCGGTCCTGGCGGCGCGCACGCTCTGCGGGATCGTCCGTGGCATGTGGCCCGGCCGCCAGCTCCGCAAGGGTCACAGCCGAGACGGCGAGCTCAGCGGGCAGGGAGCTCGGATCGGCCCGCTCCAGATCGATCACGACCGACGTATCGATGATCCCGCGAGCGTGGCGCCGCTCAGCCACGTGGGGTCGAGCTCTGGTCGACCAGCGCATCGATGTCGGCTCGGAACCGCTCGAGGTCGATGGCCGGCGCTCCTGCGAAACGGGCAACTGCGGCATCCGCCGCCACGAATTGCCGCTGGCGAAGAGGCATCAGCTCGCCAACGGGTACCCCGTTGCGAGTGACCACGAAGGACTCTCCGCGATCGAGGGCGCGCATGATCTCACCGCTCTCGTTCCGGAGTTGACGTTGCGTGATCTCGCGCGCCATTCCGTCAGCGTAGCACGCGTGCTACGCGGTAGGCGGGAGTGCGCGCTGAGCTAGGGTCGAAGCGATGCAAGCATCCGAGCGGCCGCTGGAGACGTTCGTGACGCTGATCCTCGCGGACACGGCGCCGGAGCTGGCCGAGGCTCACTGGGAGACATATCCGGAACGGGTGCCCGAGGAGATCCCGCTCTCGCTGACCCTGCTCTACCCGTTCGTTCCTCGCGAAGAGCTGACCGAGACGCACCTCGAGACGCTGCGCGCCTTCTTCGCGCCCCGTCCGCCGCTCGTCTTCGACCTGACGCGGCTCGACGAGTTCCCGGGCCTCGTCGTCTACGCCGTTCCCGAGCCGGACGAAGAGCTCCGCGCGACGCTGCGGGCGCTTTGGGCTCTCTTCCCGGAATATCCACCGTACCGCCGGCCGGACAGCGACCCGCCTCCTCACGCCACTCTCGCTCAGATCAAGGGGGATCCCGGCGCGACGCGGGAGGCGGTCGCAAAGCGCGTCGAAGGCCTCCTGCCGGCGCACTGCATCGTCCACGAGGCTTCGCTGATGGAGGAGTTCGAGCTGGATCGCTGTCGCGTCCGCGAGACGTTCCCACTCGGGGGTTGAGCGCGCTACCGTGTTTGCGAGCACCGCGAAAGGAGGATCGGCATGTGCTGGTCGAAGCACGAGCGCGAGCAGTGGGAGCGCGAGCGGCGCGACGCTCAGCTAGAGGCCGAGCGGCTTCGCTTCATCTCGACAACCAGGCCGAAGGCCGAGGAGCCTGAGCCGGAGGCCGAGATCGAGGAGCGCGAGGCGGAGCTCGTCCGTAGCTAGCCGAAACGACGCCGAACTCTTCAACGGCCGCTCTGGCCAGGGCGGCCGTTGCCTTTCGCGGTGACGCCGTGGATGCAGGCCTACGTCACCGACCCGGACGGGAACGTGATCGAGCTCAACGTCAGGCGGCTGTGAGCACGCTTTCTGTGCAAGCCTCGCCCGCTGCGGGCATATGCTCGTCTAGCCGGGTGGTTGCTAACCGGAGAGGGCCTGCGGCCCCCTCCCGTGAGAGCAGACCACCCGGCTCTCTCATCGTGCCTGCCGAGCCGGACGGTCCCAACCCGACACTCGGGGGGTTTGCCGCTCCCCCAACTGGGCGAGCGCCGCGACGAAATAGCGCTCTGCAGGTGTGGCAAGCGGCCAGAAGGGAACTATCCGCGACCGGTGCAGATCGAGATCAACGAACCGGAGCTCCTGCACGATCTCTGCGACTACCTGTCGCGGCACGGCTTCATCGCCGCCACCGCTAGCCCGGAGCGGGCGGATGTCCTCGTCCCGGATGCGGGCAGCGACCTAGCCGCGCTCCTGCTCCTGAAGGCGAGGGTCCGGGCCTGGAGCGCAGTCCATCCCGGGATCAAGGTGCGGATCGATCGCTACGCGTAGCGGCGATGACGAACGCCGGCGGCCGCCCGCTCGGAAGCGGGCGGCCGTTTGTCGACGTTGTTTTCCTCAGCCGACCGTCAGATCGATCGACTGGCCGTAGATGTTCTGGTCGAGCCCGTGCGCGTTCGGGCACCGGTCCGGTTCGAGCGCCGCGGGAGTGCGGCACTGGTTGACGTCGAAGCCGTCGACGTAGTCGGTTTCGCGGATGTCCGTCCCCGGAAGGACGTCCCGATTGTCCGTCCAGCCCATGTAGCCGAAGAGCGAGGTCGTGCCGTCGAAAGCGAGCGCGACCCAGTTGTAATCGCCCTGGAACGGGATCTGACGGTTGCCGAACATCTCGTACGACGGTTGGTGCGTCACGGAGGAGACCATCCCCTGCGGCGTGAACGTGGTGCCGTCGTCCGAGACGGAGGCGTACGTGCCCACGACGTCGGTGCCGGAGGCAATCGGCCGATGCTGCGCGTCCAGCGTGTTCCCGATCGGCAACTGCACGCTGTAGGCATCGTCGGTGCGGTTGTCCTGCCAGACGGCGACCAGCTTGCCACCGAGGGCATCGATGTCCGGGAAGTACTGGTGCCCAACACCGCCCGCCGGGTCGACCGGGATCGGCGTCGACCAGGTCATGCCGTTGTTCACCGAGCGGATGACGTAGACGACGGAACGGCCGACGAAGCCGGAGTTCGCTCCGGCCGAGCTGTACGACGAGGTGCTGGGCACGACAGTGGCGGGATCGACCGCGTTGTAGGTCGCGTAGATACCGGGGAGGAGACCGCTCTGATCGGCGGTGACCCTAGGCTCCAGGGGCACCCGGAAGAACACGAACTTACTCGGGCACATAAGAGCACCGTCGCCGCAGTCGCGGGGGCCGTCGGACGGGAAGTAGCGGGTGAAGGTCGCGATCTGGTGGGCCGGCTGGAAGGTCGCCCCGCCGTTAGTGGAGCGGGCGATCGCCATGCCCTGCGCGTCGATCACGGCCGGGGTGTTCCGCGTGCCCCAGGTCACGTAGACGTCCCCGTCGTGCTCGATCGCGATGTCGCAGCCCTGCACGTCCTTGCCGTAGGAGAGCTGGATCGGGTTCGAGAACGTCTGGCCCGAATCCGTCGACCGGCTGAACAGGATCTTCGTCCGACCGTCGAAGCCCACGAAGCGCGACCAGCACATATAGACGTTGCCGTCGAAGCTGCCACCGGTCCGGTCGACCTCCAACGAGGGCTTGTCCGAGAAGATGCCGTTCAGGGCCGGTGTGCCCTCACCGACTACCACCGTCCGGACGTAGTCCTTCGGGTAGCCGCCCGGGCCAGTGTGGTTGGCGTAGGTGGCCACCCACGCGTCGCCGTTCTGCGGGTTCACGCGGTTGAAGGCGATCCCGCCGGCAAACAGGTTCCCGTCGCTGTCGAAGGCGAGCAGCGGGTCTCCCGCCTCGGCCTGCCGGCCGTGCAGCGGCGAGGCCATTCCCTCGACCGACGTGTCGCTCGGGTAGCCGGGGATCTTGGACGGGGTCCAGGTCTCGCCGCGGTTCGTCGAGAAGGCAAGGCCCTGCCAGCCGCCGCCGAGGTCGCTGTCGCAGTAGTCGTTCCACGAGGCGAAGACGAGGTCGGGGTCGGTCGGATCGATCGCGACAGACGGCTCGTTGCCCTGCCGGAACGCGCCGCCGTCGTTGGAGTCGGAGTCACCGTCACCCGGGGTGTCGGGTGCGGTGCTCGTCGATTGGTCGGTGCAGTGCTGGATTGCTCGGTCGGTGCCGCCGTCGTGCCGTACGTAGGCGGTCGCGGGCGACACCCGGTCGTCCTGATCGGGTGGTGCCGCAATGGACGGCTGCGCCGCCGAGACGAGACCGGCAACGAACAACCCGGCCAAGGCCAAAAGAACTGATCTAGGCATCCTTCCCCCCAAAAGGTTGCTGGTGAGCCGGCATTTTTACAGACCGGGGCCGCAGAGCCCGTCAGGCGCTGGACGACGGGTCAGCGACGGCGATTCGGCTGCCGTTTTCCGGCGGTCTTCCGCGCCTTCGGCTGGACGCGTAGCGCCCCAGCGGCGGGGCTGAGGATGCTCTCGTGGCCGTCGTCCCACTGGACGCGGCAGCGGAGCGGCTCGTCCCGGAGGACCTCCTCGATCACTCCTTGCCTGGGCGTCTGCGTCGTCCGCTCGGCCTCGACTACGACGCGGTCTCCTGCTTTTGCGATCACTACTCCTCCTTGCAGATGTCGACGATCTCTCCCTTGGTCAGCTCGAGCAGGTCGGCGGTCTCGAGCCGGACCGACTGCTCGTGCGAGCCCGCCTCGAGCACGACGGAGTGCTGCTGGGTGACGCGCGTGTCGACGAGGACGCGGTCGCCCGCCGCGCCGCCGAACGGCGGGACCGCCCCGAGCTCGAACTCGGGGTAGCCGCGCGCGAGCTCGTCCTCGGCGGCGAGGTGGATGCTCTTCCCGCCTTCGACGTACTCGCGCACTTTGCGCAGGTCGATCCGTTCCGAGGCGGGCAGGACGGCGCGGACGTGGCCCTCGGGCGCGGCGAGCACGAGCGTCTTGGCCACCGCCGTCGGCGGCAGGCCGAGCGCTTCCGCCTCGTCGGCGGCCCGCTCGGTGTGTCCGTGCGAGAGCAGCTCGTATTCGATGCCGGCCTCGTCGAGGACGTCGGTCAGGTCCGCCATCGCCGCCCGTAAGGATCGCTGACCCGGGAAGAAAATGCCAGGTGTCTCGGAGCGATGCGACGCCTTAGCTCTGCTCGCGCCGGTGGGACGCGGCGAGCTCGGGCAGCGCCGACTGCTCGATCGCCTCGGCCGGGACGACGGCGACGCGGGCTTGCGTCTTCGCGCGGAGCGTCGCCGTGCGGCGACCTCCCTCCAGGAGCGCCCGCTCGCCGAGCAGCGCCCCCGGGCCGACCTCCGCGAGCGGCTCGCCGTCCACGATCACGTCGAGCACGCCGTCCAGGAGCAGGTAGAGCTCGTTCCCCTCTGCACCCTGCTCGACCAGGGTCTCGCCCTCCTTCAGGTCGCGGCGGTCGAGCTTCGCGTCGCTGCGCATGATCGAGGCGGAGAGCTGGCGCTCGAGCTCCGACTCGACCACGGTGACCAGCGCCGGCGAGTCCTCGTCGCCCCAGGGCGTGTTCGGCCCGTGCGACTCGCGGTACCACTTCTCGAAGTCGATCGTCCCCGACTTCTCGACGAGGTTGCCGTCCTTGTCGTAGACCCAGTGACGTGGAAACGGGCTGGCGCCGGCGAGCCGGTGCTTCGAGGTGCCGTCGGCGTAGAGGATCAGCTCGAGGGTCGTCCACGCCGAGGCGGACTTGATCCGGAAGAACGGCTTGCCGCTCACCCGCCGCGGCGCGGGCAGGCCCATGTGGCCGCCGGCCGACTGGACGAACTTGACCCAGCCGTCGCCGAGCTCGGGCTCCGCTTGGAGTAGCGGGTACTGGACCGCCGCGAACGCGAGCTCGCGCGGGCCGAGCTTGATCCTGGTGACGCCGATTCGGCCCCGGCCGGTATAGCCCTGGCCGACGATCTCGCCGTCCTCGACCTCGATGAAGGCCTTGAGCTCGTTCGCCTCGCGGAACATGTCGTTCTCGTGCATCGCGTCGAGGTCGACCAGCCGGTCGGGGGGCGGGTCGTCGTAGTGGGCGATCCCAAGCTCGAACGGCATCTTCGGCATCCCCGAGATCGCCTCGGACGGGATCCAGGTGACTGACATGACGGACGACTCGACGCGCATGGTTGCCTCTCCCTCCTCGTGGTTTGGACCACGCTAGACCGGAAGCCGCCCGCGGTCTAGTGGGAACCGGCTACTTGGAAGAGCTCTCGCCGCTGCCGCGCCGCTTGCGCCAGAAGGTCAGGGCGCCGGCGGCTCCGGCGATGCCGGCCGCGACCAGCGACTTGTTCGGGCGGCCGCCTTCGACGGACGGCGTGACGCCCTTCGCCTTGCGCTTCGCGGTGCGCTTTCCGACCTTCCAGACGGCCCAGCCAAGGACGGCGTTGCGTCTATTGACGATGCCCACGCCGGTGTTCTAGCAGCTACTGGGTGGCCGTGCCGTTGGACGCGCCCGGCGGAACCGCCTTCCCGGCAGGCGGGTGCTGCGGAGGCGGGACGTGCTTCTTGGGCGGCGGCGGAGGCGGGGGCGGCGGGGTGTGGCGCCTGGTCTGGGTGCGGCCGAGGTGCCGGCCCGTGTGTCGTGACGACGGCTTGGCCTTCGGCGTCCGCACGGGGCGGCCGGCCCTGGAGGGCGGGAGCGTGCTGACCTCGATGTGCTTCTGTCTCCCCGGGGCGGCTTCGCGGGCGGTCTTACCCACCGAGCTCCCGTTGTCACCGGCGTGCTTGGCAGCCTGCCTCGCCTCGACCGCGGCTTTGCGGAAGGGCTTGAGGTCGTGCGTGGTGCTGCGGGCCGGCGGCGGGGCGAGCGTGGCTGGGGCGAGGGCGGAGATGTCCGACGGCGTGGCGCTCAGGTGGTCGGCGGCCGCCGCGGCAGGATGGCTTGCCCGCTGGTTCACGATCCCGTGCTTGACGCCCTCGTAGCCGACCCCGGTTGCGACGATCGCGCCGGCCCCGAGCGCCGCGGCTTTCACCGCGAGCCCTCCGCCGACCGCGGTCGCGCCGCCGCCGCCGAAGAACGACGCGAGGGTCTGCGGCAGCGGGATCGCTCCCAGCGACTTCAGGGCGCCGCGCTGAGCCCGCTGGCTGCGGGCGAAGCGGGCGCACTCGTCGCACTCGCGCAGGTGGGCGCGAAGAGCGCCCTTGTCCTTGCGCGAGAGGCGGTTGTCGAGCTGGCGCGAGATCGCGAGCTCGGCCTCATGACAGGTGATCCCCTCCTCGAGCTGCTCGCGCAGGGCGCGGCGGGCGCGGAAGATCAGGGTTTCGACCGCGCTCACGGAGACCTCGAGGATCTCCGCGATCTCCTGGTAGCTGCGGCCCTCGAGCTCCCGCATGACGAGCGCGGAGCGCTGGTTGAAGGCGAGGTGGCCGAGGGCACGGCGGATGTCCTCCGCGCTGATCGCGTCCTCGTCGACGACGGACTCGGCGACGTCCTCGTCGAAGGCAACCTCGTTCGGGCGGCGCTGCGACTGGCGAAAGCGCTGCCGGCAGACGTTGTGCGCGATCGCGATCAGCCAGTTCTGCGCGTTCCGCGGGCGCTCGCCGCGCTCGAAGGCGCGGTAGGCGTTCATGAAGGTCGTCTGGGTGACGTCCTCGGCGTCTGCCTGGTTGCGCAGGACGACCAACGCGTAGCGGTAGACGTCGCCCGCATGCTTGCGGTACATGCGTTCGAAGGCACGGTCGGAGCCCGGTTTTTGCGCCAGGATCGGCGTCATGGCTTAAAAGATGCCTGATTGCGGGCGTTCTTGCACACCGCCGAAAGGGGTATTCGGCTTCAGAAGGTGGGTTTCGGGTGACTCGGAAGGTGAATCTGGAGGAAGCACGGCGGATCGCGGTTCGCGCGCAGCTGCTGGACGGCTCAGCGCCGGGTGTGCTCGAGACCGTCCGGCGGCTCGGCTTCCTGCAGGTCGACCCGATCGCGACGGTGGCGACACCGCAGCACCTCGTTCTCTGGAGCCGTCTCGGGCGCTTCGACACGGCGGAGCTCGATCGCCTGCTCTGGGTCGAGCGGCGGCTGTTCGAGTGGGACGCGTTCATCTGGCCGATCGAGACGCTCCCGCTGGTACAGGCGCGGATGCGTGCGGGCCGGCGCGCCCGGGCGTACAGCTGGGAGCGGCGCAGTCGGGAGTTCCTGAAGCGGAATGCGGGCTTTCGCCGCTACGTGCTGCGGGAGCTCGAGCGGCGCGGGCCGCTGCTCTCGCGTGAGCTCGAGGACCGGGCGGCCGGGCGGCGCGGCGATCATCGCTGGTTCGGGAGGCGCCAGGTCGGCCTGATGCTGGAGGCGCTCCACAACCGCGGCGAGCTGGCCGTGGTCGGGCGGCGCGGCGGGCAGCGGCTCTGGGATCTCGCCGACCGGTGGTATCCGGAGACCGAGGTCGTGCCCGTGCGGGAGGCTGAGCGGCTGCTCGCGGAGCAGCGGTTCCGCTCGCTCGGCGTCCGGCTCGAGGGCGGTGAGTGGCGCGCGCATCCGGACGCGAGCGACGGGCCGGTGCCGGACCGGGTCACGCTCCTGTCCCCGTTCGACCGCCTCGTGCACGATCGCGACCGGGCGGAGGCGCTGTTCGGGTTCCGCTACCGACTGGAGATGTACGTCCCGCCGGCGAAGCGCGAGTTCGGGTACTACGTCCTGCCGGTCCTCGTCGGCGACCGGCTGGTGGGCCGGGTCGAGCCGCGCTTCGACCGGAAGGCGGGGACGCTTTCCGTCCTCGGTGCGTGGGGGGACACATCCCGGCTGGACGAGGCGCTCGGCGGGCTCGCGGAGTTCCTCGGCGCCGACCTACGGTAGCTTCGGCGGCGGGGGGATCGTCGGCGTCGTCGGCGTCGTGACAGTGACCGGCAGGGGTGGGAGCGGGACGGTCGGGGCCGCCGGAGGCTGGACGGTCGGCGTCGGCGGGAGGGGGACGGGCGAGGTTCCTGCCACGGTCGAGGCGGCCTGGGTGGTGCTTTGCGGAGTCGTCGGGGGTGGTGCAGCCGCACCGGTTGGGTTGGCTGCGGCGGGCTGGCTCGCCGGGGCCTCGAGGGCGTCGGCCTTGCCCGTGCGCCTGCCTGGAGCGGCACGGCCAAGGGTGGTTCGCCGCTGCGAGCCTGGCTTGCCGGCGCGCTGCGCGTGACGGGTCGCCGCGGCGGCTGCCTGACCGCGGGGCTCGATCGCCTGTAACTGCGACGCGCGCGTCTCCGTCCGGCTCGGTCCGCCGACCGCGTTGACCGTCTGGTAGCCGACGCCCGCAACGGCCATGGCGGCGACGACAGCGGTGGCCTTGAGGGCGAGATCGGTTCCGAGTGCCGCTCCGCCGGCTGCGACCGCTCCTCCTCCTGCACCGAAGGACGACGCGAGCGAGCCCGGGACCGGGGCGGTCGTGAGCAGGCCGAGCGCTCGCCGCTGGAGGCGAAGGCCGCGGCGGGCTCGGAAGATGAGGGCCTCGACCGCGCCGACCGAGATGTTCAGGACCTCCGCGATCTCTTTGTAGCTGCGGCCCTCGAGCTCACGCATCACCAGGGCGGCCCGCTGGTTGAAGGAGAGCTGCGCGAGCGCCTGGAGCACCTCGTCGAGGTTTGCACGGTCGTGCTCGTGCTCCGGCGTAGCCGGCTCCGGAGCATCATCGAGCCCGATCTCGCGGGGGCGGGCGTCCGCCGCGCGCCAGCGCATCCGGCAGACGTTGTGTGCGATCGCGATCAGCCAGTTGTGCGGCGTGCGGGGCCGCTCGCCCCGCTGGAAGGCGCGGTACGCGTTGAGGAACGTCGTCTGCGTGACGTCCTCGGCGTCGGTCGGGTTAGCGAGCAGGGCGAGCGCGTACCGGTAGACGTCGGGCGCGTGCTCGCGGTAGAGCTGCTCGAAGGCTTCCGGTTCCTGGTGCCGCTTGCGGCCGAGCGGCGCAAGGCGTCGCAGACTCCCCCTCCGGCCACGCGGCGGCGCGGCACGAGATGCCTCCATGGCAATGGAACGGCCGGCGAATCGATCCGGATACGCCCCGAGGGCCCGGCGCCGGCGTGTCCATTCCAGCCCTGTCCCGGGGTCAGACCCCGAGCCGTGTCCAAACGGGACAGTTTTGGAGCCGAAAGCCCTGCTCGCGCCGATTTGTAGCATGCTGAATTGCTGCAAGTACATCGCGTGAGAGACATGTCCCGGGGTCAGACCCCGGGACGGGCCCGAACGGGCCGCGCGGCTAGGTTGTCGCGGCTGCGCGCTTCCTGATCGGCACGTGGATCGGCCGGCCGAGCGCGACGAGTCCGGCCTCCTTGATCGCTTCGCTCAGCGTCGGGTGCGCGGCCATCCCGTCGGCGACCGTCTCGACCGTCGCCTCGGCGTCGAGGGCGACCACCCCGGCCTCGATCAGGTCGGTCACGTGCGGGCCGACCATCACCAGGCCGAGCAGCTCGCCGTAGCGGGTCTCGTGGATCGACTTGACCCAGCCGACGGTCTCGTTCTGCATCACGGCGCGCGCGTTCGCAACCCACGGGAACGTCCCGGTGGCGACGTCGTCGCCGTACTGCTCGCGTGCCTCCGCCTCGGTCAAGCCGACGCCCGCGATCTCGGGATCGGTGTAGATCGGGCGCGGGACGCCCCGGTTGTCGACGACCGCGTCGTGACCGAGCGCGTTCTCGGCGGCGACCTCGCCCTCGCGAAACGCGGTGTGCGCGAGCTGCCAGTAGCCGGCGCAGTCGCCGACCGCGTAGATGTGCTCCTGGGTGGTGCGGCGCCGCTCGTCGGCGGCGATCCCCTTGCGCCGGTCGAAGTCGACCCCGATCTCCTCGAGGCCGAGGTTCTCGACGGTCGGGCCCCGGCCGGTCGCGACCAGCATCAGGTCGGCTTCTATCGTCTCGTTGTCGCCGAAGTGGACGGTCAACGCGCCGTTCCGCTCCTCGACCCCGTTACACGTCGTCTCGAGATGGGTCGTGATGCCACGCTTCTGGAACTGCTTGGCGAGCTCCCTGGCGGCGTCGGCGTCCTCTTGCGGGATGAGCTGCGGGAGCATCTCGATGATCGTCACCTCGGAGCCGAAGCGCCGGAGGATCGAGGCGAACTCGCAGCCGATGATCCCGCCGCCGAGAATGACGAGGCGCCGGGGCACCTCGGTCTGCGCCAGGAGGCCCGTCGAGTCGACGCAGAGGTCGGAGTCGAGCCCTTCGATCGGCGGGCGGAGCGGATACGAGCCGGTGGCGATGATCGCCTGCTTGAAGGTGACGTCCTCCCCACCCTCGACGGCGATCGTGTGCGCGTCCTTGAAACGGCCCGTGCCCTTCACCCACTCGACCCCGTTCGCCTTGAAGAGGCTCGCGACGCCCTGGGTCATCTGCTTGACGACGCCGTCCTTCCACTGGTTGGCGGTGGCGAAGTCGAGGCTGGGAGCGCCGGTCTGGACGCCGAGCTTAGCGAAGGTCTCCTCGGCCTCCTTGAGGGAGAAGGCCGTCTGCACCCAGGCCTTCGTCGGGATGCAACCGATACGCAAGCAGGTGCCGCCGAGCTCGGGCTCGCGCTCGATGCAGACGGCGTTCGCGCCGAGCTGGGCGGCGCGGATCGCGGAGGTGTAGCCGCCCGGGCCTCCGCCGAGGACGGCAACTTCACAGTCCATCGTTCGCTCCTGGCTTGGGGTCGCTTCGAAGTTCGAGGCGATCCTAGCGAGGGGCAATGTTCTTCCGCGGAGCCGGCTACGAGCGGCGTAGGTCGGCGCGCATCGTGTACGCACCGTCGTCCTCGCGGAAGCGCTCGAAGCCGTGCCGCTCGTACAGGCCGACCGCGGGGCTGTCCTTCTCGACGCTCAGGCTGATCGCGTCGTGCCCGTCGGCCCGTGCACGCTCGAGCAGCGCGTCCAGCAGCTCGGAGCCGAGACCGCTCCCGCGCCGGCTCGGGACGATCGCGATCGAGAGCTCCGGCGTCTCCTCGTCGACGAAGCCGTAGCCGGGATTGTCTTCCTTGAAGAGCCGGTACCACGCCGCCCCGACCGGCTGGAAGTCCTGGATCGCCACCAGCGCAGTGTCGCCCGGCCGCCCCCACCGCTCGACGTATCGCTGGAGCGGCGGCTCGCCCGATTCCGGCAGCGTCGAGACGCGCCAGTAGTAGGCGTGCCGGAGCATGTCCCGCAGGAACGGGACGTCCTGGGGCCCGGCCTGCCGGATCACGAGACCTCCTCCGTGAGCTGGATCCGGTTTCCGTCCGGATCGAAGACGTCCAGCAGCCGCATCGCCCCGTGGAGCTCCAGGACCGTGCCGACCTCCACCTGCTCTCGCTCGAGCCGCTCGCGCTCGGCCTTCACGTCCTCGACGTCGATCGTGGCCACGCCGCCCTCGTCCCCGGGGTCCGGCTCGCCTTCGGTCAGCGCGACCTCGGTCTCGCCGCGATCCAGCGTCGCCCAGCGGGCCTCGTCGTCGACGAAGCTCTCCGTGAAGCCGAGGGCACCGATGTAGAAGGCCCGGGCGGCGTCGAGGTCGCTGACGCGGTACCAGATCCTCACGGCTCAGGCTTCTAGAGCATCAGGCCGGGTTCCTCCAGGAACGACTTCACCGTTCGTAGGAAGTCCGAGGCTGTCGCGCCGTCCAGGGCGCGGTGGTCGCAGGTGAGGGTCATCGTCATCAGCGGCCGGATAACCACCTCGCCGTCGCGGGCCGCCGGCCGCTCCTCCACGGCGCCCACCGCGAGGATCGCCGCCTGCGGCGGGTTCAGCACCGCGACGAACTGCTCGACGCCGTACATGCCCAGGTTCGAGATCGTGAAGGTGCCGCCCTCGAGATCCTCTTGCCTGAGCTTGCCCCCACGCGCTCTCCCGACCAGATCGACGCGTGCAGCGGCGAGCTGCGGGATCGTCAGGCGCTCGCTGCCGCGAATCACCGGGACGACGAGCCCGTCGGGAATGGCCACCGCGAGCCCGATGTCCGCGCTCGGGTAGCGCTCGATGGAGTCGCCTCCGAAGCGCACATTGACGGACCGGTGGCGCATCAGCGCCGCGGCGCAGGCCTTCGTCAGGATGTCGGTGAGGGTGGGCTTGGGGCCTTCATCGCCCGCGAGCTCGACGAGCCGCGCGTGCAGCTCCTTGGAGCGGGTCATGTCCGCCGACATCGCGATCTGGAAGGCCGGCGCCTGCCACGCCTCGGTCAGCCGTCGCGCGATCGTCCGCCGAACCGAGGAGAGCTGCTCGACCTCGACCTCTCCCGGAACGAGTGCCGGCGCGACGGGCGAGGGCGGGGGCGGCTGGACACCGGCGCGCTCGACATCTTCGGCGACGATGCGGCCCTCGGGCCCGGTGCCGGAGAGTGCCGTGAGGTCGATTCCGCGCTCGCGTGCGATCCGGCGGGCGAGGGGCGAAGCCTTCACCCGGCCCGCGGCCGACTGAAGGCTAGGAACCTCTCGAGGCTCCGCCGGGCGACCATCCTCTTGCTCCCGGGAGGGGCCATCCGCCGCCGCGTCACTAGCCACTTCAGGGCCAGCCGAGATGGTGGGAACCTCCTCCCCCTCCTCGCCGATGACGGCGATCGTCTGCCCGACCGGCACCTCGCCCTCGGCGATCGCGATCTTGAGCAGCACGCCCGAGGCCTCCGCCTCGACCTCCTGTGTCACCTTGTCGGTGTCGAGCTCGTAGAGCGGCTCGCCCTTCTCGACAGGGTCGCCCTCCGACTTCAGCCACTTGACGATCGTGCCGGCCTCCATCCCCTGGCCCAGCCGCGGCAGCTTGACCTCGTCAGCCATGTCCCCTCCGGACCGGTCCCGGGGTCTGACCCCGGGACCTGGCCAAAACGGCCACGTCAGGAGCCGTCATGGCCCACCGTCCGCCTGATCGCGGCAAGCACGTCCCCCGCGTGCGGGACAACGTAGTCCTCCATCACGGGCGCGAACGGAATCGGCGCGAATCGCGCCCCCACCCGCTCGACAGGCGCATCCAGCCAATCGAACGCCTGCTCCTGCACGACCGCCGAGATCTCGGCCCCGAACCCCATCCGCGCGACCGCCTCGTGCGCGACCACGCAGCGGTTCGTCTTCTTCACCGAGGCGACGAGCGAGTCCACGTCGAGCGGTTGGAGCGTGCGGGGGTCGAAGACCTCGACCGAGACGCCCTCGCCCTCGGCCTCCTCTGCGGCGGAGAGCGCCTCGTGCACGAGCCGGCCCGTCGCGACAACGGTCACGTCCTCGCCCTCGCGGTGCACGCGCGCTCGCCCGATCGGGATCGGCTCGAGCTCGTCGGGCACGTCCTCCTTGATCCCGTACAGCGTGCGGTGCTCGAAGAACATCACCGGGTTGTCGTCGTAGATCGCCGACCAGAGCAGCCCGCGCACGTCGCTGGGCGTGGAGGCGAAGACGACCTTCAGCCCCGGCACGTGCACGAACCAGGCCTCGACCTGCTGCGCGTGCTGCGCCCCCGGCGACCAGCCCGCGCCGCCCTGCGTCCGGATCGTCAGCGGCACCTTCACCTGCCCGCCTGACATCGAACGATGCTTCGCCGCCTGGTTCACGATCTGCTCCATCGCCAGCGTCGTGAAGTCCTCGTACATGACCTCGACGACCGGGCGCATTCCCTGCATCGCCGCTCCAATCCCGGCTCCGACGATCGCCATCTCCGAGATTGGCGTGTTCCGCACCCGCTCCGCGCCGAACTCGTCGAGCATTCCGGCGGTGACCCCCATCGAGCCGCCCATCTCGGCGATGTCCTCGCCCATGATGAAGACGTCGTCGTCATCCCGCATCGCGCGCGAAAGCGCATCGCGGACGGCTTCGCGGTAGGACAGCTCAGGCATCTGAGGCGCCGCTTGTCGGTGCCGCCCTCAGGACGCGCGGGCTACGCCCGCGCGTCCGTCTGCGCCGCCAGCCAGCAACGGATGATTTGACGCTACGCATAGACGTTCTTCAGCGCGTCCTCGGGCCTGGGGTCCGTGCCGTTCTTGGCGTACTCGACCGCGGCCTCCACCAGCTCGTGCGCCTCCCGGTCGAGTTCCTCGAAGTCCGCGTCGGAGATGCCGCTCTTCTCACGCAGCTTCTCGATCGGGTCCTGCGTCTCGCGCGTCTCGCGGAGCTCCTCCTTGTCGCGATAGACCTGCGGGTCGCCGACGTAGTGGCCGACGAGCCGGTACGTATTTGCGAGGAGGAAGACGGGCCCCTTGCCGTCCCGCGCGTGCTTCAGGGCGCGCGTCGCCGACCGGTGAACGGCCTCGACGTCCTGCCCGTCGACCGTGATCGTGTGCATCCCGTAGGCGACTGCGCGTTTGCTCAGGTCCTCGATCGGGAGCTGCTGGCGCGCAGGCGTCGACTCCGCCCAATGGTTGTTCTCACAGACGAAGACCGCCGGAACCTGCCAGAGCTGGGCGAGGTTGAGCGCCTCGTGGAAGGTGCCGATGTTGGTCGCCCCGTCCCCGAAGAAGGCGGTCGCGACCCGCGGCTCGCCGCGCAGCTTGAAGGCGAGCGCCGCGCCGGCGATCGCGGGCAACCCACCGCCGACGACCGCGTTCGCGCCCAGGTTGCCGCGCTCGAGGTCGTAGAGGTGCATGGAGCCGCCGTACCCGTGCGAGCAGCCCTCGAGCTTCCCGTACAGCTCGGCCATGACGGCGTTCGGATGCGTCCCCCGGGCGAGCGTGTGGCCGTGCGCACGATGGGTCGAGGCGAAGACGTCGCCGTCGTCCATCGCCTGGCAGACCCCGACCGCGACCGCCTCCTGTCCGATCGCGACGTGCAGGAAGCCCGGGAGCTCTCCCGCGCGGAACCGCTCCTCGACCTTCTCCTCGAAACGCCGGATCAGGAGCATCTCGCGCAAGAATTCCCGCAGGCGTTCCTCGCTCAGGGTGCCTTTGCGCTCAACCTTCGCCACGAGGCTGAGTTTATGCTCAGCGTTGTGGGACTCGTCGAACAGTGGCGGGCGATTCAGCGCAGCCTGGCGGAGGGCTGGGGCGATGCACGTCTGCGGCTGAGGGTCGCCGATGCGGGCGACTCCGACCGGGCCGCAGCCCTGCTCGGTCCGGCGAATCCGGGCCGGTACGGAACCGTGATCTCGTTCTCCGCCGCGAGGCGCGGTGCCGGGCCCTCGCCGGAGCTCGTCCGGCGGCTGTTGGCACGGCTCGACGCGGAGGGAATCGACGGTGAGCTGGAGCTGGTGGGCAGCGGGGAAGGGCTGCCGCCCGCCCGGGCCGAGGCGCACGAATTCGTGCCCTCGTGGGAAGCGGAGCTGGAGGCGCTGCCCGACGACTGGAGCGACATCTACGCCGAAGTGGAGCTCGCGTCGAGCGACTACCTCGAACGAGCGGCGCTCCTGCTGGCGCCGCTGAATCCCTCCCGGCCCGGCCGCTGGCTCGGCTTCAGGTTCCGGGTCGCGCGCTCGTTCGGCTACGGCGCTTCGCCGGAGATGGCGCGGCGCTGCCTGGCGCGGCTGGACGAAGAGGGGATCCGCGGCCACGTGCGGGTGTTACACGCGCTCTCTGACACGCGGCCGGTGCAGACGCAGGGGCCCGTCTGGTACGTCGAAGGCCGCAGTGTCTGAAGCCGAGCCGGTCTCTTGGTTCCTGGTCGAGCAGGGCTGGCAGGTCGAGGCGGCCGACGGCAAAGAGGTGGGCACGGTCGCCGAATTCCTCGGGGATGCGTCGCTCGACATCTTCGACGGGCTCAGCGTGACCGCCGGTCTGTTGCATCGTCCGCGCTACGTGCCGGCGGAGCTCGTGAACACGATCTACGACGGGCGGGTCCGGCTTTCCATCTCTCCCGACGAGTTCGAGCGGCTCAGGGAGTACGAGCCCCCGCACGGCGAGCGGCTCCGCCCCAAGTAGCTCAGTCCATCGCCGAGCTCAGCTCCTGCGCGACCGTGCGCGCGTCCGCCGGGCCGCGTGTGATCACGAGACAGGTGTCGTCCCCCGCCAGGGTGCCGACGATCTTGGGGTGCTCGAGCTGGTCGAGAGCACGCGCGATCGCCGGCGCCGTGCCGAGCTCGGACTGGACGACCACGATGCCCTGCGCCGCCGTCGCGCGCATGCCGAACTGGCCGAGCACCGCGGCGAGCGTCTCGCGCGGATCGGTCCCCCTCGCGCGTCCGGGCAGGACGTAGCGCGGGCGGCCGAGGGGATCGCTCGTCTTCTCCAGCCGCAGCTCGCGGATGTCGCGGGAGATGGTGGCTTGCGTCACGTGGCAGCCGGCGCGCGTCAGCGCATCGGCCAGCTCGTGCTGGCTGCCGATTCGCCGCCGCGACACGACGCTCGCGATCAACCGCTGCCGCTCCGCTTTCGGGAGCGGGCGCGCCCCAGGGTCCACCGAGTTACAGTAGCGCCCAGGTTTGGCCGAGTCACCGTCAGGCAAGCAAACGGGCGTGCTGCGGAAGCTGCTCTGGACCGGCCTCTACGGAGGCCTCGCCGCCGGCGCCACGATGGCCGCGCGCAGGACGGCCTCGAAGATCTGGCACATCGCCACCGGCGAGGCGCCCCCGGTGAAGCGATGACGAAGGCCGACCTCCTCGTCGAGCGTGGAGCCCAGCGCCTCCAGGCGCTCGCGCGCCGCGCGGCCAACCGCGGTGACGGGATCGGCGAGTGGCTGGCGGAGGAGCTGACGGAGGACGCGGCGTTCCTGCGCAAGCTGAAGCCCAGCCTGATCGCCGCGCGCGCTCGCGGCGAGGCGCCGCCCGACAAGGGTGCCGGCACGCAGCCCACGGCCCCGAGCGCGCCGCAGCTCGGCGAAGGGCCGAAGAAGAGGACGAGGAAGCGCGGCGGCGGCCCGTCTCCGCTCATCGTCGTCGGCGCCGCCTTCGCCGCCGGGATCGTGATCGCGAAGGTGATCGACTGGAGAGGCCATGCACACCCAAAAGACTGAGCCTCAGGGTCATCCCGGGCTGGGCCCCGCCGCGAAGAACGTCGCCGAGCACGCGAGCACTCTCGTCCGGCTGGAGATGGAGCTCGCGCAGCTCGAGCTCAAGCGCAAGGTGGCATCGCTCGCCAGGGGGATCGGGCTCGGCCTCGGGGCGGCGGTGTTCCTTCTCTTCGGGCTCGGCTTCGGGTTCGGCGCCGCCGCGGCGGGCATCGCCACCCAGACCTCCGCCTGGGTGGCGCTCCTGATCGTGACGGGAGGTCTGATCCTGCTCGCGCTCCTGCTCGGACTGTTCGCCGTAAGTGCGATCAAGAAGGGAACGCCGCCGGTGCCGGAGCAGGCCTTGCGCGAGGCGAAGCGGACGACGGAGGCGCTGAGGAGCGATGGAAACCCCTAACGGACGAAGCGCGGAGCAGGTCCGCGTGGAGATCGAGAACGAGCGCGAACGCCTCGCGAGCGCGGTTGACGACCTGCGGGCGGGGATCGGCGAGGCCACCAACATCGGGGCGAAGCTCGAGGGCAAGGTTCCCGTCGCCGCGGCCGCCGCCCTGGGCGCGGGCTTCGTCCTCGCAGGCGGGATCGGGGCGACGATGCGCCTGCTGATGCGGCGCGGCCGCGAGGGCAGGACGAAGGCCCGGTTCGGCCCGTTCTCCCTCGTCGACCGAGACTAAGGCACGATCGGCGGAGGCGGCGGAGGCGGGATCTTCGCCGTCACCGCGAAGGTTCGTTTCAGCGCCTTGGGGTGGGCGTCTGAGCGGACCGTGTACTTCTGGCCTGCCCTGAACGCGACCGTCCAGGTCCGCGAGCCGCGGAACTTGACCCCAGTTCGATTGTTCACCCCGGGCCCCAGCAGATGGAAGTTGTCAACCTTGGTCGAGTCGCGGACGGCGATCTGATACGTGCCGGCCGGAAGGGACTTGACGACGGCTCCCGCCGCGGTCTTGAGCGAGATCGTCCGGCCGGGCCCGACGCGGCCGTTCAGCTTCGGCAGCGCAGTACCGGCGCGGAAGCTCCCCTTCATCGTCCCCGGATGGGCGTCACAGAAGAAGCTATAGGTGCCGGCCACCAGCGTCACGTCCCAGGTCGTCGTGCCGATGCCATTGACGGTGGTCCCCTGGTCGACGCCCGGCCCGCGTAGGTGGAAGCTGTGCTCAGACGAGAGGTCGCGCACCTCGATCGAGTACGAGCCCGGCGAGACGCGCGTCACCCCCACCCCCGCCGAGTTCTTGACGCTGATCACGAAGCCCGGCCCCACCGTTGCGTGCAGCGTCGTGGCCGTGCGGGCGGCGCCGCCTGACCCCGGGAGCAGCACGGCGGCGGCGAGAGCGAACGAAAGCAGAAGCGATGGGCGAAGGTTACGCACGAGACGATCCTCCTCTGCGATCGACGTGGTCACGGTACCGCATACGGAGCCGGAGGCGCACTCGGTTTCCACCGGCCGGGAGCATAAACTCCGCTCCGTGCTGCATCGGAACGAGAAGGTGGAATGGATCCGGCACGTGCCCTTGTTCTCGCAGTGCTCGAAGCGGGAGTTGGCGCAGGTTGCCGGGCTCGCGGACGAGCTCGACCTCCGCGACGGCAAGGTCCTGATTCGGGAGGGCGAGCGCGGTCGCGAGTTTTTCGTGCTGCTCGAGGGGAACGCCGAGGTGATGAAGGACGGCCGGCGCATCAACACGCTCGGGCCGGGGGACTTCTTCGGAGAGATCGCCCTCGTCTCGGACTCGCCCCGCACGGCGACGGTGACCGCATCCGGGCCGGTGCACACGCTGGTGATCACCGACCGCTCGTTCCGGCGGCTGCTCGACGAACAGCCGGAGATCCAGCGCAAGGTGCTCCTGGCGCTCGCCGAACGCCTCGCCCCGGTTTCTCTCTAGGAACGTTTTGCGGTGACCAGCTCGGTTCGACCGGTCATTTCAGACGGGAGCACGGGCAGAGCCCGCACGCCCTGATGGCGGCGCCGCAAGCGGCGCCTTAGGAACGAAGCTCGGCGCCGAAGCGCTCGGCGAGGGCTTTCACGATCCGCTCGCGGAGGGCGGCCGCGTCCTCGTCGGTCAGCGTCCGCTCCGGCGACTGGTAGACGACCGCGAACGCGATCGACTTGCGACCCGGGCCGACCTGCTCCCCGCGGTACACGTCGAACGGCCGCATCTGCCGCAGCTCGGGCCCGGCGGCCTCGCGGGCTGCCTCCACGAGCTCGCCGGCCGCGACGTCCTCCGCGACCGCGAACGCCAGGTCCTGGCGCAGCGCCGGGTAGGTGATCACGTCCTCGTAGACCAGCCGCTCGGGAACTCGCGCGAACACCGTCGGCAGGTCGAGCTCGAAGACGCCCCAGTTTCCCTCCAGGCGCTCGGGATGGAGCTCTCCGACCCAGCCGCCTTCGAGCCGGGCCGCCTTGCCCGGGTGGAGGAACGGCTCCTGCGTGCGCTCGAACCGAGGCTCGACCTTCAGGGCCGCGAGGAGTGTCTCGAGCGTCCCCTTGGCCCGCGGCAGGCCGCCCTCGACGATCGCCCCGACGTGCCAGCGCTCGTCCGGGCGGGGGTCGGCCGGCGGCACGTAAACCCGGGCGAGCTCGAACAGCCGGATCCCCTCGTTGCCGGCGTCCAGGTTGCGCTGAGCGGTGGCGACGAGGCCTTCGAGCAGGGTCGTTCGTAGCACCGCCTGGTCGGCCGTCAGCGGCGTCGGGAGCCGGACGGCAGCAGCCTCGGGATCGCTTGCCGCCAGGCTCGAGGTGTAGATCTCGGAGCAGCCACAGCCGAGGAGCACCTCCTCGACGAGCCGCCGCAGGCGCTGCTCCCGGGTCAGGCGGCCCGCCATCTCGCGCCGGAGCGGGAGCGTGAACGGAATCTCGTCCAGGTGGAACCGGGCCACCTCCTCGACCACGTCGGCCTCGCGGGTCACGTCGCGGGCGCGCCAGGTGGGAACGGTGACCTGCCAGTCGGCCGCGGCCTCGACCTCGAAGCCGAGGCTCTCGAGGGTCTGCCGCTGCTCGTTCGGCTCGACGCTCAGCCCGATCAGGTCGTCCGCGCGCTGCGGCCGGTAGGCGACGACCGGCCGCTCGGGGAGCTCGGTCGCGACCTCGGTCTCGCCGGTTACCCGCGCGCCGGAGAGGTCGACGATCAGCTCGCTGGCGAGGTTCGCCGCAGGCTCAGCGAGGTACGGGTCGACGCCCTTCTCCCAGCGGTTCGAGCCTTCGGTGCGCAGGCCCAGTCGCTCGGAGCTCCTGAGAATCCCGATCGGCTCGAAGTTCGCGGCCTCGAGCAGGACGCTGGTGGTCGACTCGTCCACCTCGCTGTCCTCTGAGCCCATGATTCCGGCCAGCGCGACCGGCTTCGATGCATCCGCGATGACGAGGTCGCTCGGCTCGAGGTGGCGCACCTCGCCGTCAAGGGTGCGGATCGTCTCACCGGGAGCGGCGCGGCGGACGACGATCCGCTCGCCCCCGAGCTTCGTCAAGTCGAAGGCGTGCAGCGGGTTGCCGAGCGCCTGCATCACGTAGTTGGTCACGTCGACGACGTTCGAGATCGGGCGCATGCCGCCGGCGACGAGCCGTGCCTTCAGCCACGGCGGCGAGGGCCCGATCCGGACGTCGCGGAACAGCCGGCCGATGTAGCGTGGGCAGCCCTCGAGATCCTCGACCCGGACGTCGACCTGTTCGTTTTGGCCAGGTCCCGGGGTCTGACCCCGGGGCAGGTCCAGAGGAGACAGGTCGACGCGGTACAGGGCCGCCACCTCGCGCGCGAAGCCGTAGACGGAGAGGAGGTCGGGCCGGTTCGGCGTCGTCTCGACCTCGAGCACGTCCTCGCCCAGCGGGAAGACGTCGCCGAGCGGCGTGCCCGGCTCCGGCCCCTCATCGAGGACGAGGATCCCGGTGTGGTCCTGCCCGAGCTCGAGCTCACGCTCGGAGAGGATCATCCCGCGCGAGACCTCGCCGCGGAGCTTCGCCTCCTCGAGCCGCGTCCCGCCGGGGAGCACCGCTCCGGGCAACGCGACCGCGACCGTCGCGCCCGCCCCGAAGTTCCAAGCGCCGCAGACGATCTGGCGCGGCTCGCCCTCCCCCACATCCACGCGGCAGAGCTGGAGCCGGTCGGCGTTCGGGTGCTTGCCGGCTTCGAGCACCAGCCCGACGCGGTAGAAGCCAAGGTTGCCGTCCTCGTCCGCGACACCGCGGCGGATGATCCGCTCGACCTCGCATGTGGCCGTCCCGAGCTTGTCCGCCAGCTCCTCGACGGGCGCGTCCACCGCCACGTACTCCCGCAGCCAGTTGAGCGGGACCCTCATCAGAACTGGCCGAGGAAGCGCAGGTCGTTCTCCCAGAACATGCGGATGTCCGGCACACCGTGGCGGAGCATCGCGACCCGTTCGAGCCCGATTCCGAAGGCGAAGCCGGACACCTCCTCGGGGTCGTAGCCGACGTTGCGGAGCACGTTCGGGTCGACCAGGCCGGAGCCGAGGAGCTCGATCCAGCCGGTGAACTTGCAGGTGCGGCAGCCGGCTCCCTCGCAGATGAAGCACGAGACGGCCATGCCCAGCGAGGGCTCGGTGAAGGGGAAGAAGTCGGTCGAGAACCGCACCTCGCGCTCCTCGCCGAAGAGCGCGCGCGCGAAGTGGAGCAGCGTCCCCTTCAGGTCGGCGACCGTGATCCCGCGGTCGACGGCGAGGCCTTCTGCCTGGTGGAAGATCGGGCTGTGGGTCGCGTCGGCGGTGTCCCGCCGGTAGACTCGGCCGAGCGAGACCATATAGACGGGCGGCTCTCGCGACTCCATCACGCGGATCTGCGAGGCCGAGGTCTCGGTGCGGAGGACGATGTCGCCGTTCAGGAAGAGCGTGTGCAGCGGCGAGCGCGTCACGTGACCCAGGGGCATGTTGAGCGCGTCGAAGAGGTGCCGGGTGTCCTCGACCTCGTCGCCGTCGACGACCTCATAGCCGAGCCCGAGGAAGACGTCCTCGACCTCGCGCCGGATCTGGGTGAGCAGGTGGTAGTGCCCGCGCGGGATCGACTCGCCGGGAAGGGTGACGTCGGCCGACTCCTCCGCGAGGACGTGCTCGAGCTCCGCGGTGCGCAGGGCCCGTTCCCGCTCCGCGAACGCGGCCTCCAGGCTCTCGCGAACCGCGTTCAGGGCCATCCCGGACTCGCGGTCGCGGACCTGGCGCAGCGCCTGCTTCAGCTCGCTTTTCCGCCCGAGGTAGCGGATGCGCGCCTCGTCGAGCTCCGCAGGGCTCTCGGCGCCCGCGATCGCGCTCTGCGCCTCGGTTTCCAGGGCCTTGGGATCCATCGGGACGACTGTATCGGAGCCTGTCGTGCAGTTAGCATCGCCGCCGATGAGCTGGGACGAGGGATTCGCGGCACGGTACGACGAGTGGTCGGCGCCGATGACCGAGGACGTGCCGTTCTACGTCGAGGTCGCGCGCGAGACGGAAGGTCCGCTGGTCGAGCTCGCGGTCGGGAACGGCCGCGTCGCTATCCCCGTCGCGCAGGCCACAGGCCGCCCTGTGCTCGGGATCGACACGTCGCCGGCAATGCTGTCTCAGGCTCGCGAGCGGGCCGCCGCTGCGGGCGTCGAGCTCGAGTTGCGCCTCGGCGACATGCGGGAACTCGCGCTCGACGAGCCGGCAGGGCTCGTCTACTGCCCCTTTCGCGGGCTGCTTCACCTGCGGATGTGGGCCGACCGGAGGCGAACGTTCGAGCGGGTCGCGGCGGCGCTGCAGCCGGGCGGGCGTTTCGCCTGGAACGCGTTCGCCTTCGACCACTCGATCGCCGCGCGCCTCGACGGCACCCACCAGGACGAGCCGGTTCCGCACACGCTGAGGTACGCCGTCGGCGACAACCGGATCGACATCGCGCTCGACGGTGACGGCGTGTCGTCCCTCTGGTGGGCGACGAAGAACGAGTGGCTCGGCCTCGTGGACGTCGCCGGGCTCGAGCTCGAGGCCCTCTATGGCGACTTCGACCGGTCGCCCGTGGACGACGAGAGCCGCGAATACGTCTTCGTTACTCGGCGGCCGTGAGCCTCTACGACTCGATCGCGGAGCTCTACGACCCGTGGAGTCGCAGCGTCACCGAGGACGTTCGCTTCTACGTCGACGAGGCCAAGCGGGCCGGGGGGCCGATCGTCGAGCTCGCGATCGGAACCGGGCGGATCGCAATACCGACGGCCGCCGAGGGAATCCGCGTGATCGGCGTCGACTCCTCGCCCGGGATGCTCGAGGTCTGCCGCCGAGCGGCGGCGCTGGCCGGCGTGGCGGAGCTGCTGGACCTGCGGCTCGGCCACCTGGCCGATCCTCCGGTCGAGGAGCAGGTGCGCCTCGTGACGTGCCCCTTCCGCTCGTACCTGCATCTGCTCGACGACGGCGAGCGCCTCCGGGCCCTGCGCGCGGCCCGCGAGCTGCTCGTTCCGGGCGGCCGCCTCGCCTTCGACGTGTTCGCGCCGGGCGTCGACGACATCGCCGACACGCACGGCCGCTGGCTCGAGCGGGAGCCGGGCATCTTCGAGCGGGCGGACTGGGACTCGCGGGGGCGGACGCTCACGCTGTCCGTCCGCGGCGACTCCGGCGCGACCACGTTCACGCTTGCCTGGCTCTCGCCGGACGAATGGCGCGGCTTGCTCGAGCGCGCGGGGTTCCAGGTGCTCGGCTGCTTCGGCTGGTTCGACCGGCGGCCCTACGCCGGCGGCGAGGACACCGTCTGGATCGCCCGGCGCCCCAGGTGACCTAGAGCAGCTCGATCTCGTCGCCGACGGCGACCTCGCCCGACTCGACGACGCGGGCGAGCATGCCGCGCTTGCCGTCGAGCTCCGTGCGCAATCCCTCACGCAGCTCGTCCATCCGGTGACACGGGTCGCAGACCATCGTGATCTCGAACACGGCGCCGCCGGCCCGCACCCGCTGGCCGATCGGCCACCGCTGCACGTCCGCGCCCTCGACGGTCAGGTTCTCGCGGATCGCCCCGGGCTCGACGCCGACCGAATCGAGATGCTCCCGCGAAGCGAACAGCACCTCGCGCCTCGGAGGGTTGGCGTGAGCACAGCCCTCGAGCCCCTGCCCGGCGATCGCACGGCGCCGCTCGTGTCCCTCGGAGCGCCCGCTCTTGCGCGCCGGTGACGTCCAGATGCCTCCGATCCGAGCCATTGCGGCCAGTCTAGCCAGGGCCTCGGCTCCGTCTTCGCTCGTAGAGGGCGAGCGCCGCGGCGAGCGCCACGTTCAGCGACTCCGCGCCTGGTTCGAGCCCGATCGAGCCCCGGGCGTCGCACGAGGCTGCGACCGACTCGGGCACACCCTCGCGCTCCGCCCCGAGCACGAACGTGACGGGGCCGCTCAGATCGAGCTCGTGCAAGGGCTCACCGCCGTGGGCGACGAGCGCGATCAGCCGGCCGGGCGCCTCCTCGAATCGGCCGAGCGGAACCCGGAAGACCGCGCCCATCGAGGCCCGCAGAGCCTTCGGGCCGGTCGGGTCGGCGCAACCTTCCGACAGAGCCACGAACGCCGGCCCGAGCCCGTCGGCTGCCCGGATGATCGTCCCAACGTTGCCCGGATCGCCGACGTGCCAGAGGGCGAGCCCGGTCTCCGGAGCGGCGGCCGGATCGAGCACCGGCAAGTCGCCGCGCCCGAAGATCGCCACCTGCCGCGGCGGGTGGGCCAGGGTCGAGACGCCCGCCAGCAGCTCCGGCTCCACGTCCTCGCCCGCGACGAGGACGTCGACCGGCTCCAGGCCCGCAGCGAGCCCGGCTTCCACGAGGTCCTCTCCCTCGCAGACGAAGAGCCCGAGCTTCTCGCGCTGGCGCCGAGCCGCGAGCTTGCGCACGAGCTTCAACCGCGGGTTTGCCGCGGAGGTGATCACCGGCGCAGAGTGCTCAGGTCTTCTCGAGCGCCGCTTTCGCCTGCTCGGCGATCTTGCCGAAGGCGGCCGGGTCGCTCACGGCAAGGTCTGCGAGCACCTTCCGGTCGAGCGGGATCTCCGCCTTGCGCAGCCCGGCGACGAACTGGTTGTACGAGAGCCCCTCGCGGCGCGCGGCCGCGTTGATACGCAGGATCCAGAGCCGGCGGAAGGTGCGCTTCTTCGCCTTCCGGTCGCGGTAGGCGTAGACGAGCGACTTGTCCACCTGCTCCTTGGCGCGCTTGTAGCTCGAATGCTTCAGGCCCCAGTAGCCGCGGGCCTCGTGGAGCACCTTGCGGCGCTTCTTGCGGGCGTGGACGGAGCGTTTGACGCGGGGCATCCCTCTTACCTCCCGAGGAGCTTCTTGACCTCGCGCACGTCCGCACCGTGCACCGCCGCCTGCTTCCGGAACCCGCGCTTGCGCTTAGCCGACTTCTTCTCGAGCAGGTGGCTCTTCATCGCCCGCCGGCGCAGCACCTTGCCCGTTCCGGTCAACTTGAACCGCTTCTTCGTCGCGCTGTGTGTCTTCTGCTTTGGCATCGTCTCTGGATACTCCTGCGTTCTTCGTCGGCCCCAGCACCATGACCATGTTCCGGCCGTCGAGCAGGGGCGGGGACTCTACCTGCCCGATCTCCTTCACGTCCTCGGCCAGCCGCATCAGCAGGTCGCGCCCGCGCTCCGGATGCGTGGTCTCCCGGCCGCGGAACATGATCGTCACCTTGACCTTGGCGCGCTGGTTGAGGAAGCGCTCGACGTGTCCCTTCTTGGTGTTGTAGTCGTGGATCCCGATCTTGGGCCTGAACTTGATCTCCTTGACGTTGATCGAGACCTGGTGCTTGCGGGCGAGCTTGGCCTTTTGCTCCTGCTCGTAGCGGTACTTGCCGTAGTCCATCACCCGCGCGACGGGCGGGTCGGCCTGGGCGGCCACCTCAACCAGGTCGAGGTTCTTGCCCCAGGCGTACTCGCGTGCCTCGTTCGTGTCCTTGACCCCGATCTGCGTGCCGTCCTCGTCGACCAGCCTGACCTTCGGCGCGCGGATCATCTCGTTGATTCGGGCTTGCGGGACCGGCGCTCGGTCCGGCTCGACCGTCCGCCGTGGTCTCAAAGACCCTTCACCAAGCTCTCAATCCTCCTTCTCGAACGACAAGACCGCTGCAAGCAGCGGCCCAGAACTCCCTCGTCTACCGACTCGGTTGAACCCCCGCGAGGCTCTCGCGCCTGGGAGGTGAGGGCTGGACCCTGCTTGCGTCAGGGTCACAGCGTAGCAAGGTGGGCGCGGAATTCGGCCAGGCTTTTCGTGGACTGCTCCCCGCCCCGCTCCCGCACCGCCAGCGACTCCTCCGACTCGCGGTCGCCGTAGACGACCACGAAGGGGGTCTTCTCAAGCTCGGCGTCGCGGATCCGTTTGCCGACCGTCTCGTCGCGCTCGTCGACCTCGACCCGGAAGCCGGCGAGCTTCTCGGCCAGCGCCTGCGCGTCGCTGCGATGCTCGTCCCCGACCGGAAGGATCCGGATCTGCACCGGCGCCAGCCAAAAGGGGAAGGCGCCGCCGTAGTGCTCGATCAGGATCCCGATGAAGCGCTCGAGCGAGCCGAGCAGCGCGCGGTGGATCACGTACGGCGTGTGCTCGGCGTTGTCGGCGCCCATGTACGTAAGCCCGAAGCGCTGGGGCATCTGCGAGTCGAGTTGGATCGTCCCCATCTGCCACGAGCGGTCGAGGACGTCGGTCATGTGCAGGTCGATCTTCGGGCCGTAGAAGGCGCCGTCGCCCTCGTTCTCGACGAAGTCGATCCCGCGCCGCTCGAGCGCCGCGCGGAGCGCGCCTTCGGTGAAGTCCCACTCCTCGTCGGTGCCGAGCTTGGGCTCCGGCCTGGTCGAGAGCTCGAAGCGCGCCTCCATCCCGAACAGGTCGTAGAGGTAGGAGGCGTAGTCGAGGCAGGCGAAGATCTCGTGCTCGATCTGCTCGGGCGAGCAGAAGATGTGCGCGTCGTCCTGGGTGATGTGGCGCACGCGCAACAGACCGAGCAGCGTCCCGGTTCGCTCGTCGCGGTGCAGCGTCGACGCCTCGGCGTAGCGGAACGGCAGGTCCCGGTACGAGCGCAGCTGCGAGCCGAAGAGGAGCATATGCCCGGGGCAGTTCATCGGCTTGAGCGCCAGGCGCCGGTCGCTCTCTTCGTGCGGCTGCACCCAGAAGATGTTCTCCTCGTAGTTCTGGAGGTGGCCCGAGGTCTCGTACGTCTGCTCGTCGTAGAGGAGGGGCGTCTTCACCTCGACGTAGCCGCGCTTCGCGTTCTCGGTCCGGCGCAGGTCCTCGAGCGCGTTCCAGATCAGCATTCCCTTCGGGTGCCAGAACGGCATCCCGGGCGCGTGCTCGGAGAGGTGGAAGAGGTCGAGCTGCGGGCCGAGGCGGCGGTGGTCGCGCCGCTTCGCCTCCTCGAGGCGCTCGAGGTACGCGTCGAGGTCGGCCTGGCTGTAGAACGCGGTGCCGTAGATCCGCGTGAGCTGCCGGTTGTGCTCGTCGCCGCGCCAGTACGCGCCGGCGAGGCCGGTCAGCTTGACGGCCTTGATCGGCTTCGAGTCCTGGAGGTGCGGGCCCCGGCAGAGGTCGGTGAAGTCGCCCTGCCGGTAGAAGGTGATCGGCCCCTCCGCCGTGTCGACGAGCTCGACCTTGTAGTCCTCGCCCTGCCCGGCGAAGTAGCTCCTGGCCTCCTCGGCGCTGACCTCCTCGCGCTCCCAGGATCGCCCTTCCTCGAGCTCGCGCCGGATCTCGGCCTCGATCCGCTCGAGCGCCTCCTCGCCGATCGGCTCGGGGAACTCGAAGTCGTAGTAGAAGCCGTTCTCGATCGGCGGCCCGATCGCGATTTTCGTGCCCGGGTACAGGCGCCGGACGGCCTCGGCAAGGAGGTGCGCGGTCGAGTGGCGCAGGACGTAGAGGGCGTCGGGGTCGGCCGTGTCGCGGGCGGTCAGGATCTGAATCGCTTGGCCCTCCTGGAGCGGCAGCCGCAGGTCCTGAACGCGCCCGTTGGAGCGGACCAGCACCGCTTGCTCGGCGAGCTTGGGCCCGATTGCCGCGGCGGCGTCGAGCCCGGTCGCGCCGTCGGGAAGTTCGAGTTCGGACGAGTCAGGTAGGAGGACTCTCATGGAGCAGCAGGATACTTCGCACCCTCGCGACGACGACCGCAACGACGAGGTCGACGAGGGCAGCGCGCCCGACCCGGAGGAGGGCGAGCCGC
The DNA here is from genome assembly GCA_036506915.1 of Gaiellaceae bacterium. GTDB lineage: Bacteria > Actinomycetota > Thermoleophilia > Gaiellales > Gaiellaceae > AC-32. Next base: position 5,941 of record DASXQY010000144.1, on the reverse strand, counting down.
GCCCGGACGACGACCCGGGAGCGGACTAGCGTCATGCCCCTTTCAGCCGTGTCCGGGGGTCAGACCCCGAGCCAGGTCCGGAAGGAACAGTTGAGCCTGGTTTGCAGGAGCTTCCGCTGGGGGCCGTTCCAGCCCCCGGGGTCCCTTTGGTACATGACCCGGGGTCAGACCCCGGGACGGGTCCCTAGCCGTCCCCTTCGACGGCGGCGCGGAGCTCACTGGGGCACTTGAGCCAGTAGCTCTCGCGCAGCCACTCGAGCGCGGCCTCCAGTGACTCCTCGTCGGTGACCGCCGCGGTGATCCAGCCGTAGCGGCCGACGTAGCTCGCGGTCCGCACGTACGGGAGGAGGTGCGCGATCTCGCGCTCCTCGGCGGTCAGCTTCATCGTCACGTGGACGGCCCCGTCCTCGACCACCGCCCAGCCGAAGACCTTGTTCGCGCCGACCTTGAAGACCGGGAAGTCGCCCCAGGGCCGGTCCTCGTACGCCTCGGGAAACGAGAGAGCGTGCTCCCGAACCCGCTTCTCGATTGAAGCCGTGCGCACGCGGTCATTCTCGCCGTTTCGGACTAGTCCACGCCCGCGTACACTCCCGCCCCATGAGACCCGAGACGCTCACGTGCCGGGTGGGGGCGGGGCTGTCCGCGGCCACCGGCGCGCCCCAGGGCGCGCGGGAGGCGGCCCGGGAGGCCCGAGCGGCGCTGGGAGGAGACGCCGCGGATCTCGCGTTCCTCTTTCTGTCGGCCGACCATCTCGACCAGGCCGAGGAAGCGCTCCACGCGGCGGAGGAAGAGCTGCAAGCCGTGCACCTCCTCGGGTGCGTGGCCTCCGGTGTCGTCGCCCGTGAGCGCGAGCTCGAGGACGGGCCCGGCGCTGCCGTCTGGGCGGCGTCGCTCCCCGGCGCCGCGATCGAGACCTTCCACTCCTTCGCGATCGGCACGGACGAGGGCGTCGCGATCGGCGGCTTCCCCGACCTCGGCGGGGCCGATCTGGTCACGCTCCTGGTCGATCCGTTCACGTTCCCGGCGGCGGGCTTCCTCGCCCGACTGAACGAGGAGGATGACGGCGGCATACCGCTCGTGGGCGGCCTCGCTGCCGGAGCCGGCGAGCCGGAAGCTCAGGCGCTCTTCCTCGACGGCCAGGTCCTGACCGACGGCGCCGTCGGCGCCGTCCTCAGAGACACACCCGTGCGCACCGTCGTCTCCCAGGGCTGCGCCCCGATCGGCCGCGACTCGGTGATCACGGCCGCCGAGGGCAACGTCGTCTTCGAGCTGGCCGGCCGGCCGGCGGTCGAGCGGCTGCGCGAGGACCTCGGCGCCCTCGCGGCAGAGCAGCAGCGCCTGGCGGCGAGCGGCGGCGTCCTCGCCGGGCTCGTGATCGACGAGAACCGCTCCGAGTACACGCGGGGCGACTACCTGATGCGCGGGCTGATCGGCGCGGACGAGGAGACCGGCGCTCTCGCGATCGGCGAGCCCGTCCGGGTCGGGCAGACCTTGCGCTTCCACGTCCGCGACGCGCGCGCGGCCGACGAGGACCTACGCGAAGGGCTTGCCGGCGCGCTCGATGGCGAGCGGGCCGCGGGCGCGCTGCTCTTCACCTGCAACGGGCGCGGCCTGAACATGTTCCCCGAGCCCGACCACGACGCCCGGGTCGTCGGCGAGGCCATGGGCGGCGACTCGCTGGCCGGCTTCTTCTGCGCCGGCGAGATCGGCCCGGTCGGCGGGAGGCCGTTCCTGCATGGTTTCACCGCCACCCTGGCGATCTTCCGCTAGCTCAAGGCGGCGTCGTAGGCTGGACGGTGCAGGAGGTGTACGACCTGCTCCCGAGGGATTAGCCGAGATAGCGAGGGGCCGGCGTCTCGGCCGGCCCCTCGCCTCCTTGCACGTTCCGTGCCTTCTCCGTCAGCCTCCTACGGACAGGTGCTGACGGCCCGGTCGTTGTTGTAGTTGTCCAGCTGCGTCGCCAGGCAGTTCGCCTTCGTCGCGTCGGCCGAGGTGAGCTTCGGGCTGTACGTATTGCCGTTGAAGCCGTACTTGCCGTTCAGCCGCACGGCGCTGGTGATGTTCGTCGTCGTGCTGCCGTTCTTGCCCGCGCCCGCGGCGTAGTTCAGCTCTGCGCCGACGAGCTGGGCCGTCATGTTGAAGAGCGGGTCGCTCGCCGACTTCTTGGCGCCCGTCACCGTCGCCTTGTTCAGCAGGTTGACGGCCTTGGCGCAGTCCGGGGCGGAGTTCGGCGTGCTCGTGCTCCCGTGCAGGACGAGGTAGTAGGTCACTCCGAACAGCGAGTAGGTGCCTGAGCTCGCAGAGACGACGATTCCAGGCTTGCCCTGGCCGTCGGGGATGACGTCAGCCTTTGCCAGCGTCTGGTCGAGCACCGGCTTCTTACTGCTGCTCGAGGTGGTGCACGAAGCCCAGTTCTTCCAGAAGCCGATCGTCAGCGCGCGTCCGCCCGGAGGCGGCGTGTTGTCGACCGCGAACTCCTTCGTCTGACCCGCCGTCACGGTGAAATTGATGCAGAGGATCGAGTTGTCGACGTTCGGGTTCGGTGCGACACCGTCAGGCGGTATGAACGAGTCCGGGACGAACGTCCCGAGCGTCGTCGACCAGCCCGGCATCACGATCTCGCAGAGCTGATACGTGCTGCCCGGGACCAGCAGCGTGGTGAACGTGATGATCCCGCCGTTGCCGGCGTTCGCCGTCAGCGACTCGAGAGTCGTGCCGCTGCTGATCGTCGTAGCGCCCTGGCGCAACTGGAACGTGAACGACTGCGTCCCTGTCGGGGCCGCGCCGCTCACGGTCTTGATCACCTTCACCTTGCCCCGCTGACGGTTGTTGAACGTGCACGTCACCGTCTCGCCGGCCTGCAGCGAGATGGCGCTGACCGCGCTGCCGTCGCTGCAGCTCGAGCTGGTCAGATCCCACCCGCTCGCAATGTTGACCTCCGCGACGGAGTAGGTACCCGGGATCAAGGCCCCGGAGTCGCTCGTTTGCGTATCCGTCAGGAAGAAGTTCGTAGCGCTGTAGCTCGGGTCGAACTCGAACGACTGACTCGAGCCGGCCGGGTTCGTCAGCTTCTTCACGATGATGTGCCCACGCTGCGTGTTGGTGATCGTGCAGACGAAGTGGCGACCTGCATCCGCCGGGAAGTTGACGGTGAAGCTGCAGTCACCCGACGTGCCGGTCTGATCCCAGCCCGATTTTCCGGTCTCGCTGATCGTGTACGAGCCCTCCTGGAGCGAGGTCGCGAAGGGGGCGTCTCCGTTGGCGTCCGTGACGACCGTCTCGCCGCCGGCAGGCGTGCCGGGCCCGTTGAGGGTCATCGACCAGCCGGCCTCGCTGCCGGCCGGATTGGTGACCTTGACAGCCTTCGCGTCGGCCGGACCGAGGTTGTTGTCGAAGTCCGCTTCGCCGGAGCAAGTCGGAAGGTTGAGGTCCACGTCCTGGTCGTCGGCCGGATTCCACCCGCTGGCCGTGTCCTCCTTGACGGTGTACGTGTCCGGCGCGAGGTTTCCGATCGTCGTCGACTTTTCCGTGTCGCCGGCGGCGAAGTTGAGCGTCGGCGTCGCAACCTCGTTGTCGCTCGAGTCGAAGACGTGGAACGTGAACGACTGGGTTTCGGACCCGGTCAACACGTTCGGGATCGTCTTCTTGATCGTCAGCTTCACCTTTGCGTCCGTGCTGATCGTGATGTCGGCGTCGGCGCTCGCGCTGAAGCCGTCCGATCCGGTCAACGTGGCCGTGTCGTCGAGCTCGCCGCTACCGCTCGAGGCGCTCGTGGCGTAGATCGTCTTGCTGAACGTGACCGAGTCGCCGTCGTCCTGCGTGTCCGACATCCAGCCGACGTCGCCGGTCGTCGCCGTGCCGGGGACATAAGCGGGGTCGAAAGCTCCCGAGGCTCCGGTGAAGGAGTCGGCGGAGTACGAGAGGCCTGACCCGCTGATGCTCTCGACGTCGTCGATGGTCGCCGTCGGGTTTCCCTCGAGCCCGGACAGCTGAACGGTCGCGGAAGCCGTCGCCGTCGTCGAGCCCGGGATGGGGATGTTTGTGACCTTGTCCGTGTACGTTCCCGTGGCGATGTCGTTCAGGCTCGTCGTCCCCGACGGCACGGTCGTCGTATGGGTGAGGACGAGCGTGACCGAGTTCGCGGGCAGGTCGGTCGGCCCAACGGTGGCCGTGTCGAGAACGGTCGTCCCTGAGCGGATGTCGTCGGTGAGGCTCAGGGTGACGACTCGCGCCGCCGGATTCGTTGCGTAGACATGGGTAACGACCGTGATCGGGCCGGTCGGGTCGGCAGGCAGCTTCTCCCACGTCACCTTGATGGTGACGGGCGCGGAGAGCGAGGCGTTCGGATCACACGTGTTCGTGAAGTCGACGTGCGCAGCCGACGGCTCCTTCTTGATCGTCCAGACGTGATCGCTGCCCTGCGTCGCGGTCATGTCCTTGCTGAGCTCCTGCGGGGCGATCTCGTTGACGGGAATCGACAACGTTCTCTTGCCGGTGGAGAAGTCGTCCTTCTCGAACATGTACGACTGGAGCGATGACCCACTGAAGTTGTGCGCTCCGAGCGCGAGGCGCTGGTAGTAGTCGAAGACGCACGTCGTCCCCGGGTCTTGATCGATCGACAGGGTCCGGTAGATCGTCTGCTGAGCTCCGCCCGTGACACCCGCGACTGAGATCGCCTGCGCCGTTGCCGTAACCGAGCAGGACGAATCCGATTTCGCGGCGTTCACCACCGGCGCGGAAATGATGTCGTAACCGAATTTCGTGCCCCCATTGAAGTAATCGGCCGCGATCACGACGTTGTAACTCGTAGTTGTCCCCGCCTGGGTCCCCGCCTGGGTCGTCAGACGATGCGGCACCAAGTCGAGCTCGTTCCAGCCCTTACCGAGGTTGCCGGTCGTATACGCCGTGTCAGGGCAGACGAAGGGCCCGCTGGACGGGAACGTGATCGTGCCGTCGTTCTTGCAGCCCTCGAGCCGGAAATTGATGTGATTGGACTGAACGAAAGTGGCCGCGCCACCTGTGATGGTGAACGCGAGAGCGCCGAGCACTGCAAGCAGGACGAGAATCAAGGTTCTGCCTGGTACCCGCGTCTCGCTTACGTTCTCTTTTCGCCGCATGCTCTCCCCGTTTCTCGCCCGCAGCCTCGCTGGGGCTCGTGTCGGTGACCGTTACCGCATCTCAGGCCGCAAGACCCGCGCTCCTGACGCCTCCTTCTCTCGGACTGCGACCCCGCGGGCACCTCGGCCACCGCCTAGGCTTCCCTCAGCCGCCTTGCGTCTCCCGAAGACCGCAGCATTCCGCAGGAGTTGTCCCCAACTCGTGGGGCCCAAAGAGCGTGGCACCGATCGGAGCGCTTTCCCAGACGCCAAACGCAGTATTTGTTCGGAGTTGCTCGCCCTACTGTGAGCGCCTCACTGTTGAAAAAAGGGCGAAATGCAGCTAGAACAAGTAGAGGGAGATTCCCGTTCGGGGATGGGGCTATGAACAATTACTGCGGCTCGATTCTCATCGTCGACGACGATGAGTCCTTTCGCGAGCTGGTCGTGCTTCTGCTCGAGCGCGCGGGGTACGGGGCGGCCCAAGCGGCAAGTGGCGAGGAAGCCCTTGCCGCCGTGAATCGAGAACGACCGGCCGCCGTCCTGCTCGACGTTCAGCTCGACGGCATGAGCGGCTATGCGCTCTGTCGCGAGCTGCGAGACCAATTCGGAGAGCAGCTTCCGATCATCTTCCTTTCCGGAGCACGGATCGAGCCTTCGGATCGGGTCGCCGGGCTTCTGATCGGAGCGGACGACTACATGACGAAACCGCTCGATCCGGACGAGCTGGTGGCGCGGGTGAGAAGGGCCTTGACCCGCTCGGAGGCAGCGGAGCGTTCCAGCAACGGCCGACCGACCGAAGCCGCCTCGCGGCTGACGCCCCGCGAGCGCGACGTGCTGAGGCT
>DASXQY010000143.1:0-11341 GCA_036506915.1 Gaiellaceae bacterium | reverse complement strand
GAGCGCGGGTCGACCGCCAGGAGCTTGGGGGACCACATGAAAGTACGCATCCTCGCCGCCGTCGCTCTCGCGGCCGCACTCGCAGCTGCGGCCTCGACCGCGACCGGCAGCACGCAGCGCGCGGCGGCCAGCAAGGTGACCGTCTGGGTCATGACCGACGCGCAGAACGGTTGGCCGGGGGCCATCACCGCTGCGAACAACGCGTTCAAGCAGCAGCACCCGGGCGTGGACATCGACATCCAGTACCAGAGCTGGAACAGCCTCCTCGCGAAGTTCGACGCGGCCCTCGCGGCGAACGACGCGCCGGATGTGATCGAGCTCGGCAACACGCAGATCACGAAGTACATGGCCGCGGGTGCCTTCTCCGCGATCAAGGCGAAGAACTACCCGAACTCGTCCACCTGGCTGAGCGGCCTCAAGGCCTCGTGCACCTACAACGGCAAGCTCTACTGCGTCCCGTACTACGCGGGCGCGCGCGCCGTCATCTACCGCAAGGACCTGTACCGGTCAGTGGGCGTCACGAAGGCGCCGACGACCTATGCCCAGTTCCTCTCCGTCGGCAACAAGCTGCTGAAGAAGTACGGAAGCAACAAGAACTTCTCCCCCTTCTACCAGCCCGGTCAGAACTGGTATGCGGCAATGTCGTTCGTCTACGACTACGACGGCCAGATTGCAGTCCAGCAAAAGGGCAAGTGGAAGGCCACGCTCGACACGCCGCAGGCGATCAAGGCCCTGACGGCCTACAAGTCGATGGTGCGCAAGCTCTCGCGGGCGAGCAAGACGCAGGACGAGGCGCACCCATTCCCCAGCATCCCCTTCGCCAAGGGCCGTGCCGCCGCGTTCCTCGGCAACGGCTGGGAATGGCCGTACGTCTTCCAGGGCGGCGGCGCACCGAAGTCGTTCGCGAAGAAGATGGGCGCCTACCCGCTGCCCAGCCACATCAAGGGCCGGTACGTGCCGACCTTCCTCGGCGGCTCGATTCTCGGGATCCCGATCAACGCCAAGAGCAAGAGCCTCGGCGCCGACTGGATCAAGGCCTTCACGAACACGGGGCCGGAGCGGATCATCGCCAAGGCCGGCAACATCGCCAACACGACCAAGCTCGCCGACGTGAACAAGAGCAATCCTCAGCTGGCGCCGTTCGCGAATGCGGCGAAGTACAGCTGGTTCATCCCGACCTCGCCCAACTGGGTGAACGTCGAGAACTCGAAGGTGCTCAAGAACATGTGCACGGCCATCCTGACCAACCGCAAGAGCGTCAAGGCGGCCACGCAGAGCGCGAGCGCAACCATCACGAAGATCCTCAACGCAAAGTCGTGACCTCCCCGGCGGGAAGCGGGATGCTCCAGCAGTGAGCTCCCGCTTCCCGTCCGTCGCGGCGACCGTCGCCGAGCCCGCCCTTGCTCGGCGGCGGCGTCCGCTCGTGAGCCGGCTCGGCTCCAGGGCGACGCCGTACGCGCTTCTCCTGCCGGCTACGGCGGTGATCGGCGCGGTGCTCGCCTACCCGCTCTACTTCATGGTGAGGCTGTCGTTCGAGCACTACGGCCTCTTCCAGCTGATCCGCCACAAGGGCGAGTGGATCGGCACGCAGAACTACTCGGAGATCTTCCACGACGGCACCTTCTGGCACGTCGTCGTCCGCACGCTGCTGTTCACGGCCGTTGCCGTCACGCTGACGATGGTGCTCGGGACGCTGATCGCGCTCCTTCTCGCGCAGCTCGGCTCGTTCCTGCGCCTGCTGCTCACCGCCGGGCTGATCTTCGTCTGGGCGACGCCGGTCGTGGTGGCGGTCGACATCTGGCGCTGGATGGTCGACTTCGAGTTCGGCTTCGTGAACTGGCTGCTGACCTATCTCCACCTCGGCGACTTCAACCACCACGACTGGTTCGTGAACACCTGGAGCGGCTGGGGCGTGATCACCGCGCTCGTGGTCTGGGGCGCGATCCCGTTCGTGGCGATCACCGTCTACGCCGGGCTGACACAGGTGCCGAGGGAGCTCGTCGAGGCCGCCTCGATCGACGGCGCCCACCCCTGGCGCGTCTTCCGGGACGTGACGGTGCCGCTCCTGAAGCCCATCTTCGTGATCCTGATCAGCCTCTCGATCATCTGGGACTTCCAGGTCTTCAACCAGGTCTGGATCATGCTCGACGAGCAGCCGTCGCCCGACTACTACACGATGGCGGTCTACGCCTACCACACCTCGTTCCAGACGAGCGAGTACGGGCTGGGGTCGGCGATCGCGATCGTGATGGTCGCGATCATGCTCGTCGTCAGCTTCGTCTACATCCGCCAGATGGTGAAGATCGGAGAGGTGAAGTGAGGCCGAGCCGCGCCCGCCGGATCGCGCTGAACGCCACGGCGCTACTCGTGTTCGCGGTGATGGTCTTCCCGGTCTACTGGATGGTCTCCACCGCCTTCAAGCCGGGCAAGGACATCTTCGCGAACACGCCCGTCTGGTTCCCGATCCACGCGACGCTCTCGAACTTCGCCGACGCCATCCACCGGCCGCACTTCTGGGCCGACGTCAAGAACAGCCTGATCGTCGTCGGCGTCGTCGTCGCGCTCTCGCTCGTGCTCGCCTTCCTGGCCGCGCTGGCGCTGGCCAAGTTCCGCTTCTACGGCCGGCGCGCCTTCATCGTCCTGATCATCGCCGTCCAGATGATCCCGCTGAACGCGCTGATCATCCCGATCTACCTCGTCCTCTCGAAAGCGAATCAGGTGGACAAGCTGAGCGGCGTGATCGTCACCTACCTGACCTTCGTGCTGCCGTTCACCGTCTGGACCCTGCGCGGGTTCATGCTCGGCGTCCCGCGCGAGCTCGAGGAGGCCGCGCAGGTGGACGGCTCAACCCGGCTCGGCGCCTTCGTCCGGATCCTCCTGCCGTTGATCGGCCCCGGGCTGGTCGCGACCTCGATCTTCGCCTTCATCCAGGCCTGGAACGAGTTCATCATGGCCTACGTGCTCCTGCACAGCCCCGAGAAGCAGACGCTGACAGTGTGGCTCGCCTCGTTCACCACGAGCCACGGGACGGCGTGGGGGCCGCTGATGGCCGGAGCGACCCTGACCGCGCTGCCGGTGGTGATCTTCTTCGTCGCGGTGCAGCGCAAGATCGCGTTCGGGCTGACCGCCGGCGCGGTCCGAGGATGAACTCGGGCGGGCTCGAGCCCGCCGCGGCCGCCTGCCTCTTTCCCGGCTTCGCGGGGCTAGCGGTTCCTGACTGGCTGCGGCCGTGGCTGGCGGAGGGTCTCGGCGGGGTCGTCCTGTTCGCGCGCAACATTCGCGATCCCGACCAGGTGGCGGCGCTCTGCGCGGAGCTTAGGACCGACCAGCCGAACCTCCTCGTTGCGACCGACGAGGAGGGCGGCGACGTGACGCGGCTCGAGGCGGCGACCGGCAGCTTCTTCCCGGGAAACCTCGCCCTGGGAGCGGTCGACGACGTCGCGCTGACGCGACGGGTCGCGGCCGCGATCGGCGGCGAGCTTGCGGCGGCCGGGATCGACCTCGACCTGGCGCCGGTCGCGGATGTCGTCGTCGACTCGCTCAACCCGATCGTCGGCGTGCGCTCGTTCGGGTCGGACCCGTTGCTCGTCGCCCGGCATGTCGCGGCCTTCGTCGAGGGAGTCCAGAGCCGCGGCGTGGCCGCCTGCGCGAAGCATTTCCCCGGCCACGGCGAGACCTCGGCGGATTCGCACCTCGAGCTTCCGGTCGCGGACGCCGACCGTGTGACGCTCCTCGCCCGGGCGCTGCCGCCGTTTCACGCGGCCGTGGAAGCCGGCGTGCGCGCGGTGATGACCGCCCACATTCGCTTTCCCGCGCTCGGCGGCGACCCGGCGACCCTGAGCCCGGAGGTGATCGGCCTGCTACGGGACGAGCTCGGCTTCGGCGGACTCGTGGTCACCGACGCGCTCGAGATGCGGGCGATCAGCGGCACGGTCGGGCTCGAGGAGGGAGCCGTGCGGGCGCTTGCGGCCGGCGCGGACGCGCTCTGCCTGGGAGCCGAGCGGACGCGGGACGAGGTCGGGCGTGTTCACCAGGCGATCGTCGCGGCCGCCAGCTCGAGGCGGCTGCCGGAGGACCGGCTCCACGAGGCCGCCGCGCGCGTCGCCGACACGGCGGCCTGGACGAATCTCAGCCCCCACCGGGACCGCGAGGCCGGCGCCGAGGCCGCGCGGCGCGCCCTCCGGGTCGAGGGCGACCCGCGGGCCGGGCCGGGCGCGCTCGTGGTCGAGTGCGGGCCGGAGGCGACGATCGCCGCCGGCGAGAGCGGCCACGGGTTGGCCGAGCTACTCCCGGCGGCGGAGGTCGTCCCACTTCGCGAGGGCGATCCGCTCCCGGACCCGGAGGGCCGCCGGCTCGTCCTCGTCGTCCGAGACGCGCACCGCCATGCGTGGCAGCGCGACCTGTTCAGGCCGGGCGCGATCGTCGTCGAGACCGGTTTCCCGGTGTGGAGGCCCGACGGCGCCGCCGCCTACATCGTCACCAACGGCGCCGGCCGCGCAAACCTCGAGGCGGTGGCGGAACGGCTGTCGGCATAGGCATTCGCTGGCTCCGCGGGTACACTGCCCGAAACCAGAACGAGTACCGGCGGCGCTTTCGCCTCCCTACCGTTCGTGCGTGAGTGGTAAGGAGGTGGAATTTATGGCAACCGGAACCGTGAAGTGGTTCAACGATGCGAAGGGGTACGGCTTCATCACTCCCGAAGAGGGTGGCAAGGATCTCTTTGTGCATCACAGCAACATCGCCGGCGAAGGCTTCAAGAGCCTGGCCGAGAACGACAAGGTCGAGTTCGAGGCGCGCGAAGGCGCGAAGGGCCCCGAGGCGACCAACGTAGTGGTCGTCGGCGGCTAACCTTCCAGTGATTGCGTCGCGGCCTCGGAGTGACCGTGGCCGCGACGCGGCAAAACCAAGGAGGTGAACATCAAGAGCAAGGAAGAGAAGATCGAGCTCGAGGGCGAGGTGATCGAGGCGTTCCGGAACGGGATGTACAAGATCGCCCTCGAGAACGGCCAGGAGACGCTCGGCTACACCGCGGGCAAGATGCGCCGCTACCGGATCAAGATCCTTCCGGGCGACCGGATCAACATCGAGCTCTCGCCGTACGACCTCAGCCGCGGCCGGATCGTCTACCGCCACCGGTAGACCCGGCTGCCCCGGCTGCTCGTCCTCTCGTACTTCGAGCCGCGGACGCTCCCGAAGCTCCTTGACGCCGCGCAGGGTGCGGGCCTGCCGGAGGCGACGCGCGTCTACGTCGGCAGCTACGGCGTCGGGGCGGAGCTCGGGGCCCAGGTCGCCGCGGCCGGCTTCGGCTACGCACCGATGTTCCAGGTCGAGCCGGGCTGGTATTGGGAGCGGCGCCGCCTGCCGGCGAAGGACGAGAGGACGCTGCGCCTTCACGGGGGCCGCTCAGGCCGGCTCGCCGGGGCTTTGCCGCCGCTTCGTGAGCTACTCCGGCTCCCGCCTGTGACCCGCGTCACCTGGGGAATCGAGCTCGGGCGGCGCTTTCGCGACGAGCTCCGCGCCGCCGCCCGCGCGGGAACCGAGGTGGCGAGCTGGCAGCTCGACGAAGTCCTGGCCGAAGCCGCCGGCTCGCAGGGGTATCGCGACCTGACGCGTGGAGTCCTGCGCGGCCTCGTCTTCGGCCGGCCCGCCCTCGGCGATCGGCCGCAGCAGGGGCTTGTCTGGTGGGCGCACACGGCCTTCGCCCTCGCGACGAGGGCCCTGACCCCGGAGCTGGCCGCGTTCTGGCGGATCCTGAACCGGGCCGCGCTCGGCCTGATCGGCGAGGAGTACCCGGAGTTCGCCGGCAGCCCAGCCGCCGCGGCACGGAGCCAGGCGGCCGGGCAACTCGGCCTTCAGCGCGGGGGTCGTGTTCGCCGCGCCCTCGCGCGCAAGTACGTCGCCGGCCTCACCCCCGGCTACCGGCTCTCCCCGGGGCTCGGCGGTAACACGCGCGGCCTCCCGAGGACGGAGGTGAACCGCTGGCGCGAGCAGTACGTGCAGGCGCGTGCAGCCGCGGGCGTGGCCGGCTTCGCGGAGTTCACCTTCCGCTTCGAGAACAGCTCGCCTCGGGTGATGCAGGACGTGCTGAGGACGCTCGCGCGGGCGTTCTGAGGAAGCCGGTCAGCCCGCGGGAACGGGCGCGCACTTCCCCTTCGGCGACTTCGGCAGCGGGTGATCGGCCGCGGGACAGACCACCGCCGCCGCACCGCCGCCGCGGCGAACGGGCTCGGCGACTGCCTCCAACTCCCCGCTCGGCAGGAGCTCGACTCCCGTCGCCGCCCCGATCTCCGCCATCGAGCCGAAGCTCTGGCCGAACCGATCGTGCAGCTCGCTCCCGTACTGGGCGGTGAAGGAGGGCTCAGCGATCGTCGTCGCGGTGTTCCGCTGCGACGCGCGCGGCGCCGCGATCGCGTCGGGCAGCGACATGCCGAAGTCGAGGCGGTCGAGCAGGATCTGGAGGACGGTCGTGATGATCATGGAGCCGCCCGGGCTCCCGACGCTCAGGAACGGCCGTCCGTCGTGGAGGACGATCGTCGGCGCCATGCTCGAGCGCGGCCGCTTGCCTCCGGCGGGAAGGTTCGGGTCGGGGGCGCCCGGCGAGGGCGGCGCGGGGTCGAAGTCCGTGAGCTCGTTGTTGAGCAGGAAGCCGTACCCGGGCACGGCGATGGCGCTGCCGGCGATCTGCTCGATCGTGCTCGTCCAGGCGACCACGTTGCCGTAGCGGTCGGCGACGGTGAGGTGGTTCGTCGACGTGCCTTCCGTACCGGCGACCACGCTCGCCGCGGCGCTGCCGCACGACGAGAAAGGCGGGAACGGGTCGCCCGGGGCGACCGGCGTGGTCAGAGCGGTGCCGCCGATGAGGCAGCGGCGCTCGGCGGCGAAGTCCTTCGAGAGGAGTCCGTCGAGGGGCACGCTGACGAAGCCGGGATCGCCGACCCAGCGGTTGCGGTCGGCGAAGCTGAGCTTCGACGCCTCGAGGTAGCGGTGCAATGCGAGCGCGCGGTCCGGCGTCGACATCGGGAAGCCCTCGAGGATGTTGAGCGCCTCGCCGACGGTCGAGCCGCCGCTCGACGGCGGCGGCATTCCGTAGACGTCGTAGCCCCGGTAGGTCACGTGAGTCGGCGCACGCAGCGGTGCGTCGTAGCCCGCGAGATCCGCGGTGGTCATCACTCCCGGCCTGATCGGGAAGCCGAGCTGGGAATCCGGCGCGACCGGCGGCTGGCGCACCGTGTCGACCAGTGCCGCGCCGATGGGCCCGTCGTAGAGCGCAGCAGGACCGTCGTGGGCGATGAGCCGATACGTGCGCGCGAGCTCGCGGTTGCGGAAGGTCGAGCCCACGGCCGGCGGCTGCCGGTCCGGCGTCAGGAAGAGCGCGCGCGACGAGGTGAACGCGTCGAGTCGGGTGAGGTTGTCCGCGATCTGGCCGCGGAAGGTGCTGTCCACCACAAAGCCGCGCTGGGCGACGGCGATCGCCGGCTTCAGCAGCCGCTTCAGCGGCATCGTCCCGAACCTCGAAGCGGCTTCGTCCCAGGTCGCGAGCGTGCCGGGCACTCCGACCGCCATCCCGCTCGTCACCCGCTGCGGGAAGAAGGGAATCGGCTGCCCCGTCGCCGGGTCGATGAACGCGTCCTGCGGGAAGGATTGCGGCGCCGTCTCGCGCCCGTCGATCGTGACGATTCGATGCTCGCGCGCGAGGTAGACCACCATGAAGCCGCCGCCGCCGATGCCGGCGACGAAGGGCTCGGTCACGCCGAGGACGGCGTTTGCGGCGATCGCGGCGTCGACGGCGTTGCCGCCTTCGCGCAGGATCTTGATACCGGCACGCGTCGCGTCCGCGTCGACGCTCGCGACCGCGCCGCCGGTCCCGACTGCGACCGCCTCCTTTGGCGGTTGCGGCGCTGCCGGGGCTCGAGTGGCTCCACCGACCAGCACCGCCGCCAGTGCGGTGAGTACGAGGATCCAGCCGACCAGCCGAAACCGCACGATGGTGGTATTTCTGCCCTTCGCCCAAGCCAAACCTGAGCGCTCGGGATCAGCGCGGGCCGGTCAGCCTGACGAGGCCGCGGGGCGTGCGCACGAAAACCTGGCGGCTGTAGAGGGCGTAGTAGGCGCGCGCGTCGGCGCGGATCGCGCTCGCGTAGCGGAGCACGGCGTCGACGTACAGCGTCGACGGGTTGTAGCGGAAGAGCGCGCGCCGGTAGTTCCGTGGAGCCCCGTTCCCATGCAGGTAGTTCGCCGCGCCGAGGATCGCGTCATGGGGGTCGCGGATGTTCCCGCCGAGCCCGTAGGCGCGCCACGTCGAGGGCAGGAACTGCATCGGCCCCTGCGCTCGCGCCGAGCTCGCGTTTCGCAGCTTGTTGAACGCCGACTCGACGTAGTTGACCGCCGCGAGCACCCGCCAGGAGACTTTGAAGCGGCGCTGGGCCTCCGCGCAGTAGCCTCGGAGCCGCCCGGCCGGCTCGGCCCGGCCGACGCGGAATGCGCTGCGCGGCCGGGGCCGCGATAGCCTCCCGAGCTCACGCCGCGCGGCGATCTCGCTGCGAGCGGCGCGCGTGACCTGCGCGGGAAGGCGGCGCAGGACGGCCCGCGCGAGGCGGGCATTCGTGGACAGCACGATGTAGATCCGCTGCTGGTAGAGCGCGTCGAGCGTGACCTCCTCTGGCGGTCCGCCGCGCGCCGGGTCCCCGGCGGTGCGCCAGCGGTCGATTGCGGCTCCGAGGTCCGCCGTCGTCGCGGCCAGCCGGGCGGCCAGAGGCCGCGGCTCACGCGGGATCGGCGCGTCGGGCGGGGGCGTGGCCCAGAGGGCCGCAATCGCGAGCAGGACGGTCACGTCGACCGCCGAGCAGGCTAGCGGCCCGCGGTGGCGACTGGTCCACCGCGGGCCGCTGGGTCCCTGCCTCTAGGGGGTCGGCAGGGAGAGGGAGTAGGCCCCTCGCCCGTGCGTGGCCGCGCAGAGCACGTGGCCCGACTGGGAGAGGGTGAGCCCGTACACCGCCGCCGTCGGCAAGCCCGAGCCGGCGTCCTGCCAGTGGGTCGCGCCGTTCGGCAGGCGAAGGACGCCAAAGTCCGTCGCGGCGTAGAGGTCGCCGGTCGGAGCGAACTCCGCGATCCCCGTCACCGGCTGGTCGCCGATGTCGTAGGAGCGGTCGGTGAACGCCGCCGTTTCGGTCGCCGGGTTGTATCGCGCCTCGAGCACGTGCGCGGACGACTCCGGCGTGTAGGCGCCGTAGCCCGAGTACGAGATCCAGGCGTGGTTCGGATCGGCCGGATCGATGGCGATCCCGGAGACGAATCGCCCCGGGGTGGTCGGCGTGTCGATGCGGCTGAAGCGGACGTTCCGCGGCTGCGGATCATTCGCGTTCTTGCTCACGAAGACGCGGCCGATGCGGGTCCCCACCCACAGCGTGCCGGAGTCGCTCGGCGCCCCGCTCGGCTGCGACCACGAACTGCCCCACGCGGGTGTTGCCGAAGTTGGCTCCCGTCAGATTCGGGCCCATTGGCTGCCAGTCGCCGCAAGGCCGCTTGCGGGCACCGTCGAGGTGGAGCGTGTTGCAGTGCGCCTCGAGGTACGGGCGATCGCCGCCGTTGTCGTCGGTCCGCCAGACGTGCTCGAGCCCGATGAACGCGCGCCCCGCCACGACCGGGTCGGCGATGAACGGCACGTAGAACGAGCGCAGCTCGCCGGTGGTCTGGAGCGGATCCCAGGTCGCGAGCCAGGTCGTCGGGTCGTTCCCCTCGAAGTTCACCTCCGGGGTCGCGTCGAAGTAGTTGTGGTACCGGATCGTCGGGTCGCCGGCGTCGAACCCGGACTGGCCGCCGTCGCCTCCGACGGACTCCAGCCAGGTCGGCGAGCCCGTGAAGGCGAAGGTGCCGTTGTCCTGGGTCCCGCCGAGCAGCTCTCCGGTCGGGTCGCTCGGGTTGAACGACAGCGACTGGAACTGGATGTCGTTCAGGCCGCTGTTGATCGGCGTGATCGTCTGCGGGATCCCGCTCAGCAGCCGCCGGCAGTCCGCGAGATCGGCCGGCGCGAGAGACTGCGAGCCGAATGCGGGCTTGTACACGTAGTGCCGCGCGGCGCAGGCCGCCGAGGCGTTCCGTGTCGTCCTGACGTCGATCCGGACGACGCCGCCGTCGGAGCCGACGAACGCGATGCCCGGATCGGCGGAGGCGAAGACGACCGAGTGCTGATCGGGATGGATTCCCTTCGTGAAGCTGAAGGAGGGCGCCTCGCCGAGCGTGGCGGTCATGTCCTGCCACGAGACGTCGAGCGCGAACGCGCCTGCGTTGGTCGACCTGATCACGGCGCGCCCGTTCGACCGGGGCGGCTGGCCGGCGTAGGCCGGAAGCTCGTCGTAGTTCATCGACCCACCGAGCCAGACCTCGTTGGTGAACCCGCTCCCGACGCCGGGCTGGCTGGCTGGGCTGGTGACGAAGTCGTCGTAGCCGCACTGGCCGTTCTGGCAGTAGCTGTAGGCCAGGAACCCGTTGGTGCCGTTGGCCGAGCTCGAGAGCTCGGTCCATTCCGCGTTCCCGTTCGTCGCCGCCGCGTCGTCCGTCCGCCAGACGCGGGCGATCCCGAGGTCGTCCGAGGCGTCGCCCAGATAGATCCTCGTCTTGGCGCCGAGGTCGACCGCGTCGAACTCCGTCCGGTCACCGAAGACATCCGCGGGGTTCATCGTCTGGAACATCTGGCTCCAGGTCGTCCCGCCGTCCCTCGAGCGCCAGAGGCCGTATCCGAAGATCCCGGCGTAGACGGTCGAGGAGTCGTTTGGATCGAGCTGGAGCTTTGTGATCCCGCCCTGGAACCAGTCCGACCCGCCGGCCGGTGGATTCGGGTTCGGCGGGGTTTGCGACGCGAGGTTGCTCGCGATCGTGAAGCTCGCCCCGCCGTTCGTCGACTTGTAGACGCCGAGCGCCGGTGCGTTCGGCGGCGTTCGGCGGCGTGCGGCGCCCGCCGTTGGCGGCGGACGAGCCGTGCCGCGCCACGTCCGTGCCGATGTAGAGGTGTTCGGATCGCCCTGCTTGACTGCGATCGCGCCGATCGAACGGATTCAGCGCCGCGGCCTGCGAGCCGGCGACCAGCTGCCAGCTCTGGCCGCCGTCGGTGGACTTGAAGAGACCGAGGCCGGCCTCGGAGTCACCCGAGCCGTTCGGCTCGCCGGAGCCCGCGTAGAGCGTCTTCCCGGTCGCGTCGTTCGGATCGACGATCAGCGAGCCGAAGGCGTTCGTCGGAAGGCTCGCCGGAGGCGCGATCCAGGCCGGTGTCGCGGCGAGCGCGTTGTCCGTGCGCCAGATGCCTCCGCCGGCAGCCGCAACCCAGAGGCGGCAGGGCGCACCGGCA
>DASXQY010000142.1:0-1593 GCA_036506915.1 Gaiellaceae bacterium | reverse complement strand
GCCCTCACGCGCTCGCGCACGCTAGAGTGACCGACGAACAAGGAACGCAGGAAGGACCAGCCGATGGACGAACAAGCCGTCCGCGACGACGCCCAGGCATTCTGCGACGCGCTCGTCGCCGGGGACATCGACCGCGCCACCGCCCAGCTCAGCAACGAGCTCCGGTCGAACCTCGGCCACGTGCTGACACTCCTTCCGCTCCCACTGACCGAGGCCAGCATGGAGGCGGTCAATAAGACGGGTTCCGGATTCATCGCCGTCCTGCATCTCGTCGGCGAGACCGACGAGGTCCGTCTCCAGACGCGCTGGAAGGATCGCGACGGCCGGCCCACGATCGTTGAGGCCAGCCACATTGTCGAGGCAGGGCCGGCCGGCGAGGCTACGGCCGAGGGTGACTCGGAGGCCTGATCGGCCCCCGGGACATCAGGCGGTACCTCGCGTGGATTCGAGCGGCTACCACGGGGTCCTCGAGCTGCTCGAGCGCGAGCGGGCCGAGCTCCTTGCACTGCTCGGACGTCTCGATTCGGACGCTTGGCCGCGCGCGACGAATTGCCCCGGTTGGTCGGTGAAGGACATCGTCGCCCACGTCCTGGGCGACGACCTCGGTATTCTCGCCCGGGAGCGGGACGGTTTCCGTGGCGCCGACTCGCCGCGCTCGTCGTCGTGGGAAGACCTCGTGCGTTTCGTGAACGAGCGGAACGAAGCCTGGGTTGCAGCGTGGCGGCGCGCCAGCCCGCGGCTGCTCGTCGATCAGCTCGCCATCAGCGGGCCCGCGCTCCTGGACTACTACCGCCGCCTTGATCCCGATGAGCTCGGCGGGTCCGTCAGCTGGGCCGGCGATCAGCCCGCACCCAATTGGCTGCGTGTGGCCCGCGAGTACACCGAGCGCTGGGTGCACCAGCAGCAGATCCGCGACGCGACCGGCACGCCGGGCCTGAGAGAGGCGCGCTGGATTCGACCCCTCCTCGACACGTTCGCCCATTCGCTGCCGATCGCGCTCCGGAGCATTGACGCTCCCGACGGGATGGCCGTTGCGCTCGCCGCGACGGGGGAGGGCGGCGGCCGCTGGATCACGGCGCGCCGGGCCGGCCGCTGGTCGCTCGCCGCCGAAGCGACTGCGGAGCGCCCGTCGACCGTGGTCACCATCGACGTCGACACGCTCTGGCGGCTTTACACGAAGGCGATCGATCCCGATTCCGCTCGCGCCAGGGCTCGAATCGAGGGCGACGAGGCCATGGGGGAACGGGTCCTCGCTGCGAGGGCGATCATCGCCTGAGCCCGAGTTGACGCACCGAGCGGCGGCTCGCCGGTACACAATGGCCGTTACGTTCTGCAGGACAGCAACGCAGCAGGGGACTGAGGATGCGGTTCGTTCGGGTGGTCGTGAAGGCCGGTCTGGCGGTGCTGGCAATCGCTCTGGCAATCGGTCTGCTGCCGAGCCTGTACGTCGTGGTCGAACGCTCGCTGGCCAGCGGCTATCTACGGGCCGATTCCCTCGCCGCATTTGGTGCGGCCGTTCAGGGCGCCACGGTCATCCTCGTGGGGGCGGCGATCGTCGTGCTCCTGTGGCTTCGCCGAGAAGTCAGTCGGGCA
>DASXQY010000141.1:0-11419 GCA_036506915.1 Gaiellaceae bacterium | reverse complement strand
CCCGCCGTCGATGGGCGCTTCTGGGCCCTGGTGCCGCGAGCCGCCCTTGGCGACGCCGAGCCCGAGGTCTACGCGGCCAGGGGATCGGGCTAGAGCCCGGTACACACCCGGCCGGCCGCCACCGGCCGAGGGTGCCGGGCGCCCATCCGCCGTCCTCGAAGCGGACGGGCGCCGCAGCTCTCTGGTGAGAAGCCCTCTCCCCTGCTCTCGTTGTAGCCCCAAGGGGCCGAAACCGCCATCACCCGTTCGAGGTACCCCGCCCGTTCGAGGGATGATCCCTCCTTCGAGGGAATCGATTAAGAGGGCGTGACGCGGTACGCGTCGAAGACCGCGTCGACGTTTCGGAGCGCGGTCAGGAGGCTGCGCAGCGCCTTCACGTCGCCGACCTGGGCGACGTACCAGTTCTTCGCGAGCTGGTCCTCGACGTGGCCGCCGTACTCGACGATGTTCGCGCCGTGCTCGGCGAAGGTGCGGGCGACGTCCTCGAGCAGCCTCGGCCGGTCCCAGGAGTCGACCGCGATCTGGACGCGGAAGCTCTGCGAGGCGCCTCCGTCCCAGGACACCTTGGTAAACCGCTCCGGGTTCCTCCGCAGCGACTTCACGTTCGAGCAGTCCTCGCGGTGGATCGTGATCCCCTTCCCGAGCGAGATGTAGCCGACGATCTCGTCGCCCGGCACCGGCGTGCAGCACTTGGCGAGCCGAACGAGGACGTCGTCCACGCCGCGCACGTTGATGCCGAAGTTGTCACTCGAGACCGCATGCCGTGCCTTCGGAGCCTTCAGCGGGACGGCCTCCTCCTCGACCGCCTGCTCGGTCTTGAGCCGCTGGATCACCTTGTTGACGATCTGGCCCGCCTGGAGCTTCCCCGAGCCGAGCGCGAGGTAGAAGTCCTCGGCCTTCTTGAAGCCGGTCTCGCGGATCACCTGCGCAAGCACCGACGAGCCCTGGAGCTTCTTGTACGGCAGGTTCTGCTTCTTCAGGGCCGTCTCGAGCGCCTCGCGGCCCTTCTGCTCGGTCTCCTCACGCGTCTCCCGGGAGAACCACTGCCGGATCTTGTTCCGCGCGCGCGACGATGCCGCCAGCGAGAGCCAGTCGCGCGAGGGCCCGCGCCCGGCCTTGGTCGTCAGGATCTCGACGAAGTCGCCGCTCTTGAGCCGGTAGTGGAGCGGCACGATCCGGCTGTTGATCTTGGCACCGACGGTGCGGTGGCCGACGTCCGTGTGCACCGCGTAGGCGAAGTCGATCGGGGTCGAGCCGGCCGGCAGCACCTTGACCTCGCCCTTCGGCGTGAACACGTAGACCTCGTCGTCGAAGAGGTCGGTACGGAAGGTCTTCAGGAACTCGCGCGGGTCGGCCTCGTCCTCCTGCCAGTCCATCAGCTGCCGGATCCAGGCGAGCCATTCCTCGTCGGCCGGCGCGTCCCGGGTGCCGACCTTGTAGAGCCAGTGCGCGGCGACGCCGAACTCGGCCGTCTCGTGCATCTCGCGCGTGCGCACCTGGATCTCGAGCGGTCGCCCCTCGGGGCCGATCACGGTCGTGTGCAGGGCCTGGTAGCCGTTCAACTTCGGCATCGCGACGTAGTCCTTGAACCGGCCCGGCATCGGCTTCCAGAGCGAATGGATCAGCCCGAGCGCGCCGTAACAGTCGCGTGTGCCCTCGTCCTTGTCGCGCTCGACGATCACGCGCATCGCCGTGAGATCGTAGATCTCGTTGAACTCGCGGCCCTTCTTGGCCATCTTGTCGTAGATCGAGTAGAAGTGCTTCGCGCGACCCGCGATGTCCGCGGGGATGTCCACCTTCTCGAGCTCCCGCTTCAGCACCATCGCCGCCTCGCGCACGTGCTCCTCGCGGTCGGCGCGGCGCTCGGTGACCATCGCCTTGATCTCCTCGTACTTGCGCGGATGGAGCGTCGTGAAGGCGAGGTCCTCGAGCTCCCACTTCAGCTTGTTGATCCCGAGCCGATGGGCCAGCGGCGCGTAGACCTCGAGCGTCTCCTTCGCCTTCTGGATCTGCTTCTGCTTGCCGAGGTACTCGATCGTGCGCATGTTGTGGAGCCGGTCGGCGAGCTTGATCAGGATCACGCGCACGTCCTGCGCCATCGCCACGACCATCTTGCGGTAGTTCTCCGCCTCGGCCTGCTCGCGGCTCTGGAACTGGACGCGCGTCAGCTTGGTGACCCCCTCGACGAGCTGGGCGATCTCGTCCCCGAACTCGTCGCGCACGTCCTTGATGTCGGTGGCGGTGTCCTCGACGACGTCGTGCAGGAGGGCGGCGGCGATCGTCTGCTCGTCCAGCCGGAGCGCCGCGCAGATCTTGGCGGCCCCCCAGGGGTGGTTGATGAAGTCCTCGCCGGAGCGGCGCTGCTGGCCTTCATGGGCGGCGGCCGCGAAGCTGAAGGCGCGCCGGAGCAGGTCGCGGTCGACGTCCGCGTTGTAGGCGGCGACGTCCGAGATGAGCTCTTCAATCAGCTCCTGGTGGCGTTCACCGGCTTCGAGGACCGTCATACGAAAAGTGTACTCCCGGGTTTTCCAGTGGCCGAAAGCCGGTATTCCGCAGGCAGGAGCGAACTCTTGCGAGCCGAAACCTGACAGCCGTGCGCAAACGCCGGAGACATCGCAAGGCGGCGTCGCTGGCGCGGCTGCTGGTCAGCCTCGACGACGCCGCCCGCGAAGCGCGGCCCTGGCGCCCACGCCGCGTGCACCGCGCCGCCCTCGGCACGCCCCGCATCTCTTAGCTACGCCGCGCGCGCGAGCTCGGGCTCGGCCAGCAGCGCCAGGAACCGCTCCGACTCGAGCAGGTGCCGCCTTCCGCTTTTTGCGAGGTCGAGCTCATCGAAGATTGCCGCCGCGGTCGGGTCGCGCTCGTGCGGCGGTCGGCGCCATTCGGCTTTCAGCCACCCGCGTAGGCGCATATAGCGGTCGTCCGCGTCGAGGACCTGGCGCACGTTCAGCTGCGGCGCGACCGTCCCGTTCCAATGGTTCGCCTCGAGCTTGAAGGCGATGTCGTAGCGCCCAACGCGCCGGAGTCGGTCGAGCTGCTGGCCCAGGCGAAAGGCGATCGCGCTGCCGGAATCACGGCCGTCCGCGCGGACGCGGAAGCGGAGGTGCTTCCCCTCGCCGACCGCAACCGGTTCCAGCACTTCGCAGCCGGCCAGAAGCAGGGTCACGTTCGGGTTCCCGAGGCCGAACGGCGCGAGGCGGGCGAGCTCGGCGCAGAGGTCGAGCGTCAGCTCGCCCCCGTGGACAAATGCATCCACGGTCGTGGCCGGACGCAGGTCGTCCTCGCCGATGCAGGCATCGGCAACGGCTCCGAACGCCTCGGCGAAGTCCTCGACCAGCTCGGGCTTGATCGAGAGGCCGGCCGCCGCGGCGTGGCCGCCCCACCGCTCGAGGTGGCCCGCGCACTCGCGGAGCCCGTCATGGAGGTCGAAGCTCGGGATCGAACGGCCCGAGCCCTTCCAGTCGGCCTCCGTGCCGGCGATCAGGACGACCGGGCGCGCGTAGCGCTCGACCAGCCGCGACGCGACGATCCCGATCACGCCCTCGTGCCAGTCCTCGCCCGCGACCACGTAGGCCCGGCGGCGGCGACGTTCCTCGGGCCACTCCTCGATCGCCTCGGTCGCCTCGCGCAGGATCCGCTGCTCGACGGCCTGGCGGTCGCGATTGAGCTCCTCGAGCTGGGCGGCCAGACGAACGGCGACCTCGCGCTCGTCGGTGAGCAGGAGCTCCAGCGCGGCCTCGGGCCGGCCCAGGCGCCCGGCCGCGTTCAGGCGCGGGGCGAGGCGAAATCCGATCGCGCCCGAATCGACGGCCGCCGGATCGACCCGCGCCGTCCGCATCAGCTCCCGCAGCCCCGGCTTCTGCGTCCGGGCGAGCCGCCGCAGGCCCGCGACGGCCAGCCCGCGATTCTCGTCCACGAGCGGCACCACGTCGGCGACCGTCCCGACCGCGACCAGGTCGAGGTGCCTCGCGAGCGCCTCGGAGTCGTCCCCGAGCAGCGCCTGCCCGAGCTTCCAGACGACGCCGGTGCCGCAAAGATCGCGGAAAGCGTAGTCGCCGCGGTACGGCCCGACGACCGGGCAGGCCGGAAGCTCAGCGCCGGCGCGGTGATGGTCGGTGACGACCACCTCGAGCTCGAGCGAGCGCGCGAGAGCGACTTCGTCAACGGCGGTCACCCCGCAATCCACGGTCAGCACGAGCCCAATACCCTCACTAGCCAAACGCGTGAGCGTTTGGCCTGCCACCCCATAGCCTTCCTCAAAGCGGCTCGGCAGGTGCCAGGACACGTCGGCGCCGAGCTCGCGCAGCACGATCACCGCCAGCGCCGTCGCGCAGATCCCGTCGGCGTCGTAGTCGCCGTGCACGCAGACCCGCTTCCCTTCGGCGATTGCGCGCCTGATCGCCTCGCACGCCTCGGACATGTCACCGAGCCGCAGCGGATCGTGCCCGGGCAGCTCGGCCGCGAGGAACGAGCGCGCGGCCTCGACGTCCGAGTAGCCGCGCCGCACCAGCACCGTCGCGACGGTCTCGCTGACCGCGAGCTCGCGCACGAGAGCCTCGGTCTCGTCTCGCGGGCAAGGCCCGCGTAGCTTCCACGCCCGCTGTTGCATGGGCAGCCAACGGTAGGGCGCTCGTCGGACGGCGCCCTTTGGTGCTAGGAGATCGGAAGGGTGACGCGCTTCGTCACGCGGAGCGTCCGTGGGTCGATCACGATCAGCTGCGCAACGCCGGGATCAGCCACCCAGACGCGCCCGCCCGCAAGCGCTACGCTCGCCGGCGTCCAACTGCGCGGAATGCGGCGCGTGGCGGCATGACCCGTGCGCTTGTCGATTCGGGTGATCACTCCGCCGGCGCTCTTCGGCGACGAGACGACCCAGGCGTAACGCCGACCGACGGCCACGGCCGAGGACCAGTGAGGGACCGGGAACGTGGCCACGACCCTGTTCGTCCGCACGTCGACTCGGTCGAGCGTGTCGTCGGCTCCCACGCCGCGCCCGCTCAAGAGCCATACCGCGCCGGCTGCCACCGCGATCGCCTGTGGCCCCCGTCCAACTCGCACCCGGCTTTGCACGACACCGCTCCTCGGATCGATGCGGGCGACGATCCCGGGCCCGTCCGGAATGAGCACGCCGCCCCTCCCGGTGTGCGATGGCCCAATGCACGCGAGCCACACCGAGCCGGCTCCCACTCCTATCGCCTGCGGCGAATGCGGCACGCGCGACCGCCGACTGTGGGCGCCGGTCGCCGGGTCGATCCTGAGCAGCGTGTCGGACTGATAGCTCGGTACCCAGACCGCGCCACCGCCGACCGCCAGCGCGTAGCCGGCCTGGCCCAACCGGATCCGCAGGCGGACCCGCCGGCCTGCGACGTCCACCGCGACGAGGCCGTGTGGCTGAAGCTGCCAAACGGTGCGTTCCGTGGCGGCGAGCACCGTTCCGAGCACGCCGGTGCGGATTACCGGAGACCGCTTTCCGGTCACAGGATCCACTGCAACGACCCCGTCGGGGACCGTCGTCCAGAGCCGGCTGCCGCCGGAGGCGACCGCCTCCGCCCTGCCCCCGCCGTCCGCGGCTGCTCCGTGGGCGAAGACCACGACCAGCGCCGCGACGGCCGACACGCTCAAGGATCGCATACCCCCGTTACGTGGGAAACCGTCGCGGAGGTTCCGCTAGACGGCCGCACCGGCAAAGCCGGCACGGCCTCTCTGGTCGGCGTCGCAAGCGAGCGCCTTACTCGCGCGGGAGGTTGACGCCGAGCAGCGAGAGGACCGCGAGCAGCACCAGCAGAGCAGCGCCGACCGCCACCCACCTCCACGGATGCGCGCCGCGCCGCAGCGACTCCCAGCCGACCCGTGTCCAGAGCACCACGAGCCCCGCCGCCGCCCCAAAGACGACCACCAGCACCGGCGCGAGCACGGCCGCGCGATCGAGCGGCAGCTCGAACAGCCAGACCACCAGCAGCACGAGCCCGGCAGTGACCAGGCCGGAGGCCAACGCCGCTCGCAGGCTCACGGAGTCAGTCTAGTGTCAGGGCTATCCTCTTCCTGTGGACGCCGAGAACTACTCCTCGGGCGACGACATCGTCGTCGAGTTCCTCCGCCTCCGCTTCAGCTTCAACGCCGCCGACTTCTCCCAGCGCGTCTCCGCAGCCGCGTTCAAGCTTGGGCTCGTGGATGACAACGAGCTCGACTTAGAGGAGACGGAAGACCTGGTCGAGCTGACCGCCGACGGCCTGATCGAGGAGCCGCGCAGCGAGCTCGGTCGCTACCTCGTCCGTCACTGGGAGCGGCTCTCGCTCGTCGACGGGGAGTCGCTCGTCTACTGGCTGCGCAAGCTCGTCTTCCGCGGCGCCTGGCTCGACCACCGCGTCAAGGACGGCCGGCTCGACGTCACCTGGGACGACGGCTCCTCCGAGTTCGCGTATCTGGAGCCCGGCGGCGAGCGCGCGCTGCTAGAGCTCGCGCCGACGCCGTCCTGGCACGAGCTCCAGTTCAGGCGCTAGATTCGCCGGCGCCGCCGCGCTGCTCTGCGGCGCGGGCCTTTCGGCGCGCAATCGCTTCTTCCAGCCTGCGAGAGAGGTCCGCGGAGCGCGCCTTCCACGCCGCGTACTCCTCAGGCGTCCATCTCTTCTTCTTCCCCATCGTCTTCCTTCAGCAGATCGATGATGTGCTCCGTATTCGCACGGATGTCGAACAGCGCCTCCATGATAAGCGTCGCGTCGTCGAGCGGCTCCTGCGCCACCATCACATCGTCTCGCAGCGGAGCAGTCCCTGGAAGACGCCCAAGCGGACACGATCATCAGGCTCAGCCGCGAGCAGTTGTAAACGCCTCCGCGAGCTTCCGCACCGCCGCTCGGATCGCCGGCTCCTTCGACGCGGCGTAGCCGAGCAGGAGCGCCGGCTCGCCGCCCGGCCGAACCCGGTGCTCGCTCAGGCCGTAGAGGCCGATCCCGCGCGCACGCGCCTCCGCGACCACTCTCGCCTCGTCGGAGCCCGGCGGAAGGACGGCGACAACGTGGAGGCCGGCGGCGATCCCGCGTACCTCGACCTCGGGCAGCTCGCGCCCGAGCGCGCGGATTAGCACGTCCCGGCGGCGGCGGTAACGCAGTCGCAGCCGGCGCAGGTGGCGGTCGAGCTCGCCGCGGCCGAGGAAGTCCGCGAAGGCGAGCTGCTCCAGCCGGGGCGGGGCGATCACCGTATAGAGGACGTGGTCCGCGAGCGGGCGGATCAGCCAAGACGGCGCGATCAGCCAGCCGAGCCGCAGCGCGGGCGCGAGCGTCTTGCTCGCCGAGCCGAGGTACGCGACCCGCTCGGGCGCCAGCCCCTGGAGCGCGCCGACCGGTGCTCGGTCGTACCGGAACTCGGCGTCGTAGTCGTCCTCGACGACGAGCGCATCCTGCCGTCCGGCCCAGTCGAGCAGCCGCCCCCGGCGTTCGGGCGAGAGCACCACGCCCGTCGGGAACTGGTGCGCGGGCGTCACGAGAACGGCGTCGGGGTCGGCCGCCTCGAGCGCGTCGAGGTCGATCCCCTCACCGCCGACCGGGATCGGCACGGTCTCGAGGCCGGTGCGGGCGACGATCTCGCGGATGACCGCGTGCCCGGGATCCTCGACGCCGATCGTCCTTCGTCCCGTTCGCCGCAGCACCGTGCAGAGCGAGCCGATGGCCTGCGCGAAGCCGCCGCACACGAACGCCTGCTCGGAGCTCCCGACGACGCCGCGCACCCTGCCGAGGTACGAGACGAGCGCCGAGCGGAGGGCGAGGGTGCCGCGGACGTCGCCGTACGCGAGCTCCTGATCGGGTGCGCGCTTCAGGGCGGCGCGATACGACCTCAACCACTCGTCGCGCGAGAAGCCGGCGAAGTCGGGCAGATCGGGACGCAGGTTGAAGCGTGGCAGCGGATCGCGCGCCGCGGCGGGGAGCGCGGCCGGCTGCGCGACCGGAGCGACGCGTGGCGGCGCCCCTCGGCGCAGCGCAAGATAGCCCTCCGCGCCGAGCTGAGCGTACGCGCCCACGACGAGGCCGCGTGAGATCCCGAGGTCGGCGGCGAGGGCGCGGGTCGACGGGAGGATCGTTCCGGCCTTGAGACGCCCGTCGCGCACCGCCTCCCGGAGCCGGCGCTCGAGCTGGGCGGAGAGCGTCTCCGGCCCGGAGCGGTCGAGCGGGACCAGCAGCTCGGGCGCCCGGCTCGGCCGGCTCAACTGGTCCACGAAATCGCCATCGAAGTGGACCTTAACAGTGGTCAGAGCGACCTCTACCGTGCTCCCCGATGGGGCGACTGCTCGTTTTCTGCGGCACCGTGATCATCGCCGGCGCGGCCTCCGGACTGGCCGCGACCGGCACTCCCGAGGTCGTCGCCAGGATCGAGACGGGGCTCGGCCCGTGCTCGGAGGCGGGCGGCTTCGGCCACGTCTGGGTCGGCGTCGGCGGGACGGGCATGCTCGCCCGAATCGATCCCGCGACGAACACCGTCACCGCGACGGTCCCGGTCGGCGCCGGTCCCTGCGGTGTCGCCATCGGGGCCGGCAGCATCTGGGTCGACGGCTACGGCTCGCACTCGGTCATCCGGGTCGACCCCACCACCCTGAAGGTGATCAAGCGAATCAAGCTCCCCGACCAGATCTGGGACGTCGCCTTCGGCGCCGGTGCCGTCTGGGCGACCGAGCCGAACCTCGGGTACGTCGTTCGCATCAACCCGCGCACGAACAAAGTGCGCCGGAGGATCAGGATCCCGGGCATCGTCGGGCCGGCGAACCTTCGTTACGGAGCCGGCGCGGTGTGGGTCGGGTCGCTGATCGGACGCCGCGTCTTCCGGATCGATCCTCGGACGAACCGCGTCAGCGCGATCCGCGTCGGCAGCGCACCCCGCTCGGTCGCCGCATCGAATACCGCGATCTGGGTCTCCAACCGGCTCTCGAACACGGTCTCCCGGATCGACCCGAAGCGACGAAAGGTCGTGGCCACGATCCGCGTCGGCAGCCAGCCCGAGAACGCGGCGATCGCGGACGACGGTACCGTCTTCGTGCCGAACCTGGCCTCGAACACGGTCTCGCGGATCGACCCGGCCACGAACACCGTCGTGAACACGATCCCGGTCGGGACCAGGCCGTTTCCCGCCGCTGCCGCCTTCGGAGACATCTGGGTTCCCAGCGCCGGCGGGACCGACGTGTACCGGATCCACATCCGCTGAGCTCTTGACAGCCCGACATCCGTAAGCATAGACTTATGTAAGTCACGGCTTACCGATCTGCCATGGATGCGCTGGGCGATCCGACCCGGCGGGCGATCTTCGAGCAGTTGCGTCGGGGTCCCCGCGCGGTCGGCGAGATTGCGGGCGAGCTGCCGGTCAGCCGGCCTGCCGTCTCGCAGCACCTGCGCGTGTTGAAGGAAGCGGGGCTCGTGACCGAGCGCCGGGACGGCACCAGGCGGCTCTACCGGCTCGATCCGGACGGGCTGGGCGAGCTGCGCGACTACTTCGATCAGTTCTGGGATGCGGCCCTCGCCGACTTCAAGGCGGCCGCGGAGAGGAGGACGCAGTGAGCACGCAGATGGACTTGACGGTGCGAAAGACCGTGACCGTTAAGTGCGAGCCGAAGGAGGCCTTCGAGCTCTTCACCGGCCGGATCGTCACCTGGTGGCCCTTCGAGACGCACTCGACGAGCGATGAACCGCCGGAGGCGGTCGTGTTCGAGAACCGCGTGGGCGGCCGGGTCTTCGACCGGCTCGCGAGCGGCGAGGAGCACGAATGGGCGACAGTCACGGCCTGGGAGCCGCCGGAGCGGTTCGTGATCGACTGGCACGTCAGCCGCGGCAAGCCCTCGACGGAGCTCGAGGTCCGGTTCTCGCCCGACGGCGACGGGACGCGGGTCGATCTCGAGCACCGAGGCTGGGAGCGCTACGGCGACGAGGCGGCGGAGTCGTACGACAGCTACAACGGCGGCTGGGACGCCGTGCTCGGCCGCTACGTCCAGAAGGCCAACGGCTAACCGGCGTCGGGCATCGCGAAGCCGAAGGGCTCCCGCTCCTCGACGGCGCGCAGCGTGATGCGGGCGACGGCGGCAACGGGGACGATCCATTCCTCCGCGCCGCCGTCGTCGGCGTGCGGTTTCAGGGTGACGAAGCCGTAGCCGGGCTCGGGCGAGAGCGAACGCAGCACGGCCGTGCGGCCGTCGCGGAGCTCCACCTCGACCAGCGCTCGCGTCCCGTGCTCGGCTGCGAATGCGTCGATGCGGACGTGAATGCGGGTGACCAGGTCGTCGACGGGGCCAGAGAAACCAGGGACCCAGAGCTCCGACATCCGATCTAGAAGAGGCTCGCGCCGTCGCCCGCGGGAGTGCCGACGTGCGCACGGCCCAGCTTCGTGACGATTCGCCCGCGGGGGGTGCGCTGGAGGAAGCCGAGTTGAAGCAGGTACGGCTCGTAGACGTCCTCGATCGTGTCCGGCTCCTCGCCGAGCGCCACCGCGAGGGTAGAGAGGCCGACCGGGCCGCCCTCGAACTTCTCGGTGATCGCACGCAGGAGCGCGCGGTCGGTCCGCTCGAGCCCGCGCTCGTCGACCTCGAGCAGCTCGAGCGCTTCGCGCGCGATCTCGGTCGTGATCGCGCCCTCGTGGCGAACCTCGGCCACGTCGCGGACGCGCCGGAGGATGCGATTCGCGATCCGGGGCGTCCCGCGCGAGCGGCGCGCGATCTCGTCGGCGGCCTCGTCGGAGATCTCGACCTCGAGGATCCGCGCCGAGCGCCGGACGATCCGCGCCAGCTCGGGCGGCTCGTAGTGCTCGAGCCGGAAGGTCATTCCGAAGCGGTCGCGGAGCGGCGTCGTCAGGAGGCCGGTCCGGGTCGTGGCGCCGATCAGCGTGAACGGCGGCAGGGCGAGCGTCAGCGTCCGGGCGGCCGGGCCCTGGCCGACCACGATGTCGAGCCGGAAGTCCTCGAGCGCCGGGTAGAGGATCTCCTCGACCGCGCGGCTCAACCGATGGATCTCGTCGATGAAGAGCACGTCGCGCTCGCCCAGCCCGGTCAGGATCGCCGCCACGTCTCCCTTGCGCTCGAGCGCGGGCCCGGCGGCCGAGCGGAGGCCGACGCCGAGCTCCTCGCGGACGATGAAGGCGAGGCTCGTCTTGCCGAGGCCGGGCGGGCCGATCAGGAGCAGGTGGTCGAGCGCCTCGCCCCTGGAGCAGGTCGCCTCGAGCGCGATCGCGAGCTGCTCCTTGACCCGCTCCTGGCCGACGAAGTCGTCGAGCCGCCGCGGACGCAGCGAGCGCTCGAGCTCGTCCTCCTCGAGATTGACCGCGGGCGCGAGGAACTGCGTCTCGGTCACGCTGCCCTCAACGCCTGGCGAACCCGCTCCTCGGGCGACAGTTGTGGATCGGTTGCGGCGAGCGCTTCCTCGGCCTCGGTCACGGACCAGCCGAGCTCGACCAG
>DASXQY010000140.1:0-29765 GCA_036506915.1 Gaiellaceae bacterium | reverse complement strand
GTCGTGCGGTGGCCCGGTGGGCCGCTGGTCGCGGCTCGACCGAGCGAGCGCCATCGGAACCAGGTAGACGCGCACGCCCGAGAAAGGTGCATACCGGCCTGGCGACGCGACGCGGACACGCTGGCCCCAGTGCGCGCGAGGCGACGCGAACCACAACGCGAGGTCGGCACGGGCCGCGCCAGGAACGACCAACGCCACCGTGATCACGAGCAGGGCGGTGACTCCAAGCCTGGCCGGGCGGTGGTGCATACGTCCACATCTACGGTCTGCGGGACGGACGGAGTCCTGCGTTAGGGCCCTCGCCCGGACAGCTCCGCGTCAAGCCCTGGCGTAGGCGGGCCAACCTCAGGTCGTGTGCGTGGCTCGAGCCGATCGTCCAAGTAACAGTCTGTTACTTGGAGGTTCCGTTCGGGTGAGGCGCGACGCGGGGGGTGGAGCTCGGCCGCCGGGCCTCGCCCCTCGCCGCCGTTGCAGTCGCGTAGCGGCGTGCTGAAATAAGCTCCGCCGCGTGGCGGGGCTCGAGGGCAAGACCGCGGTCGTCACCGGCGCCTCGAGCGGGATCGGCGCCGCGATCGCCCGCGCGCTCGCCGCCGCCGGGGCGCGCGTGGCCGGAGGGGCCCGGCGTTTCGACCGGCTCGAGACCGAGGTTGCGCTCGAGCTCGACGTCACCGATCCGGCGAGCTGCCAGCGCTTCGTCGATCTGGCCGTCCGCGAGCTCGGCGGCCTCGACATCCTCGTCAACAACGCCGGGCTGAGCCTCGGCCGCGATCCCTTCGACGACAGCACCGAGGAGGACGAAGAGGTCGTGCTCGAGACGAACGTGCACGGAGTCGTGCGCATGACGCGCCTGTGCCTGCCGCACCTGCGCGACGGCGGTCACATCGTCAACATGGGCTCGATCGCGGGCCTCCAGCCGTACGAGAACGCCGCCCTGTACGTCACCTCCAAGTACGCCGTGCGCGGCTTCACCTACGCGCTGCGCGAGGACCTCCTCGGGAGGCCGATTCGCCTCACGACCGTCGAGCCCGGCCTGGTCGAGACCGACTTCTCGCGCGTCCGCTTCCGCGGCGACGAGGAGAAGGCGAAGGCGGTCTACGCGAACGTGGAGCCGGTGCGGCCGGAGGACGTCGCCGATTGCGTCCTGTTTGCACTCACCCGTCCGCCGCACGTGAACATCGACGAGATCGTGATCAAGGCGCTGGCGCAGTCGAGCCCGGTTCGCATCATCCGAGAAGACGCGTAGCAGATGGCGATCACGATCCTCGAGGGCTCGACCTTCTGCATCTGCGACGAGCGCGGTGACATCGACGGCCAGACGCAGGGCCTCTTCGCCGACGACACGCGCTTCCTCTCGCTCCTACGGCTGACGGTGAACGGCGCCAAGCCGCTGCTGCTGTCGTTCGGCAAGGTCGAGTACTTCTCGGCCGCGTTCTACCTGCGCAACCCACTCGCGGGCGGGTTGCCGCCCGACTCGATCTCGATCACGCGCCACCGCTTCGTCGGCGAGGGCATGCAGGACCGCGTCGTCGTGCAGAACCAGAGTATGGAGCCGCTCTCCTGCGAGGTCGCGCTCGAGCTGGGCGCCGACTTCGCGGACATCCTCTCGGTCAAGGAGCACGACTTCGCGCTCGGCGACCCCACCCGCGCCAAGCCGCTGCCGCCCGCCGCCGGGGGGCGGTACGAGGACGAGCACAACCAGTTCGTGCTCGAGGAGCCAGACGGAGAGGGAAGCGCGCGGACGCAGGTGATCCTCTCTGCCCGGGGCCGGATCGAGGGCTCCAAGGTCGTCTACCCGCTCGAGCTCGAGCCGCGGCAGAGCTGGGAGCTGCGGCTGGACATGCTCGCCTCGATCGAGGGCGACGCGATCGCGCCCCGGGCCGCCGAGCGGCGCTTCGGCGAGGAGATGACCCGCGTGCGCGAGTCGCTCGCGGCCTGGCAGCTGCGCGTGCCGCAGATCCGCGCCGACTGGGACCAGCTCGGGCGCGCGTTCTTCCAGTCGGTCTCCGATCTCGCCTCGCTCCGGATGCGCCGCGGCGACCGGGCCGGGCGCCTCCCGGCTGCCGGGATGCCCTGGTTCATGACCGTGTTCGGCCGCGACACGATCATCACGTGCCTCCAGACGCTCCTGTTCGGGCCGGAGCTGGCGCGGACCGCGCTCGAGGTCCTCGCAGAGCTCCAGGCCCGCGACGACAACCCCGACGTCGACGCCGAGCCGGGCAAGATCGTCCACGAGCTGCGCACAGGAAAGGCGGCACAGCACTGGTTCCGCACCTACTACGGCACCGTGGACGCGACACCGCTCTACCTCGTCCTGCTCTCCGAGGTCTGGCGCTGGACAGACGACTCGCTGCTCGTCCGCGAGCTGAAGGAGCCGGCGCTGAAGGCACTTGCGTGGATCGACGAATGGGGCGACCGGGACGGCGACGGCTTCGTCGAGTACGAGCGCCGCACCCCGCGCGGGCTCGAGAACCAGTCGTGGAAAGACTCGGGCGACTCGCAGCGCTTTCGGGACGGGACGATCGCCCACGCGCCGATCGCACCGTGCGAGGTGCAGGGTTACGTCTACGACGCCAAGCTCCGCACCGCCGAGCTGGCGCGCGAGGTCTGGCGCGACCGCACCCTCGCAGAACGGCTCGAGAACGACGCCGAGGAGCTGCGCCGCGCCTTCAACGAGCAGTTCTGGAGCACCGACCGCGGCGGCTACTACGTGCTCGCCCTCGACGGCGATAAGCGGCAGGTCGACTCGCTCTGCTCCAACGTCGGCCACCTGCTCTGGAGCGGGATCGTCCCGACCGACCGGGTGGACGCCGTCGTCGACGCCCTGATGGGCGAGCAGCTCTGGTCGGGTTGGGGCGTGCGGACGATGTCGACCGGCGACGCGGGCTACAACCCCCTCGCCTACCACAACGGCACCGTCTGGCCTCACGACAACTCGCTGATCGCGCTCGGGCTCGCCAGGCAGGCGCGCTGGCCCGAGGCGCAGCGGATCGTCCGCCGGATGCTGAGCGCGGCCGCCCACTTCGACTACCAGCTCCCCGAGGTGTTCGCCGGCCTGCCCCGCGCCGAGACCCCGTTTCCGATCGCCTACCCGACGGCCGCGCGCCCGCAGGCGTGGGCCGCCGGCACGCCGGTGCTCCTGCTCCAGGTGCTGCTCGGGCTCGAGCCTGACCGGCGGCGCCACCAGCTCGAGACGCTGGCACCGGAGGAGCTCCCATCCTGGGCGGGACGTTCGATGCGGCTCTCGGGGATCCGCGCGTTCGACCGCCAGTGGGACGTCCGCGTCGACCAGGGCCGAGTGACCGTCGAAGAGGCATAGTGCCCGAGACCTCCTTGCGAATCGCGATCCTGAGCCCGGCCTGGTTCGCCGTGCCCCCGACCGGCTACGGCGGGATCGAGTGGATCGTCTCGCTGCTCGCCGACGGCCTCACCGAGAAGGGCCACGAGGTGACGCTCTTCGCCTCCGGCGACTCCCGGACGAAGGCGACGCTGGCGTGGGTCTTCGAGCGCGCGCCGAGCGCTCAGATCGGCCGGTCGCTGCCGGAGCTGCACCACGCGCTCGCCTGCTTCGAGCGCGCCGCCGACTTCGACGTGATCAACGACCACACCGGGCCGCTCGGAGCTGCCCTCGGCGGCCTCGTCGAGACGCCGGTCCTGCACACCGTCCACGGGCCGCTCGACGGCGAGCCCGGCGTCGTTTACGACGGGATCGGGAAGGTCGCGGCGGCGGTCGGATTGATCTCGATCTCCCTCAACCAGCGCGGGCCGAAGCCGGACCTGAACTGGGTGGCGAACGTCCCGAACGCCCTCGACCTCGAGCACTACCCCTGCAAGCCGCACCGCGGCGACTACCTGCTCTTCCTCGGCCGGATGAACCACGACAAGGGCGCCCACCGCGCGATCGCGGTCGCGATGGAGCTCGGACTGCCCCTGAGGCTCGCGGGCAAGGTGAGCGAGCCGAGGGAGCGTGAATACTTCGCAGAGTTCGTGGAGCCGCATCTGGGCAACGGGATCGAGTACCTCGGCGAGGTCAACCACGGCACGAAGGTCGAGCTGCTCCAGAACGCGCGCGCGACGCTGTTCCCGATCGAGTGGGAGGAGCCGTTCGGGCTCGTCATGATCGAGTCGATGGCCTGCGGCACCCCGGTGATCGCGACCAGGCACGGGGCCGTCCCGGAGGTGATCGAGGACGAGCGCGGAGGAATTATCGTCGACGACTGGCGGGAGATCCCGGACGCGCTCGAGCGGGCCGACGCCCTCGAACCGAGCGACATCCGGCGATTCGCGGAAGAGCGTTTCGCGCCCGAGCGGATGGTTGCCGACTACGAGCGCGCCTACCGCAAGGTGATCCCGTGAGGGTGGCCGCGGCGGCCGTCGCGGTGCTGGCACTCGGCGCCGCGGGGGCTTCGTCTCGGCCGCTTCCGCCGAGCTACGCGCTCCCTTCGTGGTCGGCGGACGGCACCCAGCTCTTCTTCGCGAGCGCCAAGGGCCCGGCCGGCGCGGTGCACGTCGCCGGGGTCGACGGGCGACGCATGCGGCGACTCTTCCGCACCGGCGTGCTCTCGCAGGTCGCGTGGTCGCCTCGGGACGACTGGGTCGCCTACTCGACGCGCGGCCGCGTGTTGATGATCCAGCCGAACGGCGAGGGCAGGCGGGTGGTCGGCTCCGGGGTCGATCTCGCCTGGTCGGCGGACGGCTCGAAGCTGGCCTTCTCGAGCAGCGCCGTCGGCGGCCCGATCGAGGTGGTCGACGCCGCCGGGAGCGGCCATCTCCGCGTCACCTCGGGCCGGTTCGACCACTCGCCGGCCTGGTCGCCCGACGGCACCCGGCTCGCCTTCTCGCGCTCGTTCAGCGTGGGCGGTCCGGAGTACGTCTACCTCGTCGGGGCCGACGGCACCGGCCTGGTGGCGCTCGGACCGCAGGGAGCCGCGCCGGCCTGGTCGCCGGACGGGACCAGGCTTGCGTTCTGGCAGCGCACGCCGGAAGGCGTCGTGCTCGCCGTCTTCGGCTTGGCGGACGAGCAGCTGCGGGTGCTCACCCGGACGCTGCCGGCGTTCAGCCGCGCGCCGCGCTGGTCGCCTGACGGGACGCGCCTGCTCGTCACCGTCTGCGGAGCCTTTGGCGCTTGTCGCGTCGAGGCCGCCGCCGCGGACGGCAGCGAGGTGAGGAGGATCGCGACGGGCGGCGACCCCGCCTGGTCGCCCGACGGGTCCCTCATCGCCTTCTCCACCAGGCGCTTCTGCGCCGCCTCCGGGATCTTCGTCGCGAGGGCGGACGGGACGGGGCTGCGCCGCGTTACCGCGTGCCGCTAGTGTCGGCGCTGGGCGAAGAGAGGTAGTTCGGGCGCACGTAGGCGAGCTCGAAGCCGGCGCGCTCGATGTTGCGGTACGAGCTCGACGGGCGGCTCTCGACCTGCTCTCCGGTCTCGGTCACGACGACCTCGCAGCCCTTCTCGGCGGCGGCGCGGATGCGGGCGGCGAGGATCGCGCCCTGCGCGCCGCGCCGGCGGTGCTCGGGAAGAGTTCCCGCGATGCCGAGCCAGCCGACGCCGTCCTTCGCGAAGAGCGCTCCCGTAGCAGCCGGGGTCTCGCCGTCGAATGCCACGAAGCAGTGCCAACCGGCTCGGCCCGGGAGCCGCGCCACCCAGTCGCGGAAGAGCTCCGGCGTGCCATAGGCGCGGACGAAGACGTCCGCGAACGCCTCGACATCCGCTCCCGCCTTCACCCCGAGGATCCGCAGCTCGGTCTCCCGCACGCCCGGGTCTTCGAGCCCGCGCTGGAACTTCGCCCATGCGTAACCGGGCACGAATCCGCGCGTCGCGAGCCACGAGCTCACCTCCGGCGGCTGTGACTGCGGCGCGAGCGCGACGCACCACTCGACCCCGAGCTCGCGGAAGAAGGCGGCTACCTGCTCGAGCTGCCTCTCCGTCGCAGGTTGCTCCAACCCGAGCCCCAGCGCGCGGTTGAACATCGCCGAGCGTGGCTCCTCGGGTAGTGCAATGCAGACCGCGCTGCCGATCTCCTCGACGCGGGCGCCGAGATCCGGCGGCGCCGCCTCGTAGAGGTCGCGAAACGCCTCGAGCTCACCGCGCTCGGCCGGGTGCATGCTCAGGTCGCCACCGCGACCGGCTCGATCCGGCGGAGCCGGCGGACGTCGCGCACGGCGAGGGCGCAGAGCATCGACCCCGCGTCGACCGCCGCGGCCAGCCAGAGCGCGTGGGTCAGCCCGATCGCGTCCGCCACCGGGCCGGCGATCGACAGGCCGAGCGGGATGAAGACGAACGAGCCGAGCGCGTCGTAGGAGGACACCCGCGAGAGCTTCTCGATCGGCACGTGCTCCTGGAGCGCGGTCGCCCAGGACGTGTTGAAGAACTCCAGCCCGGCCCCGGCGACGAGGAACGCGGCGGCGATGACGGCCGTCGAGCGGAGGCTGGCCAGGCAGAGGAGCGGGATCGCACCGGTCGTCAGCGCCGCCGTGCCGACGAAGAGCGGTCGTTCCGGCCGCCAGCGCAGCAGGAGCAGACCGCCGAGCAGCAGCCCCGCGCCCTCAGCGGCGACGATCGCGCCCCACGCCGCGGCCCCGCCGAGCGATTCCTTCGCCACGAGCGGGCCGTAGACCGACGAGGCGCCCATCCAAGCGATGTTGCCGATCCCAGCCGCGGCCACGATTGTCCAGAGCCAGCGGCGCGAGACGAACTCGGTCCAGCCTTCGACCAGCTCCCGAAAGACGTTCGGGGCACCGAGCGCACGCACCCGCGCGGGGAGATGCATCGCGGCGAGGACCGCGGCGCTCGCCAGGTAGGTGGCGGCATCGAAAGCGAGCGCCCAGCCGGGGCTCGCTGCCGCCACGAGCACGCCCCCGAGAGCCGCGCCGAGCACGTTGGTCGCATTCCGGCTCATCCCGAGGAGCACGTTGGCCTGTTGCAGGAGGTTCGGCGGGACTGTCTCGGGGACGAGGCCCTGCGAGGCCGGGAAGAAGAACGAGAACGCGGCGCCGCGCACGACCTGGAGCGCGATCAGGTGCCAGAGCCGTGCCGATCCGGTCAGGAGCAGCGCCGCGATCGCTCCCTGGGCGGCGGCGCTGATCGCGTTCGACCCGACCATCACCAGGTGGCGCGGGAGGCGGTCGGCGAAGACCCCGCCGAAGAGGACGAGGAAGAGCTGCGGCACCCAGTTCGCCGCCAGCACGATCCCGAGGTCGGTCTTCGAGCCGGTCAGGTCGAGGACGGCGAAGGCGAGCGCAATCGGCGCCACCGCCGTCCCGAGCAGCGAGACGAGCTGGCCCGTGAAGAGCAGCCGGAACTCGCGCTCCGCGAGCGGGCCGAGCCTAGACAGCAGTTGCCTCGCGCTCTCTGCGCTTCTCCCAGTAGCGCCTGAGGCCGGCGTAGGACTGCCAGAACGGCATCGCCTGCTCGTACAGCCCGGCCGGCTCTCCGTTCTCGGCGAGCTCGTCCTCCGCGGCTGCCACGAACGCCCCCTCGTCCGCACCGTCCCGCACCCGCTCCGACCATTCCTCCAGCCGTCGGCGCAGCTCGGCGAGGTGCCGGGCCGGATCGTCGGCGACGCCGAAGTGGACGAGCGCGAGCCGGGCCGGTCTCCGGCGCTCGATCTCGTCGATGGTCGCGTGCCAGGCATCGACGTCCGCGTCGGGAGGAGGCGTGGGCGGCAAGACCGCGCGGCTCGGCTGGATCCGAACACCCATCGCGTCGCCTGCGTACAGCGTGCCGTCGCGGTCGAGGTAGCAGACGTGGTGCGAGGCGTGCCCGGGGGAAGGGAAGCACTCGAGCCCGACCACCTCGGGGCCGGTCACGTGGACGTTCGCCTCCGGGACTGGGGCCAGCTCACCCCAGAGCGAGTCGAGCTCGGCGCCGTAGAGCCGCCGCGCGCTTCGAGCGAGCCGGGACGGATCGATCAGGTGCGGCGCCCCGATCCCGGAGACGTGCACCTGAAGGGCCGGATGCTCCCGGACGAGCACGCCCGCCGCACCCGCGTGGTCCAGGTGGATGTGCGAGAGCAGGAGGTGGCGCAGGTCAGAGAGCTCGAGGCTGCGCTCCCGCAGGCGCTCCTTCAGCCGCGGCACGCAGCTCGAGGGGCCGCAGTCGAAGAGCGCGGGCCCTTCCGCGGTCTCCAGCAGGTAGCAGCCGATCACCCGGTCCGCGCCGCGATGGACGAGATCGAGCGGTTCCGGCGGCACGGCCGGATGCTAGCGAGGGGGACGGGGCGAGCCCCCGCCCCCCTTGAGCGTTTGCTATTGGTCGGCCCAGTACGCGGCGGTCGAGATCGAAGGCCACTCGCGTTCGGGGTCGGCGCGGTAGAGCGGGTTCATCGCGTACATCGTCAGCCGCGCCGTACCGGCGGTGTTCGTCCCGTGCGCGATCAACGCCGAACCGGGAGCGGTCGGGCTGAGCGCGAGCTGCCAGAGCCCGGCGGCGAAGAAGCCGCTCATCGGGAGGCGGGCATCCACGGTCAACGACCCGGTAGACGTGAACCAGGTTGGGGGATCGACGATCGCCGTGTCCTGCGTCGGATACGCACCGACGATCGGGCTGTTCGCTCCGCCCAGGTTGTTCCAGTAGATGATCCCGCTCCTGCCGGCGCCGCCCTGGCTTGCGGCCACGAGGCCGCTCACCTGCGCCGCGCTTGTGAGGAAGGCCGCACCGCCGTTCGCGCCGGCACCGATGTAGCCGCCATGGGCGACGAAGAACGCCGTCAGCCGCGCCCGGGCGGTCAGGCCCGAGGGCCAGCCCGCGGTGTTGAAGACGACGTCGTAGTTTGCCAGCGGATCCGCCGCGGCGGGGTTGTTCAGCTGGCTCGTCGTCCCCGTCGCGATCGGGTCGGCGGTGAAGCCGAGGTTCCGCAGGACCCAGACGTCCTGGTTCACGGCCGCGGTCAGAACGGCGATCCGCGGCACCCTGTCGATCGCGTCCAGCGCCGGCAGCGCGGCGGACGAGACCGGGTGGAAGAGGACCCCGTTCGCGCTCCCTGCGGCGTTCAGGGCGGCCTGTGTGGCCGCATCCGCCTGGAAGATCGCGCTTCCGGCCGGGTACGTATTGCCGCCGCTCGTGAAGGATGCGAGGGCGAGCTGCGTTGCGACACCGTCGCCGACGAGCTCGTTCAGCACGCGCACGGCGGTGGGGGAGTCGACTGTCAGGGCGTAGCGATCGCCGGTCCCGGCGGCGACACCTCCGCTGAGCGGCTCCGGTGCGTCTATCTGCTTGGTCTTCGCGGCGAAGGCCGCGCCGTTCGGGATCGTCACGAGGCTCGCGCCCCAGAGGTAGCCGTGGCTCCAGGCGCCGGGCGGCGCATAGAGCTGGCCTATCTGAGAGGAGACGTCCACGCCGATGTCGAGCGCGGTGTCGGCGAGGCCGCGGTGCGCCTGGTTCATCCAGATGACGTACGAGCCGGTTGCGAAGCTCTGCGGGCCGAAGGTGTAGTCCTTCTCCAGCCTGGAGACCTCGATCCCGTTGGTCAGCAGCCACCCGACGAGGCGGCTCGCCTCCGGGTCGCTTCGCTGGCCGACACCCCGCGGGATCACGAACGCCGTCGGGTACTCGTGCATCCAGTTGTTGGCCACGTCGAACGGCGCCGGGCAGCAGGGCGGCCGGGGCTCGCCGTTGTCCCCACGGCGGTAGATCTGGAGCAGGTCGTGCATCAGGTCCTGCCGGTTCGCGATGTCGAACTCGAGCGTCGAGGTGGCGACCGTGTACTGCGCCAACCGGGCGGCCAGCCGGCCGCGCGGGAACGAGGACAGGCCCGGCGCCCCGCAGACGCGTTGGGTGGCCGGGTTCGAGTTCAGGCTCGAGCACATCTCGACCGTCGAGCCGTTCAGCCCGACGAGCTGGTTGTACATCGGCGTATAGAACGGGCCCCAGTCGTCCCAGCCCTCGGCGACCGCGGGACCCGGCTGGACGCCGCCCGCGCAAGTGGTACTCCCGATCGGAGGCAGGTCGGCGTCCGGGCACCACTCGTTCACCGGCCGCTGCATTCCGAGGCCCACGTCCGCGAGCGCGACCTTGTTCGCGAGCGTCCGCGGCTGGTTCCACCTCAGCCAGAGGTCGTAGTCGATCCCCGGGTTGTGCGGCTTGGTCGTCGCCTCGACCAGCGTCGGCGTCACGTAGCCGTGCTGGTCGAGCATGTCCGGGAAGAGCCACTTCTGCATCAGGCCGACGGAGGCCTTCGTCTCGGACTGCGACTGGGTGAGGAAGTCGCGATTCAGGTCGAAGTTGAACCCGTTGGCACGCTGGCCAATGGCCCGCCCGTCCGGGTTCTGGTCGATGTTCACGACCAGGATCACGTTGTCGAGGACGCGGTCGACGAACGGGTCAGTGCCGTACGGCGTCGTCGCGAGCCGGTTGAGCAGCAGCATCGTCGCGTCGACGCCCTCGTACTCGTTCCCGTGGATCCCGGCCTGGATGTAGATCGGGATCTTGAAGGCGTCTCCCCATTCGGCCAGCTGGGCCTGGGCGTCTGCCGGGTGGTTCAACGCAAACCTGCGGAGCTTCTGCCAGCGCTCGAACCCCTTCTCCTGGGCGTGTGTGTCGAGGGCGTTGATCGTGGCGGCGTACATGGGCCGGCCCTGCGCCGAATGGCCGATCGTCTCGACGGTCATCCGGCCGTTGCTCTCGGCGGCGATCGCCTCGAGCGTGCAGCCGAGCGCGTAGTACGGAATGTGCGGGAAGCTGCCGACGGGATCGGTCGGGTTGCTCCCGTCGGGGAGCGCCGCAGCGGCGTCCGGCTCGGGCGTCCCGCACCAGGGCGGAGCGATCGTCACCGCGCCCGCGGAGCTCGCGCTGCCAAGCGCGAGCACAAGCAGCCCGGCGAGGAGCAGGATCGTCCTGCTGAATCTGCCTACCAAGAAAACGCACCTCCTCGAGCCGCGCGCCCACCGGCGATTGGCACCGCGGCGCCCTCGTCCCCCCCCGCGCGCCGGTGCGGCATCCTACAAACGCGCCGGCGCGCGGGGGGATCGAACCGTCAGCTCGAACGGCGCCTGCGCGCGACAAGCGCCGCGCCGCCGGCGACGAGAAGCACGACGGGCGCGCCGAGCAGGACGGCCAGGTTCCTGCTCGACGAGGAGGCGCTGGGCGCCCGGGCCGGGAGGCCGTTCTGGACCAGCGTCTGCTTCAGCGCGATTCCGCCGGGGAACCAGCCGCCGTGGGTGGTGAAGTCGAAGATCTTCTGGCCCGGCTTCATGTACGTGACGGCTCCGCCGGCCGCGTACGGGTACAGATCCTGGGTGATGCGGAACTTCTGCACGTGGCCGGGCTCGCCGCCGCCCGGAACGACGTAGTGGATCGTGTACTTCGGGCCGAGCTTGCCCGCCGGGCGCCCCGGCAGCATCGGGTCGGGCTGCTGGGTGAACGCGGCCGGGAAGAACCCGGCGTTCAGGGTCAGTTGCCCGAGCGCCGTGTTCTGGGTCTCGCCGTCGCCCCGGATCGCGAGCGTCTTGCCGAGCCCGGGGCCGGACACGCTCGCAGCGGACGGGCCCTTGGCGAGCGCCGCGGCCGGAATGAGCAACGCCGCGGCGAGGGCGGCCAGCGCGAGGAAGAAGCGGGTCATCGCGAGCTCCTTTCGGATCGTATGACCGCTCTACACCGGTGCCCGGGCGCGGGTTCCTTTCTCCCCAAGTAACAGACTGTTACTAAGTGCCTGCGGTGGCGGCGGCTCGGACGAGCGCTGCCTCGAGGTCGGCGACGAGGTCGTCCGCCGACTCGATCCCGACCGAGAGCCGGACGAGGTTGCGCGGGGCCGCGATGGGTGCTTCTGCGGTGGAGGCATGGGTCATCCGGGCCGGGTGCTCGATCAGGCTCTCGACGCCGCCGAGGCTCTCGGCAAGGCGCCAGATCCGCGTGCGCGCGCAGAGCGCGACCGCCTCCTCCTCGGACTCGGCCAGGAACGACACCATCCCGCCGAAATCGTCCATCTGCCGCTTCGCGATCTCATGCCCCGGATGCGACTCGAGCCCGGGGAAGAGCACCTGTTCGACCTTCGGGTGGCCGTGCAGGAACTCGGCCACGACCTGCGCGTTCTCGCAGTGCTTCCGCATCCGGATCGCGAGTGTCTTGAGGCCGCGGAGGACGAGCCAGCAGTCGAAAGGCCCGGGTACTGCACCGAGGGACTTCTGGAGAAAGGTCAGGCGCTCCGCGACGGTGGGGTCGTTCGTCGCCGCGAACCCGCCGATCAGGTCGGAGTGGCCGCCGAGGTACTTCGTGGTCGAGTGGACGACGAGGTCGGCGCCGAGCTCGAGCGGACGCTGGAGGTACGGGGTCGCGAATGTGTTGTCGACGACGACCATCGCGCCCGCCGCGTGGGCCGCCTCGGCCGCCGCCCGGATGTCGACGAGGTTCAGGAGCGGGTTCGTCGGGGTCTCGAGCCAGACCACGCGCGTTTGCGCGTCGAGGTGCTCCGCCAGGTTGCCGCTGAGCTCCGCCGCCGAGAGAAACTCGAACTCGTAGCCCTTCGGCCCGTAGACCTGCGTGAACATGCGGTAGACGCCGCCGTAGACGTCGTTCACGCAGACGACGCGCTCGCCCGGATTGACCAGGTGCATGATCGTGGTGACCGCGCCGAGCCCGGACGAGAAGGCGTGGCCGTGATCCGCGCCCTCGAGGGAGGCGAGGCAGAGCTCGAGCGCCGTCCGGGTCGGGTTCCCCGCGCGCGAGTAGTCGTAGCCCTTGTGCTCCCCGACCGCCTCCTGCACGAACGTCGAGGTCTGGTAGATCGGGACGATGACGGCCCCGGTGGCGGGGTCCGGCTCCTGCCCCTGGTGGATCGCGCGGGTCTCGAACTCCACGGCTCGATTCTAGTCAGGGCCTCCTGTGGTGCGGCCGAGGCGGCGGCGGGCGGGGCGGGGGCGGCGATCCCCCGAGCATCGCAGCGACTGGTTCGAGCAACCGGGCGAGGTGATCAACCTCGGGACGCGGAAGGTCGGCGAGAAGAGCGTCGAGGCCCGAGTGGACGAGCTGGTTCGCAGAGCGGAGGATCGAGCTGCCTTCGGGCGTGAGCGCGAGCGTGTACCGCCGCCGGTCGTCCGGCTCCCGGGCGCGCTTGATCAAGCGGGCGTCCTCGAGCGCACTGACGAGCTGCGAGACGGCCGCATCGGAGACTCCGGCTCGCCGCGCGAGCTCGCCCGCGGTGACGGGCTCGTCCTCGACGGCCCGCAGAGCGAGGAACTGCGCCAGCGTGAGCGGCGGCTCGTGGGTTGCGAGGAGGCGCTCGATCCAGCGGCTTGCGAGCGGCGCCACGGATACCAACGCGTCCACTGGGTTTCGGTACTTCCGCGGCCGAGGCATGTAGTTAAGTAATCTAAACTGTAAAGGGTGCTTAGTCGTCTCATTCTCGCAGGATTGGCGGTCGTGGCCGTGGCGGGCTGGCCCCGCAGCCGCGCGGCTGCATTGGCCGCACTGGCGGCAGGGATGACCTCGGCAGTGCTCGCCGGAGGCGGTGTTTTCGAAGCAACGGCGTCGGCGACGGTGCCGATGCTCCTCTTCTTGACGGTTGCGCTCTCCCTCGCCTACCTGGTCGAGCGGGCGGGCCTCACTGAGCGGGCGGCGGAACGACTCGCCCGGGCGGGCGGTGGGCGCACTCGGCTGCTGTACGGGCTCGTGTGTGCAGCGTCGGCGCTGGTCACCTGCGTCG
Organism: Gaiellaceae bacterium; assembly: GCA_036506915.1. Classification (GTDB taxonomy): domain Bacteria; phylum Actinomycetota; class Thermoleophilia; order Gaiellales; family Gaiellaceae; genus AC-32. The sequence goes on along the minus strand of DASXQY010000140.1, from coordinate 16,131 downwards.
TGTCCCTGGACGGCGCGGTCGTGTTGATGGTTCCGATCGTGCGATCGCTCAGCCGTCGCCGGGGAGTCCCATTCGGTCCGTTCTTCCTCGGCACGGTCGCGGTGGCCAACGCAGCCTCGCTCGCGGTGCCGGAAGGGAACCCGACAAACCTCGTCGTGATGAGCCGGCTTGGTCTCTCACCCGCCTCCTTCCTCGAACACCTGCTCGTGCCCGGCCTCTGCGCTGCTGCTCTGTGCGCACTGGTGCCGCTCCGGTCGCTGACGTCGGGACGCTACGCGGCTGGCGCGGCCCTGCCCGAGCCGCCGAGCGACCTCCCGGTGCTCGTGCCGTGGCGGATTGGTGCGCAGATGGCCGGTCTCGTCGCGTCGCTCAGCGGATTGCTGCCGCCGCTTCGGCTGGGAGGCGGCGGCGTCGTGACGTTGCTGGCGGTGGCGGGCGGGACGGCGGCTGCCTCGGCTGTTGCGAACAACCTGCCCGTCAGCGCCTCCCTGGCGGCGCTCGCGACCGCAGGCCCGGGTGCGTACGCTGCGATCGTCGGCCTCAGCGTCGGTGCGCTCGCCACGCCGCACGGCTCGGTCGCCACGCTGCTCGCCCGCGATCTCGCAGAGGAGGATGCGGGCCGATGGGCACGCGCGTGGATCCCGACCGCCGCGGCGGCCGTCATCTGCTCGACGTTGCTCCTCTGGGTGACCCTCTAGCCAGGCCGTTTCTAGGAGAAGGGCTTCACCACCATGTCGAAGACGATCAGGAACATGAGTGCGACGTCCATGCGGACGACGAACAGGATCCGGCGCAGCCGTGCCTGCACCTCCGGAGACTTCGGACCGTGCGCGGCCGCGGCCCTGTTCAGCCGCTTGGACTCCGGCCCGAGGAACAGGATCCCCGTCGCCGCCGACAGCGCCCACGCGACCAGGCCGAAGACGAGCCAGAACTGGTCGTAACCGATGCCGGCGTTCGAGGTCATCCCGATCCCGAAGCCGAGCACGGCGAACGACATCACCGGGAACACGCGCCCGGCCACGGTCTCGGCCCAGTGGCCGATCTGGAGGAGCTGGTCGTCGTCGTTCGCGAGCTCGGCGAGCACCGCGCAGATGGTGATGAAGAGGCCTCCGCCGACCCAGGTGACGGCCGCGCCGACGTGGAGCATCTTGAAGACGAAGTACCACGGAGAGTCGGCCGCGAAGACGATCGAGACGATCACGAACGCGAGCGCGATCGCGCCCGTGACGTAGAGCGAGGTGGGCTGGCTGCGCTCCTCGACGGCTGGTGTCGCGATGGATTCGGTCAGGCCTGTATCCGAGCGAGCGGTACGTCGCCTTTCAAGGCTTGTCGGACGCCGTTATGCCGGAGTCAGCTCGACGACGCGCTCGGCGCCGGCACCGCGGTAGTCGGGGCCCAGCTTCTCGGTCAGCGTCCGCTCGAGATCGCCGTTCTGCGCCAGCTCCTCGACGATGTCGGCGCCGCCCACGAGCTCGCCGCGGACGAAGACTTGCGGGATCGTCGGCCAGCCAGAGAGGGCCGAGAGCTCCTGGCGGATCCGCGGGTCCGGAAGGATGTCCACGGCCGTCACCGGCGCGCCGGCCCGCCGCAGCGCCTCGAGCGCCCGCTGCGAGTTTCCGCACATGACGAACTGCGGCGTGCCCTTCATGAACAGGGCGACGTCCTCGCTCTCGATGATGGTCTTGATCTGCCCTTTCAGATCGCTCACGCGGCTCCTCTCGTTTTGATCCTCAACTCGTGAATGGTGCCATCGGCGAGAGGCTCGGCGAGCGCGTCGTACACGAGCCGGTGCTGCTCGACCAACGACAGGCCGTCGAAGCGGCTGCTGGCGACGCTGACGAGGAAGTGGTCGCCGCCGCCCGTGCGGTCCTCGACCGAGACCTCGTTTCCAGGAAACGCCTGCTCGAGGAGGCTTCGCAGCCGATCGACTGACATCTCAGCCGCGGGAGTTGCCGCGCCCGTGGGCCAAGTACTCGAGCAGGTCGGAGCGGGTCAGCATCCCGGCCGGCCGCCCGTCGCTCGCGACGACGACGGCGGGGCTCCCGCCGCTCAGCGCCGCGAAGACCTCGTCCACCGACTCGTTCGCCTCGATCGCTGCGAGCGGCGGTTGCATCGCCGCGGCAACGTCCTCGTTCAGCGAGTCGGGATTGCGGAAGACCAGGTCGAGCAGCCCGCGCTCCTGGAGCGAGCCGACCACGTCCGCGAGCGAGCCGGCCGAGCCGTGCCGCATGACCGGGAGCTGCGAGATCGAGTAGCGCTGCATCAGGTCGATCGCCTGCCCGACCTTCTCGTGCGACTCGATCGTCACCAGCTCGGGCAGCTCCGGGTCGTCCTGGTGCTTGAAGCGCAGCACCTCTGCCACCTTGGGCGCGGGCTCGCGCCGCTCGAGGAACCCGAGCTCGATCAGGTAGTTGTCGTCGTAGAACTTGGACAGGTAGGCGCGCCCGCCGTCGGGGAAGAGCGTGACCACCGTCTTGTCCGGGCCGAGCTCCTTCGCGATCTCGACCGCGGCCCAGGCCGCCGTCCCGCCGGAGCCGCCGACCAGCAACCCCTCCTCGCGCGCCAGCCGCCTCGCGGTCAGGAATGAGTCGCGGTCGGACACGGTCACCCACCGGTCGACGACCGACGGGTCGAAGGTCTGTGGGTAGAAGTCCTCGCCGATCCCCTCGACCAGGTAGGGATGCTGCTTCTCGGGGCCGGCGGTGTAGATCGAGCCCTCGGGATCGGCGCCGACGATCGTCAGGTCCGGGCTCTGCTCCTTGAGGTAGCGCGCCATGCCGGTGATCGTCCCGCCCGTGCCGACGGCGATCACGAGCGCGTCGATCTCTCCGCCCGTTTGCTCCCAGACCTCCGGGCCGGTCGTCTGGTAGTGGGAGTCTGGGTTGTTCGCGTTCCGGTACTGGTCCGGCTTGTAGGCGCCGGGAATCTCCTCGGCGAGGCGGTCGGAGACGGAGTAGTAGCTTTCGGGCGACTCGGGCTCGACCGCGTACGGGCAGACGATCACCTCGGCGCCGAACGCCTTGAGCAGCGAGATCTTCTCGCGGCTCATCTTGTCGGGCATGGTGAAGATGCAGCGGTAGCCCCTGAGGGCAGCGACGATGGCGAGGCCGGTGCCGGTGTTGCCGGAGGTCGGCTCGACGATCGTCCCACCCGGGCCGAGCTTCCCTTCGCGCTCGGCCGCGTCGATCATCGCGATCGCGATCCGGTCCTTGATCGATCCGCCGGGATTGAGAAATTCGAGCTTGGCGAGAACCGTTGCAGCCCCCGCGGGAACGATCTGCTGGAGCCGCACGAGCGGCGTCCGGCCGACCAGCTCCAGCAGCGTCGGGTACTCGCGCGGCACGACTCGAAGCGTAACGCTCGCGAAAGGAGCTCCGAAATGAAGATCGCGACCATCGGCAAGGGCAACGTCGGCGGCGGGCTGGCCGACCTCTGGGAGAAGGCGGGCCACGAGGTGCAGCGGCTCGGGAGCGACGGCGGCGACGTATCCGGGGCGGAGGCGGTGCTGCTCGCGGTTCCGTTCGGGGCGATCGAGGACGCCCTGAAGGGTGTGAGCGGCCTCGAGGGGAAGACGCTGATCGACGCGACGAACTTCTTCGGCGAGGAGCGGCGGCCGGGCGGGCTCGAGTCGCTCGCCGCCTACGTGAAGCAGGTCTCGGGCGCGAACGTCGCCAAGGCGTTCAACACGATCTTCGCGGCGCTGCACGACCAGGTGGGGGAGCAGCGCGTCCCGCCCAGCTGTCTCTACTGCGGCGAGGACGCGGCGAAGGAGACGACCGCGCAACTGATCCGCGACGCCGGCTACGACCCCGTCGACGCGGGCGGACTGGAGAGTGCGCGAGTGCTCGAGGACTTCCTCCGCCTCAGCATGGCCGTTTCGAACGCCGGCCTCGGCCGCAGCTTCTACCGCTTCGCCCGACCCGGAGAGCTCTAGGCGGGCTCGGCGGCCGGCTCGCTCTCGGTCATCTCGATCTTGGTGCCTCGCAGCAGGACGTATGCCGCCAGGGCGCCCACGAGCGCGAGGGCGATCAGGGCCCAGAAGGCCCACTGGTAGCCGGAGGTGAGCGCTTCCGCGCGCGTGTGCCCGGTCTTGAGCAGGTCCTTGGAGCGGGACACGAAGATCGTCGTGGCGATCGCGACCCCGATCGCGCCGCCGATCTGCTGGTTTGTGTTGATCAACCCCGACGCGAGCCCTGCGTCGCGTGGCGCGACCTGGGCCAACGCGGCGATCGTGACGGGCACGAACGCGAACGCGAGCCCGAGGGCGAACGTGATGTACGCGGGGAGCAGGTCGGGCCAGTAGTGGCCGGCGACCGGGATCTGCGTGTACCAGCCCATCGACCCCGCCAGGACGATCAGCCCGACCACGATCACCGGCCGCGGGCCGTATTTCGTCGTGAGGGCCTGGGCGACGCCCGCCCAGATCACCGTCGTCCCGGCGGTGGCGAGGAAGGTGACGCCCGTCTTGAGCGCAGACCAGTGTAGGACCTCTTGCACGTACAGGGTGAGGACGAAGAAGTTCGCGAAGATGACCGCGCCCAGCAGGAAGCCGACGATGTTGGCGGCGAGCACCGAACGGATTCGGAAGATGCTGAAGGGCATGAGCGGCGATCGGGTGCGCGACTCGATCACCGCGAACGCGGCGATCAGGGTGACCGAGACGACCAGGAGAAGAATCGTCCGGGTCGAGCCCCAGCCGACGTCCGGCGCCTTCGAGATCGCGTAGACGAGAAGCGCGAGGCCGCTCGTGACCGTGACCGCGCCCGCCACGTCGTAGCTGCGCTCGCCGAGATCGGCCCGGCTCTCGGGGACGAACGGCGGGGTCAGCGCGAAGACGAGCACGCCGACCGGGACGTTGACGAAGAAGATCCACTCCCAGCCGAGGTACTTGGTCAGGATGCCGCCGAAGAGGACGCCCGCCGCGGCGCCGGACCCGCCGAGAGCGCCCCAGATCCCGAGCGCCTTGTTCCGCTCCGCCCCTTCCTCGAAGGTTGTGGTCACGATCGAGAGGGCGGCCGGGGAGATGATCGCGGCGCCCACGCCCTGCACCGCGCGCGCCCCGATCAGGGGGCCGATGCTGTTGGCCAGGCCGCAGGCGAGAGAGGCGAGGGTGAACAGCGTCAGCCCGATGAGGAAGATCAGCCGCCGGCCGAGCAGGTCGGCCATCCGCCCGCCGAGGAGGAGGAAGCCGCCGAAGGTGATCGCGTAAGCCGTGAGCACCCACTGTACGGTCGTCGGGTCGGTGATCTTCAGATCCGTCTGGATCGACGGAATGGCCACGTTCACGATCGCGACGTCGAGAACCGTCATGAAGAACGCTGCGCCCACGATGGCGAGCGTGAGCCAGCGGCGAGAGTCGGGGTGGGCGGCGGTCATCGGGCTCCTCCGGTCGGCGGGTCCGTTTCCTGAACGACGATCGGATGAACCCTATTTCGACCGCGGCGCCTAAAGAAAGGGTGCAGCTTGGGAGCTATGCGAGCTGCCAGAACTCGCCGGTGAGGCCGAGGCGGTCGAGGATCGCCTGCGACTCCTCACGCGTACGCGGGCGCCAGTCCGGGGCGAGGCGGTTGCCCCACCAGGCGTGGGCGAGCTCGCAGAGCGTCCCGGCCGTGACAGTGCGGCCGGGCTCGTACCGGTTCTCCCTCAGCCACCGCGCCACGTGCTCCTCCGACCGGAAGAGTCGCATCGTGCTTCACGTGAAGACGATGTCCTCCCACCACGAGCGCGCGGGAACGAGCACGTGGAAGACGTCACGATTCGGCTTCGGCCGCCGGTCGATCACGTCCAGCTCGATCGCCTCTCCGCAGTCCGGGCAGGTGCTCGAGATGTGCCCGTCGACGCCGAGAGCAGCCGGGATTCCGAACGCGTCCCAGCCGCAGTTCGCGTACCACGTGCGCCCGCCCGCCTCGACCCGGTGCGGCGTCGGCACGGCCGAGAACGGGTTCGCCATCCGGATCTCCGGCCGGTCGCTCTCCAGCACCAGCCAATGCGCGTCGTGGAGCCGGCGCAGTCCTGCCTCTGCCCGCTCGGCCAAGAGCCCGAGCTCGTCAGCAGTCTCGGCGAGCTCGGGCGCGCGACCGAGCTCGGCGAAGCGCCGGTAGACGTGGTTGCGCAGCGCCAGATCGCTCTGGTCCATCAGTGCCGGAAGTGGCGGCGGCCGGTGAAGACCATCGTCCCGCCCGCCCGCTCGACCGCCTCGACCACCTCGCCGTCCCGCTTCGAGCCGCCGGGCTGGATGAAGCCGGTCGCGCCTGCCGCCAACGCGAGCTGCGGGCCGTCCGGGAACGGGAAGAACGCGTCCGAGGCGAGCACCGCGCCCGCCAGCTCGTGGCCGTGCTCGCGCGCCTTGTCCAACGCCAGCCGCACGGCGTCGACGCGGCTCATCTGGCCGGCGCCGATCCCGATCGTCCGCAGGTCTCGCGCCAGCACGATCGCGTTCGAGGAGACGTGCTTGCACACGCGCCACGCGAACAGCAGGTCGCCCCAGGCCATCTCGGTCGGGGCGCCGCAGACGACCTCCATCCCGTCGCGGTCTTCCACGTCCCCGTCGCGATCCTGGACGAGGAGACCGCCGAGGACTCGCTTGTAGTCCCGTTCGCCGGGGTTCGACAGGCGTCGCTCGCCGTCTTGCAGGATCCGCAGGCCGGGCTTCTCCTGAAGTCGTGCGAGCGCCGCGCCGTCGTAGCCCGGCGCGTAGAGGAGCTCCACGAACTGCTCCGCCAGCCGCTCGCCGAGCGCCTCGCTGACCGGCCGGTTCAGGACGATCACGCCCCCGTACGCGGAGAGCGGGTCGGCCGCGAGCGCCCGGTCGTAGGCCTGCTCGATCGAGCCCGCGACGGCCACCCCGCAGGGGTTGGCGTGCTTGACGATCACGCAGCCCGGCAGCTCGAACTCGCGGGCCACGAGGCGCGCCGCGGAGAGATCGTTGAGGTTGTTGTAGGAGAGGTGGCGCCCGTGGAGCTGCTCGACGCGTGAGAGCAGGTGCCGCCGCGCGCCGGTCTCGGAGTAGTACGCGGCCCGCTGGTGCGGGTTCTCGCCGTACGCGAGGTCGAGCTCCTTCGTGAACCCCGGCAGAAACGTCTCCGGAAAGACGTCCGCCCCCGAGAACCAGGCGGCGATCGCGGCCTCGTAGGCGGCGGTGACCGCGAACGTCTCGGCGGCAAGGCGCCGGCGAGTCTCGAGCGAGAGCGCGCCGTCGGCACGCAGCTCGAAGAGCACCTCCTCATACCGCTCAGGGCGGGAGACCGGGGCCACGTAGGCGAAGTTCTTCGCCGCCGCGCGAAGCATGGCCGGCCCGCCGATGTCGATCATCTCGACGGCATCCTGCTCTGGAACGGCGCGCCTGGAGACGAACTCTCCGAACGGGTAGAGGTTGACGCAGACGAGGTCGAACGGCTCAATCTCCTGCTCGGCGAGCGCGGCCCGGTCGCCGGCCTCGTCCCGCCGCGCGAGGATCGCCGCGTGGATCCGCGGGTGGAGGGTCTTGACCCGCCCGCCGAGGAGCTCCGGAACCTCCGTGAGCTCCTCGACCGGGGTCGCCTTGATCCCGACCTTGTGGAGGAAGGCCGCGGTGCCGCCGCTTGCGACCAGCTCGACGTCGAGATCGGCCATCCCGCGGGCGAATGGCTCGAGGCCGGACTTGTCGTGGAGGGAGAGCAGCGCGCGCCGGATCACGAGATCAGCTCGCGGACGACCCGCGGCAGGAGGCGGTGCTCGACGGCCTGGACACGCGCGCGCAGGCTCGCCTCGTCGTCGCCGGCGATCACGGGAACTCGCTCGGCGGCGATTACCGGCCCGGTGTCGACGCCTCCGTCCACGTAGTGCACGGTCGCGGCCGTCTCGGGCACTCCCGCCGCGAGCACGTCGTGGATGGGATGGGGTCCCGGGAAGTCCGGGAGGGGGGCCGAGTGGGTGTTGACGACGCGCCCGGGGAAGCGCCGAAGGAAGGAGCGCCGCAGCAGGTGCATGTAGCCCGCGCAGACGACGAGGCTCACTCCGTGCTGTTCCAGCCAGCCCGCCATGGCCGCATCGCGGTCGTCCCGGTCGGGATAGTCCTCGAGCGGGAAGGCGCGGTTGGCGATCCGGGCGCGCTCGGCCCGCTCGAGAGCGCGCACGCCCGGCTTGTTGCTTGCCACGCAGGTGATCGGGAGGGCCGCGTCGATCAGCGCCTGGAGGTTCGTGCCCTCGCCGCTGACGAGGACGCCGATCATCGGAGCCGGCCGATCGCAGTGCCCTCGCCCGAGTCCCGCTCCGGCACGACGGCGCACATTCCGATCCCGAGGTTGAACACCCGCCGCAGCTCCTCTTCGTCGACGCCGTTCGCCGCGAGCCACTCGTACACCGGCGGGCGCTCCCACGCGTTCCAGTCGAGCTCGGCCTCGACGCCCTCGGGCAGCACCCGTGCCAGGTTGCCCAGGATGCCGCCGCCGGTGACGTGGGCGAGCGCCTTCACGTCGGCTTGCCCCCGGAGCCGCCGCACGTCCTCGAGGTAGAGCCGGTGCGGCGCGAGCAACAGGTCGGCGTCGAAGTCGTCCTCGCCGACGAGCTGCCGGACGAGCGAGAACCCGTTCGTGTGCAGCCCGGACGACGGCAGGCCGAGCACGAAGTCGCCCGGCTCGCAGCGCGAGCCGTCGATCAGGTCCTCGCGCGAGACGATTCCGACGCAAGTGCCCGCGAAGTCAAGCTCGTGCTCGCGGTAGACGCCGGGCAGCTCCGCCGTCTCGCCGCCGAGCAGCGCGCAACCCGCCTCGCGGCAGACCTCGGCGGCGCCCTCGACCAGCTCGGCGACCTGCTCGAGGTCGAGCTCGTGGGCGGCGACGTAGTCGAGCAGGAAGAGCGGTTCCGCGCCCGTCGTGAGGACATCGTCGATGCAGTGCGCGGCGAGGTCTCTGCCCGCGTCGCGCAGGCGCCCGGCCCTGCGCGAGAGGACGAGCTTCGAACCGACGCTGTCGGTCGAGGCGGCGAGCAGACGTTGCTCGTCCAGGGCGTAGAGCCCGGCGAAGCCGCCGAAGGCACCCTCGACGCCTGCGGTCCGGGTCGACTCGGCGGCGGCGCGGAGCCGCTCGACCACTTCCTCGGCGGCGGCGAGCGAAACCCCAGCCGCCTCGTAGGTCTTCCCGCCCGAGCTCACCGGCGCGAGTCTACGACGCGGACCGGCCAAGAGCTCCTTTCAGACCGAAGCCTTTTGCCGCCGAGCCGCGCTGTGCGGCGCGTGGACGGCGTCCTCAGTCGCACCCGTAGCCTCCGGCTACGAGCGCTCCCTGCGTCCTTGCCACGCACCACCCAGCGCAGCCCGGCGGCGAAGCGTCAATCTGAAAGGAGCTCACGTAAAGAGTTCGCCGTAGAGCTCCGGGCGCCCACGCGGGCCCGACGGCAGGAAGCGGACCGTCGTCTCGCCCACCTCGACCTCGCCGTCCCGGGCGTCGAGCTCGAGCAGCTGGGCCAGCGCCGTTGCCTTTCCGTCCGGGTCGTCGGCACGGAGCTGGAGCTCGGTGAGGCGTAGCTCATCGGATCCCGCGAGCAGCTCGTCGATCCAGTCGCGCTGGGGATGGACCTCGAGCCGGTACCCCGCGTCGGTCGCGATGAACGTGCGGCGGCCCGGGTACTCCTGCACGCGGAGGCGCAGGTCGGTCGCGCGCGCCAGGACCTCCTGGAACTCGTCGTCGTCGAGCGCCACCCCGATGTGGTCGACCCGCGGGAGCTGCCACTGCCCGGGCTGCACGACGACGTTGACCGCGCCACGCTCGAGCTCGGACAGCCGGTGCCGGAAGCCCGTCGCCTCGAGCTCCTCCCAGGAGACGCCCGCCTCGTAGTGGACCTGGTCCTCGCCGATCCGCCCGTACCGGGCGACCAGACGGAAGCCGAGCTTGGCCAGGTAGCGAGCCTCGACCTCACGGACGCTGCTCGTGACCAGGTGGTAGTGGAACAGCTCCACGACCGGCGCGATTGTACGCGCGGGCCGCAGGAACTCCACGGTTCGCGCTGAACGTTGCAGCGGTTGATACGTGCGTTCCTCCGGCGTCCATCACGTCGATCTCGTCGTCTCGTCGATCGAGCGCAGCCTGCCCTTCTACCGTGACCTGCTCGGCCCGCTGGGTTGGCACGGTGTGAGCGAGGTGCAGGGGGAGCGGGGCGAGACGATCTGGTACCTGTGGGGGCCGGGCAGCTCGATCGGCCTCCGCGAGGCGCAGACCGAGACCGAGGGCGGGTACGACCGCTATCGAGTCGGCCTGCACCACCTGGCGCTCGAGGCCGGCTCTCGCACGGCCGTCAACGAGCGGGCCGACTGGCTTCGAGAGCAGGGGGTCGAGATCGAAAGCGGTCCGGAGGAGTACTGGTACCAACCTGGGTATTACGCGGTGTTCTTTTACGATCTCGACGGTATGAAGCTCGAGATCGTGCACGTCCCCGGCCTAGCGGCCTGACGAAAGGAGAAGCTGGCATGTCGACGACGCCCCCGGAGACGCCCCGCCTGCCGAACATCCCGTCCGGCGCCCGGCTGCCGATCCCCGGCAACGCTGAGTTCGCGCTCTGGTTCGTGGTCGAGATCGTCTTCGTCATCATCTGGATTGCGGCCGAGAGCGTGAACACGTTCACGTGGGTCGCGGTAACGACCGTCTTGACAGCGTTCTACTTCCTCAGCCGCGGAATCGCGAAGGCCAGCCGCGTGCTCGAGCAGTAGCTCGTAGGGCGCGCCTGTAGCTGGGGGAACCTCCCGGTTCCCCCAGACAGCCCGGCGCAACGGAAACGACGCAGCGTGTCCGCTCAGCGCTTGAGCTCGACCGTTCGACGTGCCCAGGTCACGTTGCCGGCCCGGTCCTCTGCCCGCACGGTCACCGAGGCGCGGGCCTCGTTGCCCTGCTCGAGGAGGCGGGCGAGACGGTTCCGAACGGCCGGCGCGAGGTTGAGCCTGAGCGTCTGTACGCGGTTGGCGAGGACCGAGTACAGACCGGCCTTCCTGAGAGGGAGCCTCGTCCTCTTCCCGGGGATCGTGATCGTGCCCGAGGCTCGGACCCAGCACGTCTCGTTGCAGACAGCACGGACGAGGACAGCGGAACGCGTGACGGCCCGCTGGGGCGAGCGTGCGCGGAGTGCGAGCTTCGGGCCCCTCGTGTCGGGCGTGAAGCCGCCGTAGACGCGTAGGCCGAACCCGAGTCCCGGCGGCCGTTGTTGTCGGCCAAAGGTGCCCCGACGATCACGTCCGCCTGCCCGTCCCCGTTGACGTCACCCGCGCCGGCCACTCGGGAGCCGGCGCGGTCGCCGCCGGACGCACCGTCGATTCGGAAGCCATCCTCTCCCGAGCTTGGCCAGATCGATTCGTTGCGCATTCGCCTTTCCGAAGACGACCCAGGCGGAGCCCGAATCGGCACGGGCGTTGCTGTCGGCGCTCGGAGCCCCGACGACCAGGTCGGTCCGTCCGTCGCCGTTCACGTGCCCGCACGCGCTACGGAGAAGCCGGCTCGGTCACCACCAGCCGCGCCGTCGATGCGGACATCCGCCTGGCGGCGGAGTTCAATCGCGCCGGGCGTTCGGCTTACGCGGACACGACGCTATGCGTTCGCTCGAACCTGAGCTTCCCGGCCTCACGCGGGATCCTCGTCGGGTACTCCCGTGTGAGGCAGGCGCGGCAGAGCTCGGACTCGGGCCGGCGCGTCGATTCCTGGAGCCCCTCGAGCGAGAGGTAGGCGAGCGAGGTCGCGCCGATGTGGTCGCGCACCTCATCGACCGAGCGGGAGGCGGCGATCAGCTCGTCCTCCTCCGCGAAGTCGATCCCGTAGTAGCACTGGGAGACGATCGGCGGCGAGGACACGCGCACGTGCACCTCGGCGGCGCCGGCCTCGAACAGCATCTGGACGATCTTCCGCGTCGTGTTGCCGCGGACGATCGAGTCGTCGACGGCCACCACTCGCTTCCCCGCGACCTCGGCGAGCGGGTTGAACTTCAGCTTCACGCCCTGCTCGCGCAGGCCCTGGTCGGGCTGGATGAACGTGCGGCCGACGTAGCGGTTCTTGATCAGGCCCTCGGAGAACGGGATCCCGCTTGCGCGGGAGAAGCCGATCGCCGCCGGCGTGCCGGAGTCCGGGATCGGGAGGACGAGGTCGGCCTCCGCGGGAGCCTCCTTCGCGAGCCGCTCACCCATGCGCACGCGGGCGCCGTGCACCTCGACGCCCTCCAGGCGTGAGTCGGGACGCGCGAGGTAGAAGAGCTCGAAGATGCAGAGCGCGCCGTGCTCGGCGGGCTCGACCGCCCGGCTTGCGTGCACGCCCTCGTCGTCGATCACGACCAGCTCGCCGGGGCTGATCTCCCGCTCGAGCTCCGCGCCGACGAGGTCGAGCGCACACGTCTCGGAGGCGACGATCCAGTCGCCGTCGGCTCGGCCGAGGCAGAGCGGGCGGAAGCCGTGACGGTCGCGGAAGGCGATCAGCTTCCCTTCGGAGAGCGCGACTACGGAGAACGCGCCCTCCAGCCGTGACGCGGCATTCGCGACGGCCTGGTCCAGCGGCGCGGGATCGTGGGCGATCAGCGCCGCGATCACCTCCGTGTCGGAGGTCGTGCCGAGCGGGATCCCCTCGGCGACGAGCTCCTCGCGCAGCTCGGCCGCGTTGACCAGGTTGCCGTTGTGCCCGAGCGCGACCGTCCTGCTCGGGCCGCGCTGGATCAGCGGCTGCGCGTTCGCCCACTGCGTCGAGCCGGTCGTCGAGTAGCGCGTGTGCCCGATCGCGACGTCGCCGTGCAGGCCGCTCAGCTTCTGCTCGTCGAAGACCTGCGTGACGAGGCCCATGTCGCGGAGCACGGTCAGGCGGCCGCGGTCGGAGACGGCGATCCCGGCCGACTCCTGGCCTCGGTGCTGGAGGGCGAAGAGTCCGAAGAACGTGACGCGCGCGACGTCGCGGTCGGGAGCACGGATTCCGAAGATGCCGCACATCAGGCCACGGCTCCGAGCACGCGCAGTGCGGGCCAATCGAGGCGCTCGACTTGTTGCGGGGGACATGCAAGGACGATCGAGCCGCGCGCGGCTTCGGCCTCGGCCCCGAAGACGCAGCGGCTCCACTCGGATGCCTCCGTGAGCGCGAGCTCGAGCCCGCCGTCGCTCACGTCGTGCGCCAGCGAGAGCAGGGGAGCGGCGCGCCAGACGAAGCCGATCAGGGCGGCGGCGCCGGCGAGGGTGCCGTCGGTCTCGGCCAGGAGGACGGCGTCGCCGTTCTTCCAGGCGTTCGGGAGCTCGCGCACGTCGGGGACGAGGCCGACGCATCCGACGACCGGGGTCGGCGGAATCGCCTTCCCGGCGCTCTCGTTGTAGAGGGACACGTTGCCCGAGACCACGGGAATCCCGAGCGCTTCGGCCGCCTCGGCGATTCCGTCGACTGCCTCGGCCAGCTCCCAGCCGATCTCCGCCTTCTCGGGGTTGCCGAAGTTGAGGCAATCGGTCAGCGCGAGCGGCTCGCCGCCGGCGCAGGCGACGTTGCGGGCCGCGTCGAGGACGGCCTCGCTCCCCGCCCGGCGCGGCTCGCGCTCGCCAAGTGGCGGCCCGTCGAGCGAGACCGCGAGACCGCGGTATGAGGGCCGCAGCCGCAGAACCGCCGCGTCGAGGCCCGGCCGCCGCACCGTGCGCGACTGGACAAGGTGGTCGTACTGCTGAAAAACGGCCGCAGCCTGCGGTTGCGGCCTAGGCGACGGCGTCTCGGCGGATCGCGGCGTTTGCTCGACCTCGTAGCGCGGGCACTCGTCGGTCAGATAGGTCGCGGGGATCTCTCCGACGACCTGGCCGTCGAACGACGCACGAAGATCGCCGCTGTCGGTGACCTCGCCGATCGCGGCGTGGTGGAGCTCCCAGCGCTCGAGCACGGCCTCGACGCGCTCGAGCAGCTCGGGCCGCACGACGGCGACCATCCGCTCCTGGCTCTCGGAGATCATGATCTCCCACGGCTCCATCCCGTCTTCACGCAGGGGGACCCGGTCGAGGTCGACGTCGACGCCGGCCGCGCCCCGGGCCATCTCGGCGAGAGCCGACGCAAGCCCGGCGGCGCCGCAGTCCTGGAGCGACTCGACGAGCCCGCCCTCGACCAGCTCGAGCGAAGCCTCGATCAGCTTCTTGCCCGTGAACGGGTCGCCGATCTGGACCGAGGGCCGTTTCTCTCCCGACTCGTCATCGAGCTCCTGGCTCGCGAGCACCGACGCCCCGCCGATCCCGTCCCGGCCGGTGGTGGCGCCGTAGAGGACGATCAGGTTCCCGGTACCTCGCGCGCGTGCGCGTGTAACCCGCTCCGAGGGAAGCAGCCCGACGCACATCGCGTTCACGAGGCAGTTCTCGGCGTAGGCCTCGTCGAAGACCGCCTCGCCTCCGACCGTCGCCACTCCAACGCAGTTCCCGTAGTGGCCGATCCCTGCGACCGCGCGCCAGAAGGCCCAGTCGTCCGCGCCGAAGCGGAGGCCGTCGAGCAGCGCGATCGGGCGCGCGCCCATCGCGACGATGTCGCGCAGGATGCCTCCGACCCCGGTGGCGGCGCCCTGGAAGGGCTCGACCGCCGACGGGTGGTTGTGCGACTCGACCTTGAACGCCACGGCCTCACCCTCGCCGAGGTCGATCACGCCCGCGTTCTCGCCCGGCCCCTGGAGCACCCGCTCGCCGGCGCTCGGGAGCCGCTTCAGCAACGGCGCCGAGTGCTTGTAGCCGCAGTGCTCGGACCAGAGGAGCGAGAAGACTGCCAGCTCGAAGTGATTCGGCTCGCGCTCCAGCAGCTCACAGATTCGGTCGTACTCGGAGTTGGTCAGGCCGAGCGCCCGATGGAGCGGCTGTTCGTAGACCCGCGTCAGAAAGCCGAGTCTAGCGGCGCCGGAGGACGGGTCGGTGACCGATAGGCTCAGGCGGATGAGCCGGCTCTACCTGCCATTGCTCATCTCGCTGGCCGCAATCTGGGGGGCCTCGTTCATGTTCATCAAGGTCGCGGGCCGCGAGCTCGAGCCGACGACGATGATGTTCGGCCGGACGACGCTCGCGGCGCTCCTGCTGGTCGCCTTCCTTGCGACCCGGGTCGGACCGCGCGAGGCGGGCGCCCGGCTGCGGCGGGCCGGACTCGCTCCCTACTCCCTCGGAGTCGTGACGGCGGCGCTGCCGTTCACGCTGATCGCGTGGGGGGAGAGGCACGTCGACTCGGGCGTCGCCGCAATCGCCAACGCCTCGATGCCGATCTTCGTCGCGTTGCTGGCGCTCAGATTCCGTCACAGCGAGCGCTCGAGCGGCCTGCGCCTGGTCGGGGTCGTCGTGGGGATCGCGGGCGTGGCCGTGCTCGCCGGCGTGAACCCCCGCGGAGGCTGGTGGGCCGTCGCCGGGACGCTCGCGGTCGTCCTCGCCTCGATCGCCTACGCGGTCGGCAGCCTCTGGGCCCAGCACCTCGTCGAGCGGGAATCGGCGCTCGTGATCACGACCGCCTCCCTGATCGGCGCGGCGCTGGCCCTGCTCCCGTTCGGTCTCGCACAGCTCCCGGACTCGATCCCGGGCTGGAAGGTGATCGGCTCTGTCGTCGCGCTCGGCGTCGCCGGGACGGCGATAGGACAGCTCATCTACTACCGCATGATCGAGACGGACGGGTCCGCCCGCACCAGCCTCGTCACCTACCTGCTGCCGGTGACCGCGCTCTTCTACGGCGCCGGGCTGCTCGGCGAGCCGATCACGGTCGGGGAGCTCGTCGGCCTCGTCCTGATCCTCGCCGGCGTCGCGTTCGGCTCCGGGATGGTGCGCTCCGTCTGGCGCCGCCGCCAGCCCGCACCCGCACCGCAGTGATCGAGGAGGACGGGCTCAGGCTCCGGCGGGCGAAGCCGGCCGACCTCGACTTCCTGGTCGAGCTGATGAGCCACGACGAGGTCGAGCCGTACCTCGCCGTGATCCGCCCGCGCGACCGCGAGGGCCTCGCCGCGGAGATCGAGCGCTCGCAGGCCGAGCCGCAGGAGTACGGGCGCTTCCTGATCGAAGTCGAGGAGGACGGCAAGTGGCGGCGCGCCGGCCTGATGGGCTTCCAGGTCGCAAACCGCCGCAGCCGGATCGCCGACCTCGGCTCGCTTGCGGTTCACCCCGACTTCCGGGGCCGGCGGCTCTCGGACCGGGCGGCGCGCCTCTTCCAGCGCCACCTGCTC